>NZ_DJAU01000024.1:8997-126402 GCF_002429725.1 Lysinibacillus sp. UBA5994 | reverse complement strand
TAGAGTACTTCTCTCGTTAATCAATTGATGCTAATAAAAGCCCTGAAATCCCTTGTATACCAAGGCTTCAGGGCTTTTTTTCTATGAACAATCAATTAGAACCTACGTTTTTTCCGCTTTTAATCATTAGCGCAAAAACTAATCCAGTACCGAGTATTGTAGCAAGTAGGAGGAAGGCTACAGTAAAGCTACCAAATTGTATGAAATAAGCAGATATGAACGGTGCAACACTTGTTCCAGCAAATAAAATTACTGTGTACATAGAAACTGCAATCCCTCCCATATTCCAACCTAACTGACTAACAAGCGTTACTAATGAAGGAACAGCAAGTGCAATCCCACCAACAAATAAAATACTACTGATTGTTAAACCGGCTATAGTTGAAATAAAGCTCATCGCGGTCAGTGCAATAATCGAAAGAGTTAAGGCCATTTTCAGTACAAACAGCACATTAAAACGCTTTGCTATTTTCCCCGCAAATGGTGACATAACCATCCCTACTATCCCAAAGATACGAATGTAAATAAGGTTCTGACTTTTCATACCAAAGAAATCACTCGTTAAATAAGCCCCTAAAATAATGTACATACTGACAAATGACATTAATAATACAAACGCAATGATATAACTAAAGATCAAATTTCTATTGGTGAAAATAATACCAATTCTCTTCAGAGGAGCCCATATATTTTTAGTTTCATTCTGAATTATTCCCTTCGGTAAGATCCACACGACTAACAAAGCAGTCATAACATACACTACAGCAAGTACATAAAAGATGACGTGCCAATGACTATGGTCGCTTACATATCCACTAAACACCTGACCAACTATACCCGCTACAAGAAATCCCGTACTGATAGAACCTACTGCCCCAACTTTTCGATCATTTGGAAAAACCTCAAGAGTATAGGCAAGTGCTACTGGTGAAAATGTTGCTGCCGCAAGCCCCTGTAATCCTCTCAATAGAAGGATAAAAGAAAAGTCATTAACTAAACCTAGAAGTAACGTTATTACGCTTAATGAAAAAAGCCCAAATACAATGATATTTTTACGACCATATTTTTCTGATATCGCACCATAGAAAAAACACCCTAGTGCAAATCCAAGTGAAAAAACACTAGATGTAAAACCCGCTTTAGTCAATGAAATATGAAAATAATCACTGAATACACTAATCAGAGGTATTGTTAAATAGAGACTCGACATCACTACCATTCCTGTCCAGGATAAAATAGTTGTCATTAAAGCATAATTTGCTCGATTTCCTGAAATTACAATGTTCATTTAAATACATCACCTTTTTAGTTCGATTAACTTATAGTTAGATAATCTAATTAAACGATTAAAAATTAAACTGTACCAACATAGCTACAGTTTAACGTTCCACCTTTAATTTTCTTTGTATAGATTTTAATAATTTACTCACTAGCTTTTCAAATACTTTTCGTTCATCAGGTTCCAAATCAATTAAATTAGAAGCACATGACGACCAATAAGTCGGTAACACTTTCGTTATAAAAGCACGACCTTCATCCGTTAAACTTACATAGACCTTCCTCCGATCTTCTTTACTATGATTCCGTACAACAAGATTTCTCTTTTCTAGCCAATCAAGCATTGACGTTGCTGATGCTCTCGTAATTCCTAATCGTTGAGCTAAAGCTGATGGAGTCGCTCGTCTATCTTCATGTAGAGTCAGCAATAGTAATAAGTCTAATTTACTTTCCGTAATGCCAAAAGGAGCTAACTCATTGTCTGCTACATCCAGCACATAATCACTTAACCATAACAACATTAATCCCAGCTTGGCATCTTCTCGATTTGTATCACTTGAAGAAGATATTTGAATCAGTTCAATATACGGCTCTACCCCCAATACAGGTAAATCATCTTCATGTGTGTACGTTTTCTTACTTTTTGTCATTACAATCACCTTTTAATTAGATTATCTAACTATAAATTTAATCCAAAGCAAGAATTTTTATTTTCACTGATTTCTTCAAAATGATGCACTACTTTTTTATCGCAGACGCATTGCCCAGATTATTATAACCAACAATAATTTTTTCTCTTATATTGTGGCAATTTTATGTACTTTAAAATAGCAATTACATAGTTTCAAAATAACATAATCACTACCTTTATAATAAAAACAAAATATCAGTTATTTACTATTCATTAGATCCTCAAAATAGAACTGTTTTCCAAAAAATATATTTTACTTTCATAGTAAAATATTTTTAAAACCTTTTTAAATTCAATATTCTACAACAAAACAACATTCCAATGCTCCTATCATCACCTTAACTTTTTTGCAAAATAATAACATGAAGAAATTTAACAATTTTAATAAAAATACGAGTTGAACTTTTACAAAAAATAGAATACGATGAATTGCGAAAGGTGGTTCACCATCATTCAAGCAATAATAATTTTTTAAAAGGGGTTGGAAATATGTCAGACGTTCTAAAGCAATTTGTTATGCCGAAAACAAACTTATTTGGACCTGGAGCAATTCAAGAAGTTGGTAAACGCTTAAATGATTTAGAAGTGAAAAAGACATTAATCGTAACAGATGAGGGTCTACACAAATTAGGTCTCTCAGAACAAATTGCAAACATCATTACAGCTGCTGGAATTGATGTAGCAATTTTCCCTAAAGCAGAACCAAATCCAACAGATCAAAACATAGAAGATGGCATTTCCGTGTATCATGCAGAAAACTGTGATTCTATTGTTTCTCTTGGAGGAGGCAGCGCACACGATGCAGCAAAAGGTATCGGACTTATTGCTTCGAATGGTGGACGCATTCATGATTATGAAGGCGTTGATAAATCACAAAATCCACTTGTGCCATTAATTGCAATTAATACAACTGCTGGTACTGCCAGTGAAATGACTCGTTTCACTATTATCACGGATACAGCACGCAAAGTAAAAATGGCCATTGTTGATAAGCATGTGACACCGTTACTTTCTATAAACGATCCTGAATTAATGATTGGTTTACCTCCTGCTCTTACGGCAGCTACTGGGGTCGATGCACTAACACATGCTATTGAATCATTCGTTTCTACGAATGCTACACCAATCACGGACGCATGTGCTGAAAAGGTCCTTCAGCTAATTCCTGAATATCTACCACGTGCCTATGCAAATGGAGCTGATATAGAAGCGCGTGAACAAATGGTATATGCACAATTTTTAGCGGGAATGGCCTTTAATAATGCATCACTTGGCTATGTTCATGCAATTGCTCATCAATTGGGTGGTTTCTATAACCTACCACATGGCGTGTGCAACGCTATTTTATTGCCACATGTTTGTCGATATAATGTCACAGCACGTACAGAGCGCTTTGCTCGTATCGCTGAATTATTAGGAGAAAATGTAGAGGGTTTAAGTAAGCGAGATGCGGCTGAAAAGGCTATTACAGCGATTGAGAAGTTATCACAAGATTTAAATATTCCTAGCGGCTTCCGTGAATTAGGTGCAAAAGATGAGGATATTGAGATCTTAGCAAAAAATGCATTATTAGATGTGTGTGCTGAGACGAACCCTCGTAAAGCAACACTAGAGGATATCAAACAAATCATCACAAATGCAATGGGTCCTATTGTGAAAAAAGAAGAGTCACTCGAGGCAGTTGCCCTTTCTTAATCGACGGTTTCCTATAAGCCTATACAAAGGATGGAGAAAACAAATGTTTTCTCCACTTTTTTATGGACTCGATACACACACATTGTCTATCACGGGAACTCTCGCTATACTTTTCTTAAAAAGAATAGGAGAAAATAATATGCGTTTAATTTCAATTTGTCCTAGCAATACAGAATTAGTCGCCTATTTAGGGCTGACAGACCAGCTCGTTGGAGTTGATGATTATTCTGATTGGCCATCATCGGTTAAAGATCTACCACAGCTTGGGCCTGATTTATCAATTAACATGGATGCATTAGAGGCATTACAGCCTGATCTTGTTCTGGCTTCCTTGAGTGTACCTGGTATGGAAAAAAACATTGAGGCACTAAAAGAAAGAAATATTCCTCATATTATTTTTAATGCAAACTCATTAGAAGAAATTGCGCAAGATCTTCTGACACTCGGGAAAGCTTGTCAAGTGGAGGAACAAGCAAAGACAATTGCTGAAGAGTACATGCATTCCATCGAAAAAATGTATTCCATTGCACAAACAATTCCGAAGAAACCTACCCTGTATTGGGAATGGTGGCCGAACCCTATTTTCACTCCTGGGAAAATAAATTGGCTAACAGAAATTAGCGCTCTTGCTGGTGGCATAAATCTATTTCAAGATGTTGAGCTTGCTAGTGTTCAAACAGATTGGACAGATGTTGTTAAACGCCAGCCTGACTATATCATGATGGCTTGGGTTGGTGTCGCATTTGAGCGTATCCAACCTGCTAATTTATTAAAACGTCCATATGCCAAAGAGTTACATGCCATTCAATCGGAACAGCTCCATGTAATGGAAGAATGGCTGTATTGTCGCCCTTCTCCACGACTTATTGAAGGTGCTATAAAGCTTGGAAAAATACTGCATCCTAAAGAATATGAACAAATAAAACCTCCAAGTTTCTTATGATGAAAAAACCACATCCAGCGTTTTTTGGGATGTGGTTTTGCAAATAGAAATTAGATAAATTTCACCATATGATATTTTTTCTTACCTCGACGGACAATGCTAAATGCATCCTCTAAACGATCCTTCGCATCGACTACATATTCTAAATCTGTTACCTTTTCACCGTTTACACTAATTGCACCATTTGATACATCTTCACGTGCTTGACGTTTTGAAGAGGAAATGCCGGCCTCCACAAGTAGGTCCACAATGTTTTTATCCTCTTTAGCCATTTCAATAGAAGGAACGTCTTTAAAAGCGTCCTTCATTTCTTCGGCTGAAAGTGCTTTTAGATCTCCTGAGAATAAAGCAGCTGTAATACGGATGGCTTGCTCTAATGCCTCTTGACCATGTATTAAACGAGTCATTTCTTCAGCTAGCGCCTTTTGGGCCTTACGTAAATGTGGCTCCTCCTCTACAGATACGGCTAAAGCTTCAATTTCTTCACGAGATAGGAACGTGAAGATTTTTAAGTATTTTATGACATCTGCATCAGCTGCATTGATCCAGAATTGGTAGAATTCATATGGAGATGTTTTCTTACTATCTAGCCAAACAGCACCACCTGCTGTTTTACCAAACTTTGTACCATCTGCCTTTGTTACTAATGGAATCGTAATTCCAAAGGCTTTCGTTTCTTCCTCGTGTGTTTTACGAATAACCTCTAACCCTGTTGTAATATTACCCCATTGGTCAGAGCCACCTACTTGAATACGGCAATTGTAGTGATTGTATAAATGATTGTAATCAATACCTTGAATTAACGTATAGGCAAACTCTGTAAACGAGATTCCTGTGTCAAGACGAGAAGCAATCGTATCTTTTGCTAACATATAGTTTACGTTAATTAGTTTCCCGTAATCACGTAAAAATTCAATTGTGTTTATATTACCAATCCAGTCACGATTGTTCACAAGCTGAGCACCATTGCCATCTTCCGCAAATTCGAAAATACGTTCTAATTGACTACGGATTCCTTGAACGTTTTTATCGATTTGCTCTACTGTTTGTAATTGGCGCTCTTCTGAACGGCCAGATGGGTCACCGATCATCCCTGTCGCACCACCAACGAGTAAAATTGGACGGTGGCCCGCTTTTTGGAATCGACGAAGTGTTAACAATGGAACAATATGTCCAATATGCATGGAGTCAGCTGTTGGATCTACCCCACAGTATAAAGATACAGATTGTTCATCTAATAATTTTGCCATGCCTTCCGCATCTGTTTGTTGGTATAGCAAACCACGCCATTCTAAATCTTGTAATAATTCGTTTGTCATGTTCATTCCTCCTAAAATGGTTAAATTCATTACGTGCATGGACATGTTTAAATAAAAAAAGTCCCTACACGCAAACAATTGCATGCAGGGACGTTAAGTTGCAAACTAACGCGGTACCACCCAGCTTGAAGATGTCATCCACCTTCCACTTCATTCAGCCGCCTTTATCGCAGGCGCGCACGTCTAAGCTCCAAGCACGTAATTCGTCTCTACAATATGACCAGTTTTCACCAACCACTGGCTCTCTAAACAGGGAATATAGACACTACTGCAAGCTCTTCATCACCAGAAAACTATAAACATAATTTTATACGATTCTTTTTCAAAGTCAATAACTATGTTCGTGCTAAAACAATATGTGCTATAATAGACAAGATTTTAGGAGGTCGATACATTGAAAGATTGGATTGAAAAAATCAATGCAAAGATCGATGAATTACTTGAACAAAAATGGATGAAGAAATTACGTATTTCAGGTAGTGTTACCTGGAACTTATTTTTACTATTTTTAGTCTTTGCATTGGTTGGCACTGTATTTGTCGGTTCAGTTGGAGCTGGTTATTTTGCTTCTCTTGTAAAAGAAGAACCGTTACGCTCAAAACAAGAGTTAAGGGATCAAATTTTTAGCTATGAAGAAACCAGTGAGATTTATTTTGCCAACGATATTTATATTGGGAAATTAAGGACAGATTTAGATCGACGTGAAACTTCGCTTAGCAATGTTGCACCAGAGGTCGTGAATGCTGTTCTGGCAACAGAAGATGAATATTTCCGAGAGCATAACGGAATTGTTCCTAAAGCAGTTATTCGTGGGTTATTACAAGATGTCACAAACTCTGCAACGCAGACAGGTGGTTCTACACTTACCCAGCAGCTTATTAAAAACCAAGTACTAACTAATGAAGTATCATACGAGCGTAAAGCTAAGGAAATTTTACTAGCGATGCGTTTAGAACATTTTATGACGAAGGAAGAAATATTAGAGGCTTATTTAAATATCATTCCCTATGGTCGTAACTCTTCAGGACGAAATATTGCAGGTGTTGAAACAGCTGCGGAAGGAATTTTTGGCGTAAAAGCAAAAGAATTGACTCTTCCTCAAGCTGCGTACATAGCTGGTATTCCACAGGCACCATTTGCTTATACACCATTTACAAATACAGGTGAACTGAAAAGTGAAGAAGCTTTGAAACCAGGTATTGATCGTATGAAAACAGTACTTTATCGTATGAAAGAAGCTGGTTATATTGATGATGCACAGTATAATGAAGCGTTAAACTATGATATTGCTGCCGATTTCCGTGGACCAGAAATGCGCGCGGAGGATCGTTATCCTTGGTTGACTTATGAGCTTGAAGCTCGTGCAAAAGATATTATTGCTGAAAAATTAGCAAAAGATGATGGGATTGACCCAGAGCGCTTAAAGTCAGAAAAAAAATTAAAGGATAAATATACGATTTTAGCAGATCGTGATGTTCGTTCAAAAGGCTATCGTATTTATTCAACCATTAATAAAGATATGTATGATGCGATGCAAAAAGCAGCAAAAGACTTCCAGTATTATGGTCATACGTATACTGGTAAAGGGAAAGATCCTGTTACTGGTGAAGAGATTGATATTGAGATGCCGGTACAAGTAGGTAGTATTTTAATAGAGAATACGACAGGTCGTATTTTAAGCTTTGTCGGTGGTCGAGACTTTAAAACCACTCAAGTAAACCATGCAACACAAGCTTATCGTTCTAACGGTTCTACAATGAAACCATTACTTGTTTATGGACCTGCCATTGAGTATGGCGTAATCGGTGCGGGTAGTCCATTAGTTGACGTGAAATTCTCAATTGGTTCTTGGAGTCCAAGTAACTATATTACGAGTGATGAGCGAGGTCTTATTCCAGCACGTGAAGCTTTAGCAGATTCTCAAAACATTTCAGCACTACGTTTATATAATGATATTATTAGTAGACGCCCTGCAGATTTGTTAGTAAAAATGGGATTCTCAAAATTACATCCAGATGATTTTACTAACCTAGCAACTGGGATCGGTGCTTTAAGCGAAGGAACTACTGTTGAAGAAAATACAAATGCCTTTGCTACCTTTGCAAATGGTGGCCAATTCATTGACGCTTATATGATTGATCGAATTGAAGACCAAGAAGGAAATATTGTTTACCAACATGAAGTAGAACCTGTTCAAGTATTTAGCCCAGAAACATCTTATATCGTGACAGATATGCTACGTGATGTTCTCACTAAAGGAACAGGGACAATGGCACGAAATACATTAAAATTCTCTTCTGATTTCGCTGCAAAAACAGGGACTTCTCAAGAATATAAAGATGTTTGGTTAGTTGGTTATAACCCTAATGTATCTCTTGGTGTTTGGATGGGTTACGATCAACCTCGTACACTTTATGCATTTAACAACACCTATTTACAGCCAAGCGTTCGGGTGAATAAGCTATGGGGTACTTTAATGAATGCTGTTTACGATGCGGACCCTCAGCTAATTGACCCTCCAACAAGTTTTAAGGCGCCTAAAAATGTTGTGACAGCATCATTCTGTGGCATTTCCGGCATGGCCCCTTCTGCAGCTTGTGCTAGCGCAGGTCTTGTACGCTCAGATTTATTTAATGCGAAAGTATTTTTACCATCACAACCTGATGATAGCTTAGCCTCTTCAAGTGTTGTGACGATTAAAGGAAAAACTTATAATGCGTTGCCAAATACACCAGCAGAGTTTGTAAAAGCAGGTGGCGCAGGCATTAATCAAGACTTTATTAAACGAATGTTAGGTAGACTTGGCGGGAACCCTGCTAGTCTGTTACCAAAGAATTCTACATTGTCGAATTCATCTGTATCAGCAGTTGATTTCCCAGCGGATGGTAGCCCTCCAGGAGCTGTCTCAGCTTCAGTAAATGGCTCTACATTATCATGGTCAGAGTCATCGAATGATGTTGTTGGTTATCGTATCTACAACGTTACGAATGGCGGTAATACACTTGTAACGTCCGTACTAGAGTCAACACAAAGCATTACGGTTGCTAGTGGACAAGCTTATGTAGTGGTCGCTGTAGATATTACAGGTTTAACATCACCACACTCCAATGTTGTGTCTACTGGCGGTAGTGAAAATGAACCTGACCCAGAGGAAAACGACCAAGAACCAATACCACCTACAACACCACCTACTAATGGCAATGGTAATGGTTCGGGTAGTAACGGCAATGGCTCCAATAACGGGAACGGGTCTGGTAATAACGGCAATGGCTCCAATAACGGTGATGGTTCTGGTAACAATGGCAATGGCTCCAATAACGGTGATGGCTCCGGAAGCAATGGCGATGGATCTGATAACCCCGGAGATGGCACAAATGGAGGAGACAATGGTAATACCACTACTCCAACTGAAACATCAAGGCGCTAATCCATTATGCCTTAGCAAAAGCATTTGTATTAGATAATCAATTAAACAGACTTACTGCATATTACTTATGAATTGTAGTAAGTCTGTTTTTTTGTCATTATTAAGAGGACTACTATTTTGAAGGGGTGAAAATATATGAACATATTGATTTTAGGAGGCACACGTTTTTTTGGAAAAAAGCTAGTTGATCTTTGTATTCAAAATGGACATAATGTAACGATTTTAACACGTGGTCAAAGTGGCAACCCCTTTGGTACACATGTTAAGCAATTAGTAGTAAATCGTAATGATCGTGATGCTTTAGAACAGGCACTAGCCAATACAACATGGGACATTGTCTATGATAATATTTGCTATTCGCCCAACGAGGCACAAGCGATTTGCGAGATATTAAAGGGAAAAACGAAAAAGCTCGTCTTTACTTCTACTCTTTCAACATATGAGGTAGATGGTAAGATGAAAAAGGAAGAAGACTTTGATCCATACCAGTATCAAATTCGTATGGGACATCAAGAGGAATTTTCTTATGGAGAAGGAAAACGACAAGCGGAGGCAGTCTTATTCAAAGAAGCTTCATTCCCAGTCGTAGCTGTACGTTTCCCAATTGTGATGGGTGAAGATGATTATACTCGACGTTTACATTTCCACGTTGAACATATTTTACAGAATCAGCCGATTACTTTACCGAACATTGATGCAAAGATGAGTTATATTACAGATAGGGAAGCTGCTGAATTTTTATACTTTGCGGGCGTTACTCCTATTGAGGGACCATACAATGCTACCGCATCAGGGGCCATATCTCTCAAAGATCTAATTGCGCTAATTGAAGAAGCAAGTGGTCAGCGCGCAAAAATTTCCCTCATTGGTGGTGATGAGGAATCACAGTCTCCTTATGGGGTGCCTGCTGATTGGTATATGTCTAATGCTAAGGCTGAGAAGGCAGGATTTACGTTTAGTCAGCTTGAAGATTGGTTACCAAAATTAGTGGCAACATTAGTAAAACAGCTACAATAGCATTTATAGCGCAAAGAATCTGCTCATATCTAGCAGATTCTTTGTTCATCCTAATGTCTAGTCATTTTTGCCGCTAATGCCTCACTTTCTGCTGAACGAAAGTTTATTTTCACGGTAATATGTTCTTTAAAATAGCTACTGCTTTGTCAATCTCTTCCTTTGTGACCGTTAATGGAGGCAAAAGACGAATAACTGTTGGCCCTGCCCCTACTAATAAAAGACCACTTTCTTCCGCTGCCGCGATATAAGGCGCAACTTCCGTGTCCCCACAGCCAATCCCTAACAAGAGACCCTGGCCTTGAACAGTATAGCTAGAAGATAAATGAGCCCTTAGTTGTGCCACAAAATAGGCAGATATTTCTCGTACCTGGTGTAAAAAATCCGGCTCAAACACATGATTTAAAACAGCTTGTGCCACATTCATCGCAAGAGGGTTTCCACCGAATGTTGTACCATGTGTTCCTGGACTAAATGTAGCATGAAGCTCAGCAGTTCCGAGCATTGCACCAACAGGGAAACCACCACCTAAGCCTTTTGCCAAAGTTACGATATGTGGCTTTAATACCGTTTGTTCAAATGCATAGCGTGTTCCTGTTCTTCCAATGCCCGTTTGCACTTCATCAACAATTAGTAGTACACCTTGCTCCTCACAGACTTTTGCAATAGCTGCGGCAAATTCTGCTGATACACTATTGACGCCACCCTCTCCCTGAATCATTTCTAGCATTATAGCTGCAACTGAATCATCAACGGTTGCTTCAAGTGTAGCAGCATCATTAAATGGCAGAATCGAAAATTTTTCTACGAGTGGTCCAAAGCCATTATGTACTTTGCCTTGACCTGTTGCAGACATTGCTCCAAAAGTACGACCGTGGAATGATTTTTCAAATGTAATAATATGATGTTTGCCTGTATGCTTACGAGCTAATTTAATGGCCGCTTCATTAGCCTCAGCCCCGCTATTACAAAAAAAGGCATGTGAAAAGTGTGTATTAGCAATTAATTTTTCTGCCACCTTTTCCTGACCTGGTATTTCAAAAAGATTTGAAATATGCCATAGCTTTTGGCTTTGCTCTTGAAGTGCCTGTACAACGGCTGGATGGGCATGACCAAGACTCACCACAGCAATGCCACTAGTAAAATCCAAGTATTGCTTCCCTGTTGAATCCTCAACAATTGTCCCCTGACCTTTAACAATTTGTGCACGACGCTTGCCGTAATTCTCAAATAAAACACTCATGTTATCATCTCCACTATCATTTAAAATAGTTTCTTTCAACAACTATACTTCTCAAGCTATCCTATTTAGAACACTAGGAAGAAAGAAGTTCACTTGTGGCTACAATTGTTGTACCAATTAAAGTTGCGCCTACAATTTGTACAGAAGGAATCCCTGCCCGTAAACAGTCAATCGCTCCTTGCACTTTCGGAATCATTCCACCGTAAATATGGCCCTGCTCTGTCCATTGATCTATAAGACTAGGTGTAGCTATTGCTTGATATTCATCTTCAATACGGATACCACTCACATCTGTCACGAGTAGTAAGCTATCTGCTCCGACGGCTAAAGCAATTTCACTTGCTACCGTATCGCCATTAATATTAAGAGCCTGACCTGCTTCGGTCGTACCTACGCAGGCAATAACAGGTACAATCCCTACACCCATTAAAGCTTCCAATAAGGATGTATTGATATTTTTAATAGCTCCTACATACCCGTAAGTCTCTTGATCTAAAAAGTCTACGACTATCAACTGATTATCAAAGCCATTTAATCCGATGGCTGCTATACCAGCTGTTGTTAACTCATGAACTAATGCTGTGTTTACTTGCCCTATTAGGGTCGATTGGACAACTTTAATTGCAGCCTCGTTCGTGACACGTATTCCATTTAATGTATGTGATTGTAGGCCTTGAGCAGCTAGTTCTCGATTTATGACTGGCCCACCCCCGTGGGTAATAATAAGCTCTACCCCACTCTCTTGTAATCTTTTAAAATTATCAAAGAAAGCCTCATTTAAACCTTCCAGTGTACTGCCCCCAAGCTTAATGACCACACGTTTATGAGCGGTATGATGCATTGATTTGGACATAGTCATATGTTAAGTCACATCCCCAAGCATGCCCCTTACCATCACCCACACCAAGGGACACATAGATTTTTACTTCATGCATTTTTAATATTTGAATTAACTCGTCCTCAGAAAAGGGAATTGGTTCACCGTTTTCTACCATAGTAGCACCACCGATTTGGATAGTAATTTTATCTGGATCAACTGTTGCGCCACTATACCCTACTGCTGCAATAATACGCCCCCAGTTGGCATCACAGCCGAAAACTGCAGTCTTTACAAGTGGTGAACCAACGACTGTTTTTGCAATTTTACGTGCCTCCTCGTCTGAAATTGCACCAACAACTTCCACTTCGATAAGCTTCGTTGCTCCTTCACCATCTTTGGCAATCATTTTTGCTAAATCTTCCGCTACTGTTTGCAAAGTGTTAAAGAAATTTTGCCAATCTGGATGCTCTGGAGTTAAAGAATTATTCCCTGCCAAGCCATTAGCCAATATTACCACTGTGTCATTAGTGGATGTATCCCCGTCAACTGTAATAGCGTTAAATGTTAAATTAGTAATAGTCGATAAAGCTGCTTGTAACACATCAGATTCAATGTTGGCATCTGTTGTAATAAAGCCTAGCATTGTTGCCATATTAGGTTCGATCATACCTGAACCTTTTGCTACACCAGCAATGATAACTTCCTTGCCATCCACAGTTGTACTATAGCTTGTGTTTTTCATGACGGTATCTGTTGTCAAAATAGCCTGCGCAAAGTCAATCGCACTTTCTAAATTGTCCTTTGGCTCTAACTGAAGAATACCATTTGCTACTGGCTCTAATTTCATCATTTCTCCAATAACACCTGTCGAGCAAACTCCCACCAAATTTGGTGCAATCCCTAATTTTTCAGCAGCTAGCGCTTGCATTGTTTGGGCATCTTTTACACCTTGTTTACCTGTACAAGCATTCGCATTGCCTGAATTCACGATCATCGCTTGCATTTTCTTAGTTGCATAAACAACTTCCTTCGTGACTTTTAATGGTGCTGCTTGCACAGCATTTGTAGTAAAAACACCCGCAACACTTGCTGGGACTTCACTTACTAAAAGGGCTAAATCCTTTTTCTTATGTTTTAAACCACAGTGTAATCCGGCTGCCTTAAAGCCTTTTGGTGAAACAATATTTTTACTTGATAATTTTTTCATTACATTCGTTGAAGTGGTAACTGTCATCCGAAATTCCTCCTTAGATTAATAAATAAGAGAAGCATACAGTTGCCTGCATGCTGTTAAATAAAGAACGGTACGACATCTAGCCCTGTCGTTTGTGGTAAGTCAAATTGCACATTCATATTTTGGATAGCTTGCCCTGCTGCTCCTTTGACAAGGTTATCAATTACACTAACAATTGTGGCGCGATTTGTACGGGAATCTACTTTCACTAGAATGTCACAATAATTTGATCCCTTGACACGATTTGTCCCTAAACTAGATGCATCCGTAACGATTCGAACAAATGGATGATTCTCATAGGTTGCCTGTAAGCAAGTGATCAATTGCGACTCTGTAATTCCCTGCATTACTGGTGCATAGGATGTCGCCAAAATTCCCCTGGTCATTGGAACCAGATGCGTATTAAAAGTAACCTTTGTATCTGCTTGAGCAAACATGGAAAGTGCCTGTTCAATTTCGGGAATATGTTGATGTGTATTTACTTTATAGATTGAAAAATTCTCATTTGTCTCACTAAAATGGGTAGTTTGTGAGGGCTTATTGCCTGCTCCTGAAATACCACTCTTTGCATCAATAACTAGAAAACTAGGATCAATTAAACGTTCTTTTACAAGTGGTAGTAAGGATAATAAAACTGCTGTTGGGTAGCAACCCGGATTAGCAACAAGTGTTGCTTGACGTATAAGCTCTTCATTCCATTCTGTTAAACCATATACACTTTGTTGAACACTATGGAACGGTGCAGCTTTTTTGCCATACCAGGTTTCATAGCTTGCTAAATCTTTTAACCGAAAATCACCAGATAAATCGATTAGCTTTGGTCCTTTCCCAACCAAAGGCGGTAATAGCTCACTTGTCACCCCAGATGGTGTACTCGTAAAAATAACATCGAATTTTTCTAAAGTGTCATACCCAATCTTTTGTAACGGTGTATCAGCTATCCTAACAAGATGGCCAAATTTCGAAGAAAATTGGACACCCTCTTCTGAAGAAGTAAATAAATCAATTCGTTCTACAGCTGGATGATTATGTAAAAATCGAATAAGTTCTAGACCACCATATCCAGTTGCTCCAATAATACCTACTTTCACTGCACTCACCTCTGAAATAAGTTAAAAATAGTATACGTCTGCATATTTATTAAGTCAACTGAATTTTTATTTAATTCATTGTTTTTTGAAATAGATAATATTTCACCTACTCTCACCTCTATACTATTGTAAATCCAGAAAAAAGAAGGCAAGAATCCTTTCGCCCATCGAATGAATCCCTGCCTTCTTTTTATGCACATGTTGTATAAATATCAATTGATGTTTTAGATAATTAATCTTCCATGGTTGATAAATCACCAGTTGGTAAATTTAATTCCCAAGCTTTCAAAACGCGACGCATAATTTTACCACTACGTGTTTTTGGCAATTTATCTTTAAATTCTATTTCACGTGGTGCTGCATGTGCAGATAAACCTTTTTTAACAAAATCACGTATATCTTCAATTAATGCATCAGAAGGTTCTACCCCTTCTCGTAAGGATACAAAGGCTTTAATGATTTCACCTCGCACCGGATCTGGTTTCCCGATAACACCCGCTTCAATCACATCTGGATGCTCAAGTAGCTTACTTTCTACTTCAAAAGGTCCTACACGTTCACCAGCCGTCATAATGACATCATCCACACGCCCCTGGAACCAGAAGTAACCTTCATCATCCATATAGGCTGAATCTCCAGACACGTACCATTCTCCTTTTAGGAAATAAGATTCATAGCGCTCTGGATTGCCCCAAATTTGGCGCATCATGGCAGGCCAACCACGACGAATAGCTAGATTCCCCATTGTAAATGGTGGAACCTCATTGCCTGCATCATCTACAATCGTCGCATGAATACCAGGAAGAGGTTTCCCCATTGAACCTGGCTTAATATCCATCGATGGATAATTACAAATCATATGCGCTCCCGTCTCTGTCATCCACCATGTATCATGTATACGATGACCTAGTTCCTCTACTCCCCAGCGAATAACTTCTGGATTCAAAGGCTCACCAACAGACAGCACATGGCGTAAAGATGTGAGATCATAGCTTTCAAGCAAGCCACTACCTGCACCCATCAGCATTCGGAACGCTGTTGGTGCACTATACCACACTGTCACACTATAATCTTCAATAGCCTGATACCATGCTTGTGGTGAAAATCTTCCTCCGACGATTAGCATTGTTACACCGTTTAACCACGGACCAAAAATGCCATAGGCTGTTCCTGTAACCCATCCAGGATCAGCTGTACACCAATAAATATCATCTTCACGTAAATCAAGTACCCATTGTGTCGATTGATATTGCTGAATCATAGCATTATGGACATGCAATACACCCTTTGGAGCACCTGTTGATCCAGAGGTATAGTGAAGAATCATCCCATCTTCTCTGTCTACCCACTCTATATCAAAATGAGCTGAAGCTTCTTTTAAATGTTTAGTAAAGTCTAGTATTTGAGCTGTTTCCTCAACGCCCTCCCCTACTAAAAAGATATGCTCCAATTTAGGTAATTTAGCTAAAGGTACACGTTCAAGTAAAGCAGGTGTCGTGACTAATACTTTCGCCTCACTATCAGCAAGTCGATCATACACAGCACCTTCCATAAAAGCTTCAAACAATGGTCCAACAATAACCCCCATTTTCAACGCACCTAATAATGAAAAATAAAGCTCAGGTGAACGAGGCATAAAAATAAATAAACGATCACCTTTCTGCAGATTAGTAGTCGCTTTAAAAACATTTGCTGCTTTGTTTGTTAACCTTTTCATTTCATTAAATGAATATGCCTCTTTCCGTTTACCATCATTAAAATACAATGCCACCTTATTTTTGCGATGTGTTTCTGTATGGCGATCAATAGCCTCATATGCCATATTCACTAAACCTGTTTCGCTCCAACTAAATGCCTTTTCCGTATCTGCCCAATTATGAGATTCTGCCACTTCTTCATAATTCGTTAAATGGTGTTGACCAGGTAAAGCCATTAACTTCTCCTTCATTTTCATCCCCATGAAAATACCCCTTTCTTTGCTTTTGTTTTTGACTAAATTTCAACAATCCCCCCTGTTGAAATTCAGAGAATTTCCCAAAAGCAAAATTGATATGTAGCAATTGTTATATAACAGTTATCCATAGTATTAATGTTCGAATCCCTAATAGCACTACTTTTATCTGTTAAATAACAGAAGCAATATAATCTTATTTTACACGAATTCAGATAGATTGTCTCAATATTTTTATTTTTCCAAAAATACAGGTATATTTTGCAAAAATAAGCGTTTTTACGCAAGAAATCAGCTATAATGGAATTATTAAACTCAGGTGGTGTAATTATGGAACATAAAAAAACTTTTTTTTCTGTCACAAAGGAAACAAAGCATGGTACTGTGTATGTGGAAGGACCTGTGCCTCCAGAAAAATTAGCTACATATTCATTCCATGAAGGCTTGGTTGCCTTCAGACCTCCAAAACAGCAACAGCAGGCCATTATAGAAATTGCTGGACTACCCGAAGGCCGAATTATTATTATTCGAAACGAAGATATTATTGTAGGCTATGTTACCTATCTTTACCCTGATCCACTTGAACGATGGGCAGAAGATCGTATCGATGACATGATTGAATTAGGTGCCATTGAAGTCATTCCTGACTACCGTGGTACTGGTGCTGGGAAGGCGCTACTAGCCGTTTCATTTATGGGGGATGAAATGGAAGATTATCTTGTGATTACTACCGAGTACTATTGGCATTGGGATTTAAAGGGAACTGGTTTAAATGTTTGGGATTACCGCAAAATGATGGAGAAAATGATGAGCTCTGCTGGTTTCGAATATTTTGCAACAGATGATCCTGAAATTACATCACATCCAGCCAATTGCCTGATGGCGCGCGAAGGAAAACGGGTGCCTCCTGAGACAATGGAAAGATTTGATAGACTTCGTTTTAGAAATCGTTTCATGTATTAAAACTAATACAAAGGGGATGCATATATGATTGTAGAAGAAATTATGAATGATAAGCCTTATACATTAGCTCCTACCAATACAGTGCAGGAGGCACTAAAGTTAATGCGTGAAAAGAAAGTTCGTCATTTACCAGTTGTAGATGATGAACACCACGTTTTAGGTGTAATTACTGAACGAGATATTAAAGAGGTCTTGCCCTCATCTTTGCAGGATGAACCAAACTCTCCTATTTTTAATGCAAAAGTAGAGGATATTATGGTGAAAGACCCCCTTATAGGTCATCCACTAGATTTTGTTGAAGAGGTGGCACTTACGTTTTACGAATCAAAAATAGGCTGTTTACCTATTGTCTCTGGTGGAAAATTGGTAGGCATTGTTACGACAACAGATTTACTCTATACATATATAGAGCTGACTGGTGCTACCGAGCCTGGGTCAAAAATCGAGATTCGGGTATCCGATACCCCAGGAGTTTTATTTGAAATTACAAAAATATTTCATCAACATCATGCCAATGTCCAAAGCGTCTTAGTTTATCCTGACTCTGAAAATACACAAAACAAAATTTTAAGCGTCCGAGTAAAAACACTAAATCCTTTAGCAATGATTGAAGATTTACGCAAAGAGGGCTTTGATGTCCTATGGCCAAATTTACCGGGTGTTTCGCTATAATGAAAAAGGCCGTATTCGTATACTCGCCAGAACAACTCGGATATAAATTTTCAGATACACATCCTTTCAATCATAAACGCTTGACGCTAACTATGGATCTACTAAAAAATATTAATGCACTCGATGATGTAGATATTGTACCAGCACGTGTTGCAACGGAAGAAGAGCTATTGCTTGCACATGATTCAAAATATATAGATATTGTAAAAAAAGCAGGACATGGTGAATTATCAGAAGCACAATGTGAAAGCTATGGGATTGGCACTGAAGATACCCCTATTTTTGAAAATATGCATGAAGCAAGTGCACAGCTAGTTGGTGGAACTTTAACCGCTGTTGATTATGTAATGGAAGGAAAAGCCGAACACGCCCTTAACCTTGGTGGAGGACTCCATCATGGTTTCCGTGGTCGAGCATCAGGTTTTTGTATTTACAATGATAGCACAGTGGCTATTCGTTACTTGCAGGAAAAGTACAACGCTCGTGTACTTTATGTAGATACAGATGCTCATCATGGGGATGGTGTCCAATGGAGCTTTTATGAGGATCCTAATGTTTGTACACTGTCCATACATGAAACTGGTCGTTATCTATTCCCTGGAACCGGAAATATTACTGAGCGCGGCAATGGGCAAGGCTATGGAACCTCCTTTAATTTTCCAATGGATGCGTTTACTGAGGATGAAAGTTTCCTAGAGATCTATGAACAGTCAATGCGAGAGATTTTTGAATTTTTCAAGCCAGATGTTGTATTAACACAAAATGGTGCAGATGCACATTATTTTGATCCATTAACACATTTACATGGAACAATGAATATTTATCGCGAAATTCCTAAGCTAGCTCATCAATTAGCACATGAGTATTGTGATGGTCGATGGATTGCAGTGGGGGGCGGTGGCTACGATATTTGGCGAGTGGTGCCCCGTGCCTGGTCCATGTTATGGTTGGAAATGACTGACCAAGCGTTACCAATGGGGCCACTCCCTCAAGCATGGCTGGATCGCTGGCAACCAGAAGCACCTGTTCCTTTTATTCCAACATGGGAGGATCCGATTCCTTTATATGAACCAATTCCTCGTAAAGCGGAAATAGAGGAAAAGAATGCTCAAATGTTAGCCAAATCGCTACATATTATTCGGAATGAAAGACGGGATTAATTTCTTGGCCTCACGATATTCGTGGGGCTTTTTAAATTAGATGAATGCTTTTGGTGGTATATCCATCAATTCTTTTGTTCTATCCCTCACTTTTGAAACGCTATCCTCTATTTTTGACGTTCCATCCAGCAAATAAAAACACGCAAATCCTTCATAAGCGATTTACGTGTTAGTATCATTATT
This sequence comes from Lysinibacillus sp. UBA5994, assembly GCF_002429725.1. NCBI lineage: Bacteria > Bacillati > Bacillota > Bacilli > Caryophanales > Bacillaceae > Lysinibacillus > Lysinibacillus sp. UBA5994. Next base: position 106,718 of record NZ_DJAU01000024.1, on the reverse strand, counting down.
TACTTTTGACAGATTGTCGATGCTCAATACGGTGTGGTAAAATAACCGCTTCGTCCTCGACAGTTTCCTTGCTCATTAATTTTGTCAGCAGGCGCATTGCAACAGCTCCAATATCGTAAAGCGGTAGCGCGACACTTGTTAACTGTGGGCGAACCATTCGTGCTAACTTTGAGTTCTCAAAGCTGATAACTTCAATATCTTCTGGAACATTTTTGCCCGCATCTTGTGCGCCATGAATTAAACCGATGGCCAATTCATCACTTCCTGCAAAATAAGCTGTTGGTGGCTGTTCAAGAGCAGATAAAATCTCCCAAGCCTCTAAGCCCATATCATAGCTGGACTCTTCTGCAGCAATTAATGCTTCATCTATTGGTAAACCAGCATCCTGCAATGCTTTCTTATAGGCTGCTAGCTTGAATTTTCCGTTAATTGTATACGAAAGTGGGCCAGTTACAAAACCAATCCGTGTATGGCCATTTTGAATAAGTAATGAAATAGCTTCATAAGCCGCCTGGAAATAATCGATATTCACAGTTGCAATTGTTTGGGATTCATCCACAGAGCCTGCAAGCACAATTGGTACTGGCGAATGATCCATCGTTTGCTGCATCTTTTCTGTAACCTCATCACTCATCATGACAATACCATCAACCTGTTTTCCAAGCATTGTATCCAGTAGCTGTAACTCTTTATCTTCATGTTGATCTGAGTTGGCTAAAATAATATTGTAACGATACATTGTGGCAATATCCTCTACACCACGAGCCAGCTCCGCATAAACATTGTTTGCAATATCTGGGATAATCACGCCAACTGTTGTTGTTTTCTTACTTGCTAAACCTCGCGCTACTGCGTTTGGACGGTATTCTAATCGTTCAATTACTTCTAGTACTTTTTTTCGTGTTGCTGGTTTTACGTTTTGATTACCATTGACTACGCGAGAAACCGTTGCCATGGAAACATTTGCCTCTCTTGCAACATCATAAATTGTAACAGTCATCGTACGTGCCTCCCTTTTTTCCTATTATAGCCTTATCATACGATAATTTTCATATTATTTTCAAGAAGAACTACGTAAAAACCAAGTACTAATAGTCCTATTCTAGACATTATTTTGTCACGATATAATAAACACCGCCTGCCGAAGTAAGCAAGCGGTGTTCGCTGTTAACAATTAAGCATGAATTTCATGATTTTTCATGAATTTTTGTAGCGTTTCATAGAATGCGTCAAATGTTGGGATGTCCATTTGTTGTTGTGAGTCAGACAATGCCACAGATGGATCTGGATGCACCTCTGCCATGACGCCATCAGCACCAATTGCAATAGCTGCTTTTGCACAAGGTAATAATAAATCACGACGCCCTGTTGAATGTGTAACATCTACGAATACTGGCAAATGCGTTTCTTGTTTTAAAACTGGTACGGCTGAAATATCTAATGTATTACGAGTTGCTTTTTCATAAGTACGAATACCACGTTCACAAAGGATAATGTTTTCATTTCCTTTAGACATAATGTATTCTGCAGCATGAATGAATTCATCAATTGTTGCAGCTAAACCTCGTTTTAATAAGACAGGTTTATTTGTTGCACCTGCTGCTTTTAATAATTCAAAGTTCTGCATATTACGTGCACCAATTTGGATGACATCAATATAATCCAATGCTTCCTCTAAATGACCTGGTGTCACGATTTCTGTAATAACACCTAAACCATATTCCTCGGACACACGTTTTAAGATTTTCAGACCTTCTAATCCAAGACCTTGGAAGTCATAAGGAGAAGTACGTGGCTTATAAGCACCACCACGAATTAACTTTTCGCCTTTTGCTTTAATAGAAGCAGCAACTGCTGCTACTTGCTCATAAGACTCAACCGCACAAGGACCAAATACGAAAGATGGTTTTCCTTGCCCAATTAATTCACCATTGATATTAATAATTGTATCTTCTGACTTCTTCTTACGAGATACAAGCAACTCTTTCTTTTTATCAGCTTCAAGTTGTTTTAAAGCTGTTTTAAAGATTTGCTTAAATATATAATCAACCGTCATTTGGTTTAATGGACCTTGATTGTGTTCTTTAATAAGATCAAGCATGTGTCTTTCACGCAGCGGATCATAGCGATTCACACCTTGTTTTTCTTTAATTTTACCGATTTCATCAACTACAGCTGCACGTTCATTAATTAGACGAAGAATTTCTAAGTTTAAACCGTCTATTTGACTACGTAAGCTTTCTAAATCTTTTTGGCTCATGCTTTCTTGCTCCTCTCCTCATGACAGACACTTTCAGAACTCTGAAATGTATGTTACATTTTTAGATAATAGCATTATTATAATCAATGTTGTTCAGAATGTCACGCATTTTTAATTTAGCGCTTCAACTCGCTAAATTATTTTCAAGTATGACGCGAAAGGAAGCGATTACATTGAGTTCTAAACTATTCGCACTTGATATTGGCACTCGCTCAGTGGTCGGGATTATTCTCCAAGAAGAAAATGATCATTTTCATGTGGAAGATATTTTAGTAAAAGAGCATAAAGAACGTGCCATGGTAGATGGACAAATACATAATGTCATGTATGTGGCAGAATTAATTAATGAAATAAAACGTGAACTTGAAGAGAAACATGGGCCGCTCACAAAGGTAAGTGTCGCTGCAGCAGGTCGATCTTTGAAAACTGAACAAGCTAGTGTGACCATCAATATACGTAATCGACCAATTTTTACTGAAGAAGATATTAGTCGCTTGGAACTTCAGGCTGTTCAACAAGCACAGCAGCAACTCTTGCAACAAAAAGAGGATGCAAAAATTAGCCACTATTATTGTGTAGGTTACTCAGTCCTGTATTATCGCTTGGATGGCGAGGAGATCGGAAGCTTGTTGGATCAACAAGGGGATGAAGCCCAAATCGAAGTGATAGCAACGTTTCTACCTCGTGTAGTTGTGGAATCATTGATTGCCGCTCTTAAACGAGCTGATTTAGAGATGGAAGCATTGACGTTAGAACCGATTGCTGCCATTAATGTGCTGATTCCTCCAACGATGCGTCGCCTAAATGTGGCACTTGTTGATATAGGGGCAGGTACATCAGATATTGCCATTACGGATAAAAGTACAGTTGTAGCTTATGGTATGGTCCCTACAGCTGGCGATGAAATAACAGAAGCTTTAAGCGACCACTATTTGCTAGACTTCCCTGTAGCTGAAGAGGCTAAACGTCAGCTACAAACCTCTGAAGAGATATTGATTCAAGATATTCTAGGCTTTGATCAGTTCTATCCAAAGGAAGAGGTTTTTTTAGCAATTGAGCCTGCAGTGAAACAGTTGGCGAAGTCTATCGGAGAAGAAATTCTACGACTCAATAATCGAGTAGCACCCAAAGCCGTTATGCTGGTTGGTGGCGGTAGTTTAACACCCAACCTTACTACAGAACTAGGTCAAGTTCTAGATTTACCAGCTAATCGTATTGCTGTTCGAGGCATTGATGCTATTCAAAACTTAACAAAAGAAGATCATATAAAAGCCTCACCTGAATTAGTCACACCTATTGGTATTGCCATTGCTGCTAAAAAAATGCCGATTCAATATATGAGTTTAACAGTCAATAACCAAGTGGTACGCCTTTTTGAACTAAAAGAAATGACTGTTGCAGATGCCTTTCTAGCTGCAAATATTCGCGCAAAGCAATTATATGGAAAGCCAGGACATGGACTATCTATCAGTGTCAACGGACAGGACATATTTATACCAGGTGGACATGGTCAGCCTGCTGAAATATTGGTAAACGGGCAACAGGCATCAACAAAAAGCCTGATTAAAACTGGAGATGCCATTCAGTTAATAGAAGGACAAGATGGGCAACAGGCGACGGCTACAGTAAGAGATCTTATAGATGATGCAGCAATAAAGACTGTGACAATCCAAAACACCAAATATGTGATTGAGCCCAAAATTTCTGTCAATAACTCTTCTGCATCACTCGATACCGTTTTAAATGATCGTGATATCGTCGTTTTTGATATTGCCGAAACAATTGAGGATGTATTCAAAATCACTAATAATTGGCATTTGTTAAAGCAATTTGAGTCCTATACGATTCAAGTAGATGGACAACCTTTATATTTACCAGAGTTCTCTTCTCAGCTAATGATTAATGGAAAAGTAGCCAAATTGAGCTATGCTGTACAAAATGGAGATGTGATAAGCTTCCAACAACCATCTCTACCAACAGTACAGCATATCGCAGACCAAATGAATCTTTTGCTAGAGGATAAAATCATTATTCATTTCCAACAGGAAGTTTTGGAACTAAAGAAGACTGCAAATGAAGCGATTGTTAATAAAATGGTTGTGTCACCACAATCCACTGTACCCAATGGAGCGACTTTAGTATTTAAAGAAAAGGATCGTAGTCGTTGGATTTATCAAGATGTTTTCCGATTCTCTAATTGGCAGCTGCCAAGTGCCTTTAAGGGGAATTTTACGATTTTAAGAAATGGTCAGCCAGCGAGCTTTGATACAGAGATATTTGGTGGTGATCAATTAGAAATAATATTAGAAGCAACACCTATCATTTAAAAAAAGGGATACGTTACAACTTTATCTTGTAACGTATCCCTTTATATTATGCATTATGCACGAACTTCTTCATTTGTTTCTTCTTTTTGATCTGCTTTTTCTGTCGTTTCTTCGGCTTTTGGTTCCTCACTTGGAATATAATCCTCTAATGGTTCTTCCCCTTCAAAGGAAACCGTACCATCATCAAAAACAGTTGGTGCTTTTGCTGTTTTTAGTGTTTTTACTTTCTCTACTAATTGTGTAGATTGCTCTTGAATTTGTTTAGAAAGTTGAACTGTTTTATCTTTTGCAGTTGTCGAGAAGTCTGCACTCTTATCTTTTAGCTGAACAGCTTGTACAGCCACATCACTGCGTAAATCTTTTCCTGATTTTGGAGCTAACAGTAGACCTGCAGCAGCCCCTACGATTCCACCAACTAATGCGCCAATCACAAAATCTTTCATGTTTACACGCTCCTCTTCATAAATCGAGTCTTGCGGATGATAAAGCTGAGGCAAAGAACTTTCAAGCTGCTGTTCCTTTACTTCGTTAAAATTTGGCTTTTGAGTTGTCATGCAACAATTCCTCCCCATCTAATTATCAAATTTGTCTAGACTGGTTGTCCATCTATTTTCACAGATGCATCTTCAACTTATATGTCTAAGACTTTATTTTTATTCAGCCAGCATAGAATACTCACTGAATAATTATCATTTTTTACGACCCCATTTTCTTTTTGGTGTTTCTTCTACTTGCACAGTTTCAAATGCATAGGCATCAGGTGATACCGTTTCCTGCTCGATGATTTTTCGCTTTTTCCATTTATCAGCAATACCCATCGCAACATTACTCCATTGTACAACTTGTGCAATTTTTTCTTCATTTTGTTCTACGCTTTTAGAGACAGAAGTAGTAATCTGCTGAACAGAATTATTTAAACCATTAACGGAGTCACCAATACCTTTAACAGCTTGAACAACTGAATTTAATTGTTCAGATTTATGTTGAATATCCTCTGCTAAGCTATTTGTTTTTGATAATAAAGAAGTTGTTTCGCGTGTAATGCCTTCCATTTGGCCTTCAATCCCAGATAATGTCCCTGCTAAGCTGTTTAAGATGGATTTAAGCGAGAATAATGTCATGCCCACGCTCACACATAAAATTAAAAAACCGATTGCAGCAATAATGGCTGCAATATACAAAATCACTTCCATAAGTTGACCTCCTGCTAGTAAATTCTCTTTACTATTACTTTCCCTATCTTCGACAAAAAAAACGGAATTCCTGCTTAAATTTGAGAAAAAACAGCTTAACCCCTACGGACTAAGCTGTTTCATTGTTTTTAAGCACGTCTTCAAAAGCATCTTGGAACTTGTGAACATCACCAGCGCCCATAAATAAAAATACTGCGCCATTATGTTTTGTTAATATATCAATTCCTTCAGTGGTAATCACTGCACTGCCTTCAATAAGTGACGCTAAATCATGAATAGAAAGCGCGCCTTGCGTTTCTCTCGCAGAGCCAAATATATCACATAAATAGGCTGTATCTGCAAGGCTCAAACTATCCGCAAAATCTTGTAAAAAAGCTTGTGTACGTGTAAATGTATGTGGTTGGAAAATCGCAACTAGCTCACGTTCAGGAAATTTTTGTCGTGCTGATTGAATTGTCGCGCGAATTTCCGTTGGATGGTGTGCATAGTCATCTATTAAAACATTATCCCCTATATCCGTCTCAGTAAAACGTCTTTTTACACCTTTATACGTGTGTAAACGCTCCTGAATAATATCTGGAGAAATGCCTTCATATTCACATAGCGTTATAACCGCCAATGTATTTAAAACAGCATGATCCCCAAATAATGGGATAAAGAAAGTGCTATAAAATTCATTACGTACAAAAACATCAAATTTTGTACCCTCAGTTGTTTTTTCAACATTACGAGCTTCAAAGTCATTTTCAGCACCAAATCCATAATACACAACTGGTACTTTTGCTTGAATACGTTGAAGCTGTTCATCATCACCACATGCTATAATTGCTTTTTTCACTTGTAATGCTAATGATTGAAATGCAGAATATACGTCCTCTATATTAGCGAAGTAATCTGGATGATCAAAATCGATGTTCGTCATCACAGCATAATCAGGATTATATGCTAAAAAGTGACGGCGGTATTCACACGCCTCCATTACAAAGAAATCAGCATTTTCATGACCTGCCCCAGTACCATCACCAATTAAATAAGATGTCGGTTTATAGCCACCTACCACATGTGCCATTAAACCAGTCGTAGATGTTTTACCATGTGCACCTGTGATGGCAATAGATGTATAGTTGCCAATATATTCACCTAAAAATTTATGGTAACGAATGACTTCTACACCTATTTCTCGAGCACGTACTAATTCAGGGTGATCATCGGAAAATGCATTACCTGCGATCACTGTCATACCTTCTTTAATATTATCTGCATTAAATGTAAAAATTGGAATATTACGTTCACGTAACGGTTGCTCCGTGAAGAAATATTTGTCGACATCTGAGCCCTGTACTTGTTCACCAGCATCAAATAAGATTTGTGCAAGCGAACTCATGCCAGAACCTTTAATGCCTGTGAAATGAAAAACTGTCATTAATTAAACCCCCCGGGAATTTCAATATCCCATCTATCATCTATTAGGTGTATCGTATTATTTCACGAATGGTTAGGTATTAATACCTTCACAAGTATTAAAAAATACGTACTATTCAACACATCTTGTCTATTATAGCACTTTTTATGCACAAGGATAGATGTGTAACTTTTCTAAAAAAACTAAATTCGACGTAAATTAGATAATCTAGACGAAAACAATGCAATTCTTATTCAAACATAGTAATTAAATCTTCTTCTGTAATGTAACTTTCACGTGGCTTACTTCCTCTTGCTTCCGAAACAAAACCATGTGATTCTAACATGTCAATTAAACGAGCAGCACGATTATAGCCAATATGATACTTTCGTTGAATCAATGAGGTAGAAGCGCCACCTTGCTCATAGACAAATCGACAAACATCTTCAAATAAATCGTCCTGTTCTGCGGACACCTCTGTTTTCTTTAATAATTCCTCTTGATCGAAAATATAATCAGGCTCACCCTGTTCACGAACATGCTCAATAATCGATTCAATTTCATCATCTGTAACAAAAGTTCCCTGTAAACGCACGGGCGCTGACATACCATTACCTAAATATAGCATATCCCCTCGACCAAGTAACCTTTCAGCTCCCTGCCCATCTAAAATGGTACGAGAATCAATTTGAGAGGAAACTGCAAAGGCAATACGTGTAGGGATATTTGATTTGATTAACCCTGTAATAACATCCACTGAAGGTCTTTGCGTAGCAACAATTAAATGAATACCACATGCACGTGCCTTTTGAGCAATACGGCAAATGGCCTCCTCTACATCTGCTGGAGACATCATCATTAAATCTGCTAACTCATCAATGACAATTAAAATGTAAGGCAACTTCAGGCTATGTTCATTATTTTTATCAGCTATGGCATTAAAACGTGTAATATCACGTGCACCTGCATGAGCGAATAGTTGATAGCGACGCTCCATTTCCTCAACTGCCCATTTTAGTGCAGCCGTTGCCGCCTTTACATCTGTAATGACAGGACTAACTAAATGCGGAATATGGTTAAATGGCGCCAGCTCTACCATTTTAGGGTCGATCAGCATGAGTTTTAGCTCGTGTGGTGCAGCTTTATATAATAAACTAACCAAAATAGAATTAATACAAACGGATTTACCCGAACCCGTTGCACCAGCGATTAAGCCATGTGGCATTTTACGCAGATCTAACGTAACAGGTTTTCCAGTCAAATCAAGTCCTAATGCTGCCTCTAATGGTGAATCTGACTCAACGAAGGAGGCACTATTTGTTACCTCAGATAAGCGAACAGCTCGTGATACTCTATTTGGGATCTCAATACCGATCGAACTCTTCCCAGGAATTGGTGCTTGAATACGAATATCTTTTGCTGCTAGGGCAAGTTTTAAATCATCTGCTAAGTTTCGAATTTTACTCACCTTTGTACCATGGCTCACCGTTATTTCAAATTGAGTAACAGCAGGACCTTGCATAATCGATTCAATTTGAGCAGAAACTTGGAAATAAGATAGTGCTTCGACTAATGTGTCGCCCTGTTGCTCCATCCAATCCGTATCCTGTGTTTTTTCCTCTGGTGGCTCTAGATATTCATCCGTTGGCTTTTGATAGACGTGTACAGGCTTTGCTGGTATCTCAGCTTCTACTTCTACTTCTACTTCTACTTCTACTTCTTGTGGTGCTACTTGATTCTCAACAGATTCTACCGGAGCATACTCTACAATTTCTGAAACTACTTCAGGTTCGATAGCTAGTTCTGGTTCTGACACTTGGTCCCGTTCTGAAGATAGTTCAAGTTCTGGTTCTAACTCAAGCTCTGGCTCAATAGTTGCAGAAATTTCATCAGCAGCTGCTTTTTCAATTTCTATTCTTTCATTTATTGAGATACTTGACATTGATGTAACAGGAGCCATTGTAATTACAGCAATAGGCTCTTCAGCACTACTTGTTGTAGGGACACTTTCTACTTCATCTTTTACCTCAAGTTGCACTGGACCATCTACTTGCAATTGAACAGTCTCTGACATATGGAAATCGTTGTCATCTTCTGGTGGTGAAACGGACATTTCGCTTGTTGTCATGCTGTCTAAGGACGATGATTTTTCTGGCATCACATCCACTAGTTTGTTTTTCTCTGTTTCTGGCATGCTCTCTACACGTATAGGCTGCTGAGCCATCTTCAATTGCTGTTGGATTCTCCATTTTTCTTTATCTGTTTTTAACATTAGTACATTAAATGGAATTCGACTTTTTTCTTCCCTCGATGCAGTATCAGGAGATTGGTCATCCATTGACGGTTGAACGACAGTAACTTCTCCAATATGGATCGTAGAATTTTCTATTTGTACTTGTTCCACAATCATTTCTTTGACATGGATTTCCGATTGATCTGCTGAAAGTTGTTGAACTGTTTGATCTTGAACAACAGCTTCCTTCTCTTGCCCTTCAAAATCCATAGCAAAAGAAGTCGTTTGAGGCACAGCTACATTTGATGACAAATTTTCCTTATCATCGTTCTCTTCAACCAACAGTTCTTCCTCAAAAATAATTGGTTCACTTACTGTCGAAAGTTCTTTCGATTGAATAATCTCATGGTGTTCCGTTAAAACCGTTTGGTTTGTGCTAGCCGGCTCTTTTTCTTCTAGTATATTTTCATTGACCTCATTTGTTGTCGCTTCTTTTAAAGGCTTTGCAACAGTAACCCTTTCAACTGCCTGTACATCGGTTTCTTGCTTCTCATATTCCTCTTTTCTTTTATCTAATAAATCTTTGATGGGACTTGGTTTTGCAAAACCATAGACAGGTGAAGGCACATCTGTTGGAACAAATCGTTTGCGATTCTCAGGCATAATATTTTCAACTTTTTGTTCTTTTCGCTGACTCTTTTCTTTTGGTGCAGGTGCAGTCATAGGACTTATAGTAGCTGTTTCATTTTGTGCATCTCGAAACACTAAGCATGCTCTTGAACGAAATTCTTGTTCTGAAGGCTGATTTTTCATCATTGTTTTTCTACCTGTACGTTTAGAGCGATTTGCTAGTAAATCTCGAATTCCTGAAACCTCAACATCATAAACACTAGAATCGACAATATGATGATTTAAATGTTTTGGTAACGATAAATCCCCAATTTGTCCATAATCATCATCTTCCATTTGATCAAACATTTCTTTTGAGTGCGTATAGGATGCTTCACCTTCATCATCGTCAATCAAAGGGAAACGGAAAGTCTTTTGCTTAGCGATTGGTGGTTCTTTTTGTGTATGTAATTGCTCCGACTGAACTTCTCCATAATCCTCATAATATTCTTCATACTCATAGTCTTCATCTTCTTTATTAATAAATTTACTAATTTGTTTTTTAAACCAGTTCACTTCGTTTCACTCATTTCTCTTACACTTCATTTATAGCATTGTCTAGTTTTAAATTTATCAATAGCTCAATGTCTACATCAAAAAGCATACCATAAAAACGGTCTTGAAACTTGCATTTAGAGGCTCATTCTAAACAAAAAAATCGTTATGCTACTAGCATATTAGTAACATAACGATTTAGGGCATTTCACCTTGACACAAGGAATAATATCATGATAAAACATTTAAATTTTAATAATTTCTTTTTTAAATAGGGGAATTTTTATTTAGTTGGTGATTCAAAAGCACTACCAACTATAGCATCCTCTGGTAATACTAAAATTCCTTTTTCAGATGGTGCATTAGGAATCGCTAATTCACGCGCTGAACAAAGCATGCCGTAAGACTCAACACCACGTAAATTTCCTTCTTTAATAAGCATTCCCGAAGGCATTACGGCACCAATTTTCGCAACAACTACCTTCTGACCTGCTTCTACATTAGGAGCTCCACATACAATTTGTAGTATCTCATCTCCTACATTGACTGAACAGATACTCAATTTGTCAGCATTTGGATGCTTGTCCTTTGTTTCTACATAACCAACCACAAATTTTGGTGAAAAATCAACATCAAGATTAATATTAGCTCCATTTTTTTCGATTGCCACCGCTAGCTGTGCTACTAATTCTGGTGTCACTTCTACTAAGCCTTTAGCATCTGTTTGGATGTAACTGCTCGCATTAAATAAATTGAAGGCTTTAATTTCTCCCGTTTGAGCTTCCCTTAAAATAGCAATATCACCAGCACGTTCTACTTCTGTTTTCACAATAGCCTCCGTTGCTAGTTGAACTAGTAAGACATCTCCTACATGCTCTTTGTTGTAAAATACGTTCATTGTTATTCTTGCTCCTTTTTCACTCTGTTTTTTGCTAAGATAAAGATTGGTTCTAGTTCCCCATCTTCATAAATAAAAGATAATGACGTAATCGGTACAGTACCGACTGCAAAGAAATGCATCGTCATCTGTGCTAATACATCATACCCTGTTTCATTACGAATATCACCTATAATTAATACATCTTGATGAGGCACGGATAATGTCATATCGCCCTCCACTTGTGCCTGCATTTCTTTTAAAAAGCTCTCATTTAAAATACGGCTAGCATCATAGCCATCATTCACATTGACAAAATAAAAAATATTACCTGCTACCTCATCTTTTTTATAGGCGGTTGGTAGTTGTTTCACCGAAAAGCGTGCCATTTCTCGAATTTGTTCTACCGTTAATTGTAAGGCTTCTAGCATGGATTCATCAATAAAGCGATAGGTTTTACCTAAATCGAGTGCATAAAAAACGCGCGTTTCAGCTGTATGCTCAGTTGTAATAAAGGCATGCCCTTCTTTCGATGCCTGTGGATAAGAAGTGGCACGAATCACGGGATAAATCTGTGTAGTCGTTTGGAAACCCTGTTCTTTTTCTTGTACCATTGCATTAAAGGTTTGCTCAATTGTATATATAACTTCTTCAATCGCTGACTCTTGCTTGTCATTATATTTTGCTAAGATCCCAGGTAAGGAGAGCTCCATCCCTTTTTCAATTGTCTTATGATTCAAGCGTAATTTATCGTACTTTTTATCAAAATGAAATTCATATTTCTCTTCAGTTAATTGCTTTTTTAATAGGTCGACTAGTTGTTCAGACTTCATTCGCTTCATCTTTTTCACATCCTAACTTCAAAATGAAACGGCTCACATGTTTGTGAACCGTTCTGTTCATTCCTTCTATTTACTTCATCTTAACCGAATGAACGATTTTCGTCATCTCACGCAAATTATTTTCAATTTGTTTTGCCTTTGAAATGGTTGTCATCTTCACACCACCACTACTAACAATGAGCTCCATTTCATTTTCTTCGTCCGTTTTTAGAACCGCTGTGAAGCCAAATCGACCATCCTTATCAAAAGTCGATTCCTCGATAATTTTGTCCGCTTCATTTTCTTTTAAAAGATTATAATAAAGTTTACTGTCTTGTGCTTCACGATCATTGATAAAAAGAATGTAGCTTTCTTTGCCTTTTGAAATCACAATATTATAAGCATCTGAACTGTCTTCAATTTTAAAGTTTGAAGGTAAGTATAATTTGATATCCCCAATTTCTACTGTATGTTCTTCTGGCTCTTCAGCAAAAACCTTCTCCGTTAATTGGAGCCCATTAGCAATTTGATCATCAATAGATTGATTGCAGCCAGAAAGGACAAGAAGTATAAGCATTAGGCCAATTGCTCTTAGCCATGAAAATAACATGTCTCTCTTCCTTTCACTACTAACTTTTTTCTATTTTAAAAAAATTAATCATAAGATGCAACCTAACTATCCTCTCACCACTAATTCTTTTTAACTATTTTTGTGAAAATGTGAACAAATATTGACCAACTAAAAGCGAGACAATATGCTCAAACATCATCTGTCTACTAACTAAACCTTGCGTAAAAATACCTACAGCACCTGCGCCTTGACGAATATCTCGACGCTTTGTATATTGCTCCATAATCGGTCCAAGTTCTCCACCAGTTCTTATTTCCTGGGCAATTTCTTTTGGCAGAATAATTTGTGCGCCAGCAGCTGTAAACATTGTTCCATCTGACACAGTTAATGCACCCCAGTTACAAACATACATGTCATCATCGATTTCAGTTACGCCACCTTCTAAGCCAAATGATAATTCTGCATCCGTTAAAATCAAGGCGTTTTTAGCACGATTCATTGCCCCTAATCTAGTTTCTTCATTACTTATCGGTTGATCTGATACTTCAGAAGCAGCTTTGACATGAGTAAAGAGAGAATCCTCAAAGTATTTGCGAACAATTACTTCAACTGCTTCTGTTTTGGCCTTATTGGTTGTGCCAATTGCTATTTTCATTTAATCCCCACTTTCTTTCCATAGAAAAAGATGCCTCTAAAAGGCATCTTCCTAGCTTCTTATACATTAGCGTGAATTGACTCTAATGTCGAACGATCTGCTTTTTTCACTAATTCAACAATTAAAGCTTTGGCAGCTGCATAATCATCAATGTGAATAATTGATGCTGATGTATGAATATAACGTGAGCATACACCAATAACTGCACTTGGAACGCCATCGTTTGCCGTATGCACTCGACCAGCATCTGTTCCACCTTGGGAGACAAAGTATTGATAAGGGATATGATTGGATTCGGCCGTATCTAAAATGAATTCACGCATACCACGATGTGTTACCATTGTACGATCTAAAATACGAAGTAAAGTACCTTTGCCGAGCTGTCCAAATTGACTTTTTTCACCTGACATATCATTGGCAGGAGAAGCATCTAGTGCAAAGAATAAATCTGGTTTAATCATGTTTGCTGATACTTGTGCACCGCGCAAGCCAACCTCTTCCATTACATTTGCACCTGAGTATAAATGTGAACCTAATTTTTCGTGCTGTACTTCTTTCATTAGTTCAATCGCTAGACCACAGCCATAGCGGTTATCCCAAGCTTTAGCCATAATTTTCTTCGGATTAGCCATTGGTGTGAATGGACAAATTGGTATGATGGATTGTCCAGGACGAACACCCATAGACATAGCATCTTCTTTATTATCAGCACCAACATCGATAAGCATATTTTTTATATCCATTGGCTTCGCTCGTTCTGCATCTGTTAATAAATGGGGTGGGATGGATGAAACTACACCAGGAATTGCCCCATTTTTCGTATATACTTCTACACGCTGTGCAAGCATAACTTGGTTCCACCAGCCGCCCAATGTTTGAAAACGGATCATTCCATTATCTGTGATAGAAGTAACCATAAATGCTACCTCATCCATATGACCAGCAACTAATATTTTCGGTGCATCCGTAACATCACTGTGCTTAACACCAAAAATACCCCCCAAATTATCTTGAACGATTTCATCCGAGTACTTTTCTAACTCAGAACGCATGAACGCGCGTACTGCGTGTTCATTACCCGGAGCGCCTGGTAATTCTGTTAAAGTTTTAAATAATTGTAATGTTTCCTCATTCATGATGACTCTCTCCCCACGAAGTAGAATATTCTTCCTTGCCTATTGTAACACAATTATTTCCGAATTCGAAATATTGATACATTTCCTCAATCCGCTTAATTGTGAACGTGCATTCACTCTATAGGCTATGCTAAAATAAAGGTATAGAAAAAGGAGGAAAAAAGTATGAAATTACGTGATTTTTTAATTGGTGTCGCAACTGGCTTAGCTGCCGCAGTCATTATTAAAGAAGCTAGTGAAAAAGTTTCTCCGTTCGTACCTGCAGGACAAGTACTTGAAAACATAAAAAGAGAATTTAAAAAGGATTCACCGATTGATGGTTCTTGGATTTTTATGAAAACTGAAGATTTTACAAACGGTATTATTACCATCCCAGTATATCGTGGGGGGATCTCGCGTATGCATGAAGGTGAGATGCAGACATTCGAATTTGCTGCCGATGCACGCTCTGGTGTTGTCGTGGAACTAACAGAAGTTTAATTATGTATATACAATAGAAGCCATCTCATAAATTGAAGATGGCTTCTTATAATGTTAAAAAACAAAACATTTTTGTGAAAGGTGAAAAGAGATTTCCAATGCGCTGGCGGAACGGAAATCAACCCCTCACCTTGCTAAAGGGCCTTTTCTGCTACTCATAATATCTAATTCAACAACATAAGAAGCCATCTCATAAAATGAAGATGGCTTCTCTATGTTATTCGGATAAACCTTTATTATTAAAGTACTTTTTATACTTACGGTAATAATTTAAATTATTGAGTGTTAGTTTCACCCAACGCTTCGCATTCATATCCTCGTTAAAGTAAAGAGAATTTGTGTATTTACCCTCACTAATTAATTTTTTTGCTTCTAATTTGAGCTTTTCATTCGATGCATATTTGAATAATACACCTTTAGGAATAATCATCCATAAATGCTTGTCCTGCACATATGTGACTTCTTGCTCGATATTTAACATATGGTCATCCGCAACATACTTCATTAAATTATGCCCACTTGCTGTTACATAATAGCTAGAACGCCCATTACGTAAATTGATTTCAAAAAGTTTATATTGCTTGTCTCGAATATCATATTTCATATCAAAATTCGCAAAACCTGTATAGCCAATGTCCTCTAGGAAGAAACGTACTTGATCCATTAATTCTTTATCATAGGTTGTCACGATGGCTGCATAACTTCCGATTCCTTCAGGAGAATGTTCTTCTAGAATAGGGTTACCTAGACACATCAGCTTCACTTTTCCATCCTTTCCTACATAGGCATTTAACACACGCATATAGGAATCGTCCCCAGGAATAAATTCTTGAATAATCATTGTATCCTGATAAGTAGAGCTATAAATAGCTTTTAATATAGCCGTTTTTTCCGCTTCATCATGTGCAACAAATACTTTTTTCTTCCCAGGGAATTTACAAGCCCAATATTCTACAGAGTTGGAAGCCTTTAAAATGATAGGGTAAGCAAATGGTGGTGTAAAGTTTTCATAGTTGTCAGCTGTCACCGTTGTTGTACCTGGATATTTAAAATTATATTGATCACACATTTTATAGAAATTTTCTTTCAATAAAATTTCATCCATCAATGATTCGTCGATATAAGGTACGGTAAAATGCTCTTGTAATGCTGGCTTATTTTTGATGATCAGCTTGGCATAATCGTCCCCACATGCTAAAAGTAATAGTTTTTTATCAGCATATTTTTTTGCAACTTCTGCAAGGGCAGGTGCAAAAACATCTTGTTCATTTAAACGGTCTATTTCTTGAAATTGTAGGATATGGCTATCTTGTGTTGCTGTTAAATGAGAACGTCCTAAAACAAGTGGTTTAATACCATATGCTTCATAAAACGCACGTGCCATACCATATGCATTCATATCTGATCCAAGTAAAACGGGTAAAAATGGTTGTTCAGTTGCCATGTTTATTTCAACTCTCTTTTGTATTTTAGTATCGTGTTAAGTGTATCATATTTTCTATCCTGTTCACGAACAAAAACGCGAGGTATTGACATTTTATATGCCAAATACCTCGCCTTTGCTTGCTCGATTAAAATGTAATAACAGCTTGTCTACTACGCTCTAGTTTATCCACAATCTCTTTGCCTGACTCATCCCATCGAATCATACGGTAATAAGCATCGTGATAGAAAATAAAGCCATAGTTATTTGCAAGGGCTTCTTTCATCAGTCGCTCTTTTGCAAATACACTTGTCATTGGATAATCGTCATAGGCTAATACCCATAATGGATTTTGATGAGCATGAGTCGGCATAATATCTGCCATATGCAATAACACTTCATCATTTTGCGTTAGCTTGATGACAGCATGACCCTCACTATGACCACCAGTATGAAGCATTTCGATTCCAGGTACTACTTCCAATGACTCTTCGTAGGTTTCAACTAAATGCTGAACTGGCTCCCAATTTTCTTTCCAATAAGTATTTTTAGAACGGATATTGGGGTTACGCATTTCATCCCATTCAATTTTCGTTACAAAAATCTTGGCATTTGGGAAAGTTGGTACAAGTACATCCCCTTCCCACTGTGTTAACCCCCCAGCGTGATCAAAATGTAAATGCGTCATTAACACTGCATCAATATCTGCTGTCGTTAATCCTAACTCTTGTAAGCTATCAGCTAACGAAGATTCTTCTGTTACACCAAAGTTTCGTAGCTGCTTTTCATTTAATTTGTTAAAGCCAACACCCGTATCAATAAGGTAGTTTTTGCCCCCAAATTGAATAAGAATAGGTTCTGTTGGTAATTCAATTTGGTTTTTTTCATTGACTGGATATTTGCGGGACCAAAGAGGCTTTGGTACAACACCAAACATCGCACCACCATCTAGGCACGTAACACCCCCGTTAAGCCATGATAATGACATATTGTGAAACTGTAACTGATCCATCCATATTCCCCCTACAATTTAGTGATAAATTGCGATTCTAAGCGATAAATCGGCTGCCCCTTCGCAGAAAACTTCTCTTCATATTCTGTCATCACATTATCCTCTGGCATATTTGCATGCAGGTCGAGAGATACATACTTTAATAACATCCCATATTCAGACATACTGATTAAAGAATACTCGAAAAGACCTCGGTTATCCGTTTTAAAATGGACTTCCCCATTATCCACTAAAATCGACTCATATAATTTCAAAAAATCCCCGTGCGTTAAACGTCTTTTTGCATGTCGTGTTTTTGGCCAAGGATCTGAGAAATTCAGGTATACACGTGATACATCGTTTTTGTCAAAGAATTTATATAAATCTGCGCCATTTACTTTTAGTAAACGTAAATTCGCTGGAGATTTTGCCTCTAGCACTTTTTCTAGTGCACAAACAATCACACTATCGTAAAGTTCAATGCCAATATAATTGATTGTTGGATTTTGCAAAGCCATACCGGTCACAAATTGTCCTTTTCCAGACCCTACTTCAATATGAATAGGGTTGTCATTGCCGAAAACAGCCTGCCAATTTCCTTTAAAGTCTTCAGGATTTGGAATAATCACCTCTGGGTGATCTGTAATCATTTCCTCTGCCCAAGGCTTATTTCTTAATCTCAATGTTGTTCCTCATTTCTTTCTTGTGAAATTATTGATTTTTTTATAGTATAACGTATTCCCTTATAATTCGCATGAAATTATTGCACAATGATATTTTTATGAATCCTTAACAATAACCTGCCAAGCATTTTGTTGTATTGTACAGTGGATATTGGTCTCTTGATTGACAATGCCAATATAATTACCATCCGTATGGCAGTCAACCTTATCTGCTACGATAAGATCAAAGACCTGCCCCTGTAAAAAAGTAACTTCCTTAAATTTTGTATGTTTTTCAAAAAACACAGTGACAAATACCAGTAATAATTTGATACGAGAAATACCATGTACAATTGTGATATCCACTTGCCCATCATCTGCTTTTGCGGCAGGTGATATTTTCATGCCGCCTCCAAAATAAGGTTGATTACTCATCGCCACAAACCACGTCTGCTGAAATTGCCATTCCTGTCCCTCTGAACGTATCGTTATGTCAAAGCGTTCAAAGCGAAATAACCCTCTAATTACAGCGACAGCATACGAAAGTTTCCCTAATCCAATCTTATTGAGATAAAACTTAAGACGAGAAGTGTTAATTGATTTTGTCACAAAGGCATCGAAGCCTATGCCAGCATTATTAACAAATATTTCTTTTCGTTGATTATCAATCTGAACGATCCCTGCATCCATTCTTACATTAGCCAAGGTAGTCTTTACATAATCCTCGATTTGCTGGGCATTGGAAAAGGTATGAAAATAACGTGCAAAGTCATTACCAGAGCCAGCACGAACTACACCAATTATGATGTATTTATTATGTATAACACCACTAACTACTTCATGAATGGTGCCATCACCACCAACAACGACAAGCAATTTCTTCTCTTGTTGCTGGTGTGCCCATTGTTGAGCGATTTCCTGTCCATGTCCTGCATATTCAGTAAAAGCCACTTGATAGGAAATCGTTAGTTGCTCTTGAAGTTGGAGCCAAACTTTTTTTCCTTTTCCATTCCCAGCGGCCTCATTGACAATAAATAGAACGTTCATACATCATTCCTCTGTTGGCTGAGATGCTTGCTGCCATATATCTCGGTTAAAGGAGGTGGTTTGGACCGTATTTAAAATTGTCTGTGCAGCTCGGATTTGCATATGCTTCATAGGAGAGGAAACTTTTCTTAAATGCTCTATCCATTCATGGTAATTTCGACGATCAACAAAGCGTACCCCAAATGGTGAACCAGGATAATCAAAATACCCATTACGAGATAGCACAACCTTACGGATGGGCATATCAATATCCTCTTGTTTAAATAATTGCGACAGTACCGATTCCATCCGCCCTAAGTTAATCGTTGGATTCAAAACTTTAAAATCCTTCGTCCCTACTTTTTTAATCCAGAAGCGATCGCTGCCACCTACATATACAGCTTGATTTTCAGCCTCTAAGACCGTAATACAAATACACTCTGTCGGCGACATTAACACTACATCTAGCTCTATAGGTGCTTTTCTAATTTGTAGTATTGGATAATAAAACAATAGATAATTATCTGGCAATGTTTGCAATAGCATACGGAGCAATGAGTCACGCATGAAGCGAGGATCTACATATGATTTTTCCCGTAATGTTGAACTGGCCCATTTCATTTGAAAATGAAAGAACTGATCAATAAACATTCGTTTCAACTCATGGATGGATTGTGGTGCATACACAATTTTAGGTTCAAATGTGAGCGTCGTTTCTTCTTCAGGAATTATATCCTCATCGCTGACAAGCTCATTTGATATTTCTACTTCTTCAACATCCTCTGTTGTTTCCTTTTGCCGTCCAGCAAACCATTTTTTTATGAAGGTAAAACGTTCTTTTTCCTCGTAAGCCTCCGCTTCCACCTCATTGTCGACATGTTGCCACTCGCTAATATCTTCTCCCAACTCCCACTGTCGCTTAATGCGCTCCCATTGGTTTTTCTTCAAGCGCACAAATTGTGTTGGGTATCTCGCTAAATCAATTTGATAGCGTGAAATGTAATCTTGTAATTTCACCAATTGTGCCATGTAAAGGTCACTCCATTCTTACTCACCATATCTATAGTTCTCTTTTTATCTAGATTGCTTTGGTAGAAAAGAGGCATTGTATTCAATACATCGACAATTATTCTACAAATTTCAATCTGTAAAATTATTCATTACTATCCTTTTTATTTTACATGACGATACCAAACATTACATCCATAAAAAAGAGAACTACCCTTATCGATAGTTCTCTTAAACGGTTCTTTTATTTTGAATTCAAAGAAAGTGGTAATTTCGCCTCAAAAGCTTGTTGCAATTTACGCGTCCATTCACCTGGCACACCAGTACCGATTTGGTTTCCATCCACATCAATAACAGGAGTAACTTCTGAAGATACAGAAGATACAATAATTTCATCCATTGTTAATAAATCAGCTTTTGTCATTGGTTCTTCAACTACAGGTAAACTAATCTCCTCTGCACATTTTAAAATGACCTGACGAGTAATACCGTTTAAAATGAAGTTATTTGCTGGGTGTGTATAAAGCTTACCGTCTTTAATCCCATAAACATTTGCTGATGAACATTCTGTTACGATATCCCCGCGATGTAAAATTGCTTCGTAGCAGCCCTTTTCAGCTGCCTCTTGTTTTGCTAATACTGCACCAAGTAAGTTTAAAGATTTGATATCACAGCGCAACCAACGAATATCCTCTACAAACGTAGCCTTAACCCCTTTTTCAAAGTTTTCATATGCACGTTCACCAGCTTTCACATTACCCGTTAATACAGCTGGAACACTTGCATCTGGGAAAACGTGATTACGTGAATTGGCACCACGTGTAATTTGGAAATAAACATGCCCTGTATCAAGATTATTTTTTTCAATCAGCTCATGTAATAATTTGTGTAAAACGTCTTTTGTATAAGGAATAACAAGACGAATTTTTTCGGCGCTTGCATAGAAACGATCAATATGCTCTTGTGCTGTAAACATATTTCCGTTATAAACTTTGATTACTTCATAAATACCGTCACCAAATTGATAGCCTCTATCTTCTGGTGATACTGCAATGGATCCTTCTTCAACAATTTGATCATTCCATAATGAATATGCCATGTTTTGTTCATCCTTTTCGTCTTTGAGTTATTTTTTTCCTGCAAGTTCAACAATTGCTTCAGCATAAATTGCCGCTGCTTTTACAAGGTTTTCAACGACAACAAACTCATCCGCTCGATGCGCTACATCTGGCTCCCCTGGGAAGAGCATGCCAAATGCCACGCCTTTTTTCATCACACGTGCATACGTCCCACCACCAGTTGATAATAAAGGTGTTTCTGTATCTCCCGTTTGACGTCTATAGATAGCTGCTAATGTCTGGATGAATGGATCATCTTCGCTGACATAATGTGGCTTGGAGTCGTCTTGTATATCTAGAGAAAACCCTTTTTCTACCGTTAAGCGTTGTGCTGCTGTTATTTTTTCATCGAATGGATAGGAAACTGAATAGCGCATACTAATTACTAAACTGCCGCCTTTATAGACATCATAGCTTACGATCCCTGGATTTAATGTTGTTTGTCCTGACATTGTATCCTCAAACTGCAGATCGAGCTGACTACCATAATGATCCTGATAAAAAACATCTGCAATAAAGTCGACAAATTGTTTACTTGCTTCTGTCGTCAACTCTTGTTGTAAAAATGCTGCAAGATAAACAGCTGCATTGATACCTTTATCTGGTTCCATTGCATGGGCTGCTTTACCTTTGATAGTTATTATATAGCGAGACTCCTCCATTAATAAAGAGCCTTCTAGCTGATTTTTACTTAAAAATGTTTGAAAATTCTGTTCGAATGATGCTGTTACGTGCTGAATTATTGCTTTTGCAAAATCAGGTACCATATTTGGGCGCTTTCCTGCATTAAATAGTAGTAGCTGTTCTTTCGTTGCATCACCCACTTTATTTTGAGAGAACACAAGCTCTGCAATGCCTTTTTCTGCATTGATGAGCGGGAAATCCGCATCTGGTGCAAAACCAATTGTCGGCATTTCCTCCTGTTTAAAATAGTGGTCGACACAGCGGAATCCTGTTTCTTCGTCTGTACCAATAATCATTCGTACTCTTTTTTCTAACGGAATACCTGCATCTTTCACAAGTTTCATGGCCATCCATGCCGCAATCGTAGGCCCTTTATCGTCAATCGCACCACGTGCAAATAATTTACCATCAGCTACTGTGCCGCTGAAAGGAGGGTAAGTCCAATCTGCTTCTTCTCCAATTGGGACAACATCAACATGACATAAAATACCAAGTAAATCTTCACCAGTTCCCATTTCAATATGTCCAGCATAATTATTAACATTTTTCGTGAGCAGGCCTTCACTTTGACCTTTTGCTAGTAACCATTCAAGCGCTTGAAGTGGACCATCCCCAAAAGGTACTTCAGTAGTTATTGTATCCTCATCGAGCACACTATTTATTTGCACAAGCTCCTGTAACTCTTGTATTAATTCGTCTTGCCTTTCTTTTGCAGCTTGTAACCAATCCATACCATGTACCTCCTTCAAAGTATTAGCATTATTCTACACCTTACAACATATATGACAATCAGCTTTCTGACAACTATTTTCAGTAACTTCTACTGTCACTACCATATATAGCACGTTTTTCACGTATTCCCACAAAATACAGTATAAATTTTATATATTAATTGTAAATTTCTCTTGCATTCACTAGAAAATTAAGTAGTTTTTCTATATAATAAAGTTATCAGAATAATTGTTCTGACTATAAAATTAGAAAAGGGGATGTCTAAGGCAGCTACTTATTAGCCTAAGTGCACTCCGCACATATTGTCGTCCGCTAGTCTTTGCCAAGAGAATTAAGATGAAGGAGTGGTTCATTTAATGAAACCAACTACTGATCGAATGCTTAATCGTATTAAAGACGTGTACATGTTTATTTTAGACAAAGGAACCGTGTCTACACAGGATTTAGTCGAAGAGTTTAGTATCACTCCTCGCACCGTTCAAAGAGATTTGAACGTGTTAGCCTTTAACGATTTGGTGACGAGTCCAAGTCGAGGCAGATGGACAACGACGAAGAAAAAAGTAAAATTAACGTCTTAGTTTTACGTTTTGTACGTAAAGCATTGTGTATGGAAAAAGAATGACCTTTCGTCGGGGTCATTCTTTTTTGTCGTTAGAAGATTTTTAGATTTTTTTCCCACTTTGCTTACTGACTTCTCCAGCTTGCTTTCTGTGTAAAGTAATTATTTACATCACTTTTTCAGTCATCTATCTATGCAAAGCAATGATTTTTATCTTACTTCCATTCATCTATATAAAACGATTATTTACATTGCTCCTTTACCCTTCAATCTAAGCTTCACATCTTAGCATAGCAACATAAATCTGCACGCCATTATCTGCTCTGTGCTCTTTCAAGATTATTTTAACTATTTACAGTTGCTTAACAATCCGTTAAACTCGAAACATTCTAAATGTTGAGAGGAGGATTTTATATGACTTTGTCAAAGTTGTTTCATCCATTAGTTTGGATTATTTTAGGTGGAACAATTTTTACACGTATTGCAAGCTTTATGGCAATGCCTTTTTTAGCAATTTATTTACATAATGAAATTCAAGCCTCTCCCTTACAAATTGGATTGACAATTGGCATCGCGCCGCTCATTTCCACAGTAGGTGGATTTTTCGGGGGTTATTTAACAGATCGCTTTGGTAGAAAAAGCGTTATTCTATTAACAATTATCGTTTGGAGTCTTGTGTTCTTTGGCTTTGCAACGGTTCATGCTGTTTGGCTTTTTATCCTATTCAATGCTTTGAATGGACTTTGTCGATCATTTTTTGAACCTTCCACACAGGCATTGATGATTGATTTTACACCTGCCGATAAACGAAAAAGACTATTTTCCTTACGTTATACAGCCATTAATATTGCAGCGGTTATTGGTCCAATTATTGGCGTGTATATCTCACAGCTCTCCAGTCCAAGTATCCCTTTTATGCTGACAGGGATGATGTATATTATTTACGCAGTCTTTTTATTTTTTGTGTTAAATCGCTATCAAATGCAGCAACCCAAAGCGGTTACACAAACAAAAATACTCAGTACATTCACAATTCTTTTGACAAATCGTGTGCTGCTTAGCTTTATATTGGGTGCCATTTTAATCAATATTGGTTACTCGCAATTTGACTCAACGCTACCACAAATTATCGAATTAAAAATTGATGAAGGTGCGAAACTTTATTCGTTATTAATCTCTCTCAATGCAGCAGTTGTGTTATTACTACAATTACCTATTAGTATAGTATCAGAGCGCTTTTCATCTACAGCAACATTATTAGTAGGTGTACTGTTCTTTGCTATTGGATTATGTATGTTTGGATTCTCCAATAATTATACGCTCTATATCATTGCCATGATTATTTTTACCATAGGTGAAATCTTTGCCTTCCCTACAATGAATGTTATGATTGATGAAATTGCGCCAGATACTCAAAAGGCAACCTATTTAGGTGCTGCACAATTTAAAAATTTAGGTGGCTTTATTGGCCCAATAATAGGCGGTTGGCTCTTGACTCATTATATGAACGCTATGTTTCCAGTCATCGCTGTTCTTGTTTTATGTAGTTGTATCTTTTATAGAACAAAAATAGCTGCTCATTAATAAACGCCCCATTGCTATCAGAATAGCTAACTATGCTATCGATAGAATGGGGCGTTTTTTAACTAATATAATCCTCGTCAGCAGCGACCTCTGCAAAACTAGAATATTGATCCTTACCAGCATTTTTTGATTGATAAAGCGCTTTATCGGCACGTTCAAATAAGCTCATTTCTGTATCCTCAGCATGATTATAAATGGCTCCGCCCATGCTCACAGACAACACAGACCATTTCTCGCTAGCTTGGCCATCATATCTAACTGACCTTATTTGAGTCAAAATGTCCTCTGCTATGTGCTGCATCTGTTCCGCTGTTGTATCGTATAAAACAATGGCAAATTCATCCCCACCGAAGCGTACAACAAAGCCACTTTGTTTCACAACATGCTTTAAAATTTTCGCTGTTTCAATGAGGATATGATCTCCTTCTACATGACCAAATTGATCGTTTACTTGTTTAAAGTTATCTAAATCAATTAACAATAAACCTGGCACATTCATTTTTCTTTTTCTTAATAAATTATCAATTTTCCTAATATATGTAGCACGGTTGTAGACACCAGTTAGCGGATCGAAGGTAGCTAGGTGTATTGTTTTAGATAAAATTTTATTAATAACTAATAGCATAATAAAGGATGTTAGTAGAGCAATAGACAGTAAGATCCAAAATTGCTTTGTATTTTTTTGGAGAGCTTCCATTTTAGTGAAATTGATAAATTTCACATAGACAATTCTTTTGGATGACTCCCCTCTCACTGTCTCTGCTTCATAGGGCAGAAAACGATGTGTTTCTATATAACCATTGTCTAAGGCCTTTTCATACTCAACTGGCTCCATTGTTTTCTTAGCTTGCTCGAAGTATTTTTGAAATTTCTTAGATTGCTCCTGTACAGTGATTCTCTTCGATCTCGAATCATTAAAGAAAACGCCACCTGCATTAATAGCTTGCACATCCACTAAATCAATATACTTACCTATTAAGTACTGTGCAGTTTTCTCAAAATTAAAGGTTTGGAAGACAGGATCATTTAGTAGGTCTATACCTAACTCGAGCAAATATTTCTTATCATGTGTTGCCAGATAGCCAAATTTTCGATATTCACCTGTTGATGTTGAAATATCGAGTCCATCTGTAAAAAATTCGCCACTAGCGCGCCGTTCATCTAATAAAGCAGAAAAACGTTGACAGCAAAGCGAGAAATCCAAGCCAATATCTTTGGCAAAAGTTGTGTAAACTACTGTATTTGATTGATCCACTATGTAAATATCCATACCATGTTTCTTTTTCATTTGCTGCAAATCCCAAGTAGCTACATTAGGGTTTTCATGGTAATAGTTTTTTAGCTGTCTAAGCTCCTGTTCCATTTTATCTGAAATATTATTATCAAAATAAAAATGGGCATCATCGACAGTTTGCATATCTGTTAAAATATGATTTTCAATTAATATTTTATTCATGCTCACTTGCTTTTCTATCTCTGTTACCAGTATTTGTCGGTTCACATATGAAATAACAGCAACAAGTATGACTGCAAATGCTATTAGAGATAGTAATAATTTAATACGCAGGTTCTTCATTTAATTGTCCTCTACTTATTTTATACCATCGTCTTTTGGGGAATATTTCAAAATATGATACATTCTATGACTATATCACAAT
Organism: Lysinibacillus sp. UBA5994; assembly: GCF_002429725.1. NCBI lineage: Bacteria > Bacillati > Bacillota > Bacilli > Caryophanales > Bacillaceae > Lysinibacillus > Lysinibacillus sp. UBA5994. The sequence continues at coordinate 80,154 of NZ_DJAU01000024.1, read as the reverse complement.
AACTCATTTCATATTATACAGTTACAGTCATATTACTGTATATAAAAATCCCCGATGCTATGTGATGCATCGAGGAATAATATGTTTTAATGATTGTTTTGTAGACCGTTTAGCTCTTCAGCAGTGAGCTCACGATATTCACCTAACGCTAGATTTTCATCTAATTTCAGGCTTCCCATGGAAATACGCTTTAAATATGTTACACGTTTTCCTACAGCCTCAAACATTCGCTTTACCTGATGAAACTTGCCTTCTTGAATCGTTAGCTCTATTTCAGATTGCTGTGCAGACTTTAAGATCACAAGATTTCCAGGTTTTGTAACATAGCCATCATCTAGCTCAACACCATTTGCAAATTTCTCGGCATCTTCTTCTGTCACAACGCCTTCAATCTGTGCGTAATAAACTTTTGGCACATGCTTTTTGGGAGACAATAAATTATGAGCTAATTGACCATCGTTTGTTAATAACAGCAATCCTTCTGTGTCTTTATCTAATCGACCAACAGGAAACGGTTGAAAATGCTGGTGTAATGGCTCTAATAAATCAATGACTGTTTCATCTCTTAAATCTTCAGTGGCAGAAATAACACCAGGCGGTTTATTCATTATAAAATAAACAAATTCTGTATAAACAACGCGCTCTCCAAACACTGATACAATTTGCTTTTCTGGGTCTACGTGTAAAGCTGCATCCTTGACATAATCACCGTCTACTGTGACTGCTTTTTGTTTTAATAGCTGCTTTACTTCCTTACGAGAGCCGTACCCCATATTTGCTAGTAATTTATCTAAACGCATCGTTCCACTCCTATTTCAATCCCAGTTTACTCATAATACGGGTTAATCGTTCACCTAATAGCTTTTGGGCTAAACCTAGGCGTAATGATAAAAAGCCATAAACAGCCGCACCAACACCCGCACAAATAATTGAGAATAGTAATGCTGAGAATTTACTATCAACTGGTCCCATTAGTAATTCCAATAATTTATGCACAATCAGCACGCTAATGGCCATCGCCATTGTCAATAAAGCAATTAGCATGACACGACGCACAACCATTTCTGATCGATAATTCAACGTTTTTCGTAACACAAGCATATTAATGATAATCGAAACACTGTAGCCAATAGCTGTAGCTACTATAGCACCATCAGCCTCTAACCAGCGAATTAAAGGAATATTTAATGCTAGCTTTACGAAAATTCCAGATAATAAGCTAAAAACAATCCACTTTTGAAAATCAATTCCTTGAAGTAAGGCTGCTGTGACTTGGAATAACGCAAATAAAATCGCAACAGGTGCATAATGCGCTAAAATGGTTGCTCCCATTTCGCTTTCTGAATAAAGCATAAAATAAATTTCATTGGCTAATAGAGAAATACCAACCACAGCTGGCAATGTAATAAAGATTAAAATTTGATAGGTTTTATCCATTGCATGGCGGAGCGCTAAATACTCCCCCTGTGTAAAATATTTTGTAATTGTTGGTACAAGCGCCATCGAAAATCCAGTCGCTAGCATAACAGGGATGATAACAACTTTATGTGTCATAAAGTTAATCATCGATAAATAAGTATCTGTTACTTCTGCTAAACCAATGGACGTCATTGCTCCATTAAACGTAAGCATGTCGACTAATTGGAACAACGGATTCGCCACCCCTACAAACACCATTGGGATGGAATAGGTAATCACTTCTTTATAAATATTGGACATTGGTAGCTGTGTGGAAGTCACACTTTGGCTACGTAATAAGTTAAATTCAGGCTGATATTTTTTCCAGTAATAATAAAGAACACCTAATCCACCGATTGCCCCGATAAATGCAGCAAACACAGCAAAGGAGATGGCTGTCTCTGGTTTTCCTTTAAACACAATCACCACTAGGAACGACCCACCAAGTAACACAACAATCCGCACAATTTGTTCCACCAATTGTGAAACGGCAGTAGGCTCCATTTTGTCGTAGCCTTGGAAGAAGCCCCGCCATAGACTCATAAATGGCACTACGATTAAGGCAAAACTAACCCATCGTATTACTGAAGCAATTTGTTCAACTGTAAAGACCTGTTCCTCACTCTTAATAACTAGCCCTGCAATTGGCGTAGCAAGTAGAAAGAGGGCAATAAATGCTGCAAAGCCAGTCATCATCATAATAAGAATGCCAGATTTCATCAGCTTGCGACCCGATTGATAATCTCCCATTGCGTTATATTTGGATACAAATTTAGAGACGGCTATTGGCGCACCTGAAATGGCGATTGCCAGCATAATTGAATAGGGAATATATGCATATTGGTAAAGCGCAATGTTCTTCTCGCCAACAATTGCATAAAACGGAAAAATATAAATTAATCCGAGTACCTTCGATAAAAACATCCCCATTGTTAATATCGCAGTACCTTTCATTAAATTGGACATCATACCCATCCATTCATTGTAAAATCAATATTATTATCGTAACACTTCAAAGCATACTTATAAAACTTTTTCGTTTTAAAACAAACGATATGCAAGCGCTGTCACTCTAAGAGCAATAAAGTAAACCAACTGTAATCTTAACATATTTATAGGAAATGAGACGCATAAAAACACCAAAAAGTTCATTCATAAAGAAACTTGATGAAAAAAGGCCTTAAAATAATCGGTGAGGAATTGAACATCCCCACCGATTAGGTATTTCTTATACCATGTCCACAAAGAACTTTTTATACCATACTAGGAATACATAAACTGTCCAAATATAACGACCGCGATTTGCTTTCCCTTCGTAGTGCTCATCTAGATAGCCAACTAATTGTTTTGTATCAAAAAATTCATTTGCAAAGTCAGTTGTAAACATTTCTTTTACCATACTGTAATACTTTTCTTCACGTAACCAGTGGCGAATTGGCACTGGGAATCCGAGTTTCGGACGCTTTGCCCATTCTTCTGGCAATTCCTGATGCGCAGCTTGACGTAGAACATATTTTGTATCGATATCATTCACACGGTATCTTGAAGGAATATTTTTCGCTAATTCCATTACTTCTTTATCTAAAAATGGTACACGTAATTCAATTGAGTGTGCCATACTCATTTTATCTGCCTTTAATAAAATATCACCAGGCATCCAAAGATTTAGATCTAGATACTGCATTTTTGTCACATCATCATCGCCAGGTACTTCATCATAAATACGTTTTGTAATCGATTTTACAGATGGGGCATTTTTATAAGCTGGCTTTAAAACATTAATAGCATCCACTTCATCCCAAACTACCGCTTCCCCAATAAAACGCTCTTCTACTGTTTGAGCACCTTTAATAAGGAAATTCGTGTATTGATTTTTCGGTAGGGCTTCTGCCATTCCACGTAATGTTTTACGAAGACCTAATGGTAATTTTTCGTATTTTTGCATTCTTCCTGAGTTTTGATACCAAGCATACCCACCAAAAATTTCATCAGCACCTTCACCTGATAAAACAACCGTTACATCTTTTGAAGCAAGCTCCGAAAGGAAGTAAAGTGGCACTGAAGATGGATTGGATTGTGGTTCATCCATATGCCATTGAATTTTAGGTAGCGCTTCAAAGCACTCATCTGCGGTAATGTATCTACGTTCATTTTGAATATTCAACGTATCTGATAAATCTTTTGCAAGATTTGTCTCATTGAACATATCTTCATAGTCCGCAAACCCGACTGAGAAGGATTTATCTGGGCGTAATAAAGACGTAATATAACTAGAGTCAATACCACCCGATAAGAATGAACCAACTTTTACATCACTGATTTGATGAGCCTCTACAGATTCTTTAACAGTTGAACGAATTTCTTCAATATATTTTTCGATTGGTGCTTCTTTTGCATGGAATTTTTTATCCCAATATTGCACGATTTGCTTTTGTCCATTTTGTATCAGCATATAGTGAGCTGGTGGTAATTTAAAGACACCTTTAAAGAATGTTTCATCCATAGATGAATACTGGAATGTTAAATAGGGGCGAAGTGCCTGTTTATTTAACTCTTTAATAAATGATGGGTGTGGTAAAAACGATTTAATCTCAGAGCCAAAAATAAACGTACCGTCTGTTGTATGCTCAGAGTAATACAATGGTTTGATTCCAAAGCCATCGCGCGCAATGAACTGTAAATCATTCTTTTTATCCCAAATACAGAAGGCAAACATCCCACGCAGTTTCTTCACAAAATCTACGCCATATTCTACATAGCCATAAATAATGACTTCACTATCTGACTGCGTTTTAAACGTATGACCTTTTTCAATTAAATCTGCACGCAGCTCTTGGAAGTTAAAAATCTCTCCATTAAATACAAGCACGATATTGCCGTCTTCACTATATAATGGTTGATTCGCTACGTCTGATAAGTCAATAATACTTAATCGACGGAAACCTAACGTTACTTTATCGTCACTATGAATACCGCCGCTATCCGGTCCGCGGTGAATAATTGTATTCATCATATTTTCTATCGTCTGATGATGATCAATCACATTTGTTCCATTAATATAACCTATAAATCCGCACATTCTATTTTTCACCTCATAATTTAGTGCATAACCTTTACCATAATAGCATGAAAAGACATTCATTTCATGCTGACAATGCTAATAAAGGAAAACTTTCATTCATCCAATTGTATAACAAAGAATATTGTGTTTCATTCTACTGTATAAGCTCTTCATCCCAAAAGAAGAGATAAAGAATTATAAAACACTTTTCTATTATTTTCAATGTCAAAGAAAGTCCCTCTCTATATAGACTTCATGTATAATAGGAAAGATTCCTAATTTGAACAGAAAGTGAGTTTCTAACTATGTATGATGTAATCGTGATTGGTGGTGGCCCATCTGGTTTAATGGCGGCGATTGCTGCTGGAGAGCGCAAAAAGAAGGTGTTATTGTTAGAAAAAGGCACAAAACTAGGCAAGAAATTGGCCATTTCTGGCGGAGGACGCTGTAATGTTACAAATCGTTTGCCTGTTGAAGAAATTGTGAAACATATACCCGGTAATGGCCGTTTTCTCTATAGTCCATTTACCGTTTATAATAATGAAGATATAATTGCATTTTTTGAAGGGCTTGGTGTCGCCCTAAAGGAAGAGGACCACGGTAGAATGTTCCCTGTATCCAATCGCGCACAAGATGTCGTTGATGCGCTGATTAGACAGCTACAACGTCTTCATATTGAAGTTCGTTTACACACAGCTGTCAGTAAGCTTCTAATGGATGAAGATAAAATTTTGGGTGTACGTCTTGCTGATGGCACCGAAGTCCGTAGTCAAGCAGTCGTTGTAGCTGTTGGGGGCAAGGCGGTTCCACAAACAGGCTCAACAGGTGATGGCTATCCTTGGGCTGAACGTGCGGGTCATACAATCACTACCTTATTCCCAACAGAAGTCCCTGTTATTTCAAAAGAAGATTTTATTCAAGCACGTGAACTACAAGGACTAGCATTGCGTGATGTTGCTGTCTCCGTGCTAAATAAAAAAGGCAAGACACTCGTCACCCATCAAATGGATATGCTCTTTACCCATTTTGGTTTAAGTGGTCCTGCTATTTTGCGTTGTAGTCAATTCGTTGTGAAAGAATTAATGAAAACAGGCTATGAGCCCGTGACAATGCGTATTCAAACACTGGTACATTATAATGAAGAAACATGTCTACAATATTTAAATAAATTAATAAAAGAAGATCCGAAAAAGGCTGTGAAAAATGTTTGGAAAGGCATAGCACCTGAACGATGGCTCTTGTTCCTATGTGAGCGAGCACATATTGATGTTCAATTGACGGGCGCTGAATTATCCCAAGAGAAAATTCGTCAGCTAGCACGTTTACTAGTAAACTTCACGTTAACAGTGAGTGGCACACAGTCACTTGATAAGGCGTTTGTAACAGGTGGCGGTGTCTCTGTAAAAGAAATCGAGCCAAAAACAATGGCCTCAAAGAAAAAAGAAGGACTGTTCTTTTGTGGAGAAATTCTTGATATTCATGGCTATACAGGCGGCTATAACATCACTTCAGCCCTCGTAACGGGACGTATTGCAGGAATGCATGCGGCATTATAATAGGAGAAAAAGCGTGTCCGTGGAACAACGGACACGCTTTTTTAGCTTTCACTAGACATATAAACTTCTTCAAATGGTTGGATAATGACAAAGCCCTCACCAGAAAACGCCATCTGGATGGATTCTCCACTGCCTCGGCCGATAAATGTACGGAAGCTAATATCTGTTTTAAATTCAGGTGTTAAGTTGCCTGACCATGCGACAGTAGCATGCGGATCAGTATATACTGTTTCACCTGGTTTCACTAATAATGTCAGTGGTTCAAAATGAGTTGTAATCGCAACCTTCCCTGTTCCTTGAAGGGTTACATTAAATAAACCACCTGACATGATGCCAGCCATTTTACGCATCAAACGTATATCCCATTCGATGCTAGGCTCAAAGGCAAGTAAATCATTGCCATTGACACAAATACTGTCGTTTTTCAAATCAAAAACAGTTACTTTCTTTCCTTGATCCGCTAAGTAGAGTCTGCCCTTTCCGCTAGCTTTCATCAATTGCGTACCTTCACCCGTTAAAGCCTTTTTAAACATTTTGCCAAGACCATGCTCCAAGACGCGCTCACGTTCAAATTTAATATCACCTGTATAGGAAATCATTGCGCCCATTTTTGACCACACTTCACCGTTTAGATTAACCTCTAATACACGTTCAGTTTCCAATTCAAAATAATCATTCTCATTATCGTCCTGCTGTGTTTTATGAACAAATTCATCTAAAGAAAATTTCCCCATGATTGATCCCTCCCTAATTACTTTATATACGTTGTTCTTTGAGAAAAGATTCAATTTTTAATAGTTTGTTCCTCATCATGAATTTCGTTACAAAATTTCTCTTTTAATTACGAAATCACTTTATTTCCAGTAATGTTATTGACATCAGACATGTGCTGTTATACATTAAACAAAGAAATTACAATTGTTATATAACAAACACTTCAAAAAAAATAACTATATAAGTGCCATCCACGAAATGACACCTATATAGTAAATTGAAAGTTCATATTATTGTGTAGCAGATACATCTCCAACATTTTGCGCTGCTTTTAAAGCTGTTTGCTTACGTACATCTGCACGTAACGTTAAGGAAATAATCAACGAAGCTGCGATTAAACCTGCGAATACATAGAATACCGGAATATAGCTTCCATACGCATTTTTGATTGCACTTACTAACAATGGTCCAAAAACTCCACCCAATGACCACGTTGTTAATAAATAACCATGAATCACACCAAGTTGCTTTGTGCCAAATAAATCACTTGCAAATGCAGGTAGATTTGAGAACCCACCACCATAGCAACTAACAACTAAGAAGATAAGTGCTTGGAAAATAATTACGTTAGTTGTATGTGGTAAAACGATAAATGTGATTAGCTGTGCAGTAAAGAAAATAACGAAAACGTTAGAACGACCGATATAATCAGACACAGCGGCCCAGATTAAACGACCACCACCATTAAATAACCCCATAATTCCTACCATTGCGGCAGCACCTGCTACTGATAGACCGACAATTTCCTGTGCCATTGGTGAAGCAACAGAAATCATCATAATCCCTGCTGTTACATTAACTAAATGCATGGACCAAAGCATCCAGAAGTGCTTTGTTTTAACAGCTTCTCGTGCTGACATAACAGCTAAATCTTTCTTAACTACGTCCTTACCATTATTGGCAGCTGCTTTCATATTAGCAGGCATATAACCTGGCTTAGGTGGTGCTATATATGAAGCCCCTAAAATCATTAACGTGAAGTAACTTGCCCCTAGAATAAAGTATGTTGTAGAAATGCCAACTGCCTCCATTAAGTTGGCTGCGACTGGTGCTGTAATAAGTGCACCCGATCCAAAACCAAGTACGGCCATACCTGTTGCTAGACCACGACGGTCTGGGAACCATTTTACAAGTGTTGATACAGGTGCAATATAGCCAATCCCCATTCCTAATCCACTAAGAACACCATATGTTAACCAATACATAACAACAGAATCCATTGAAATGGCTACACCAGCACCAGCTTGTCCTGCTCCAAATAAGACAGCTGCTACCATCGCCGATTTACGTGGTCCCATTTTTTCTACTAAACTACCAAATAATGCAGCTGAGAAACCAGCTAATCCCATCATAATGGTAAAGGCAATCGTTACCTTTGTTTCACTCCATCCCATTTCTGTGACAATCGGTAGCTTGTATACACTGTATGCATAGGCTCCACCGATTGAAAGGTGAATAGCGATTGCAGATAATGCAATTAACCATCTATTTTTATTCATAAATTCTCATTTCTCCCCTCTTTTGCTACCTGTGAAAATTCTATGAACGTCCATGTAAAACAATTTACCACTTAGAATTATTCAAATGCAAGATGTTTTTCTAAAAAATATTATTTCTCCAAAAAGTTTTTCATTCTTTTCTTAAAAATTAAAATCAAACAAATCTTACAGCCTCTAAGAAAAATGAAGTTTTACAAACTAAAAAATCCGCATATACTAGATTTTATTATTTTTCTACTCTACTTTATCGTTATATATTAATTATTCTTAAATAATTATTTTTGTGTATATATTCACATACTGTTTATGAATAAAATCTTAATTAGAATATTAATTCTATTATTTATCTACAGAAAGAACGTTTTCTTTAGTTTATTTACGCTAGAATTTTTAAGAACAGAAGAGAAATTCGAAACTATTTTCTACAAGATTTTCACTTTTATATGTATGAATAAAAAGCTGATTCCCGTCTTTTATTTCCATATTTTTTATTTTATTTAAAAAATCAACAATACAATCAATGTATATTTCAAATTATTTATTGAAAGTGAAATATTTTTTATTATTCAAATATATATATTAGAGTGCAATTTTCTGGCATATGTACGCCACTACAACAATATAAATCATATTTATCATTTGTTTTGTTATACTACACAATAAAAAAAATACTCTTCAACAAATCTTGTATTACAACAGCTTTGTTATTTATGGTAATTTAGTATAAACTAAGAATTTTTAGCAGGTTTTAAGGTAAACATGCTTATTTTGTAGAATTGGGGTGATGAATGTATAAAAGAAAGCTAATAGCTATCGCTCTTTTATATGTCTATGAAAAATATATCTTTACGTCTAAAAATGTTTATTTTTTCATTTATTATTGTCCTTTTTTCTATAGCAACAAGTGGTGCTATCATGATCCATAACCTTTCGGGTGCATTTGAGAAAGAATTTGGAGCACGAGCCATTGCTATTGCGAGAACCGTTTCACAACTGACAGATGTACAAAATAATGTTGGGAAACCGAATGGATTTGAAGTTATTCAACCCATTGCAGAGAGAATTCGTTTAACAACTGATGTTGATTATATCGTGATTATTGATATGAAGAAAATCCGCTATTCTCACCCTTCTGAGAGCAAACTTGGCACAGTTTTTGAGGGTGGAGACGAAATAGAAGCTTTTTCACAGCATGAATACATATCAAAAGCTCAGGGAGTGCTTGGCTATTCCATCCGTGCATTCGTTCCTATAATGAATGAAGAAGGTACACAACAAGTTGGTGTTATTACAGTTGGGTTACTCACCCCAAAATGGTACAACCTACTAGATGAATATCAATTTGATATATTGATTTCTCTTTTTTGGGGACTAGCTATTGGATTAGGTGGTTCAGTCTGGGTGGCTAATCACCTAAAGCGTCAAACATTTAATTTAGAGCCATACGAAATCGCTCGCTTAGTGGAAGAGCGATCTGGCATTATACAGGCAATGGATATTGGTATATTAGCAACCGACGAAAGAGGTAATGTATCATTTATTAACCGCCTCGCAAGGCAATATACTCATTTCTTTGAACAGAGTATTTCTCGCAAAGAATTATTTAATGGGACATGGCTTGCGGAAGACATTTTACAGCAGCATGAAATATATAGACCTCTACTTATACATGACCAGATGTATTTAGTACGCACCTTCCCTATTCGAATTTTAGATCAAAATGCCGGATATCTTATAATGTTAACGGATCGTAAAGAGGCAAATATGTTAGCTGAAGAATTAACAGGGATTAAAATGCTTGTGGATTCCTTACGAGCTCAACAACATGAATATATGAACCGTTTACATAGTATTGCAGGATTAATTCAACTAGATCGTAATGATGAAGCTCTGAGTCTTATTATTGATGAAATTACGGATGAAGAGGAAATTATACAAATTTTACATGATAAAATACTTGATTACTCAATTCAAGGTTTACTACTTGGGAAGTACTCGCGAGCAAAAGAACTCGGCGTGGAACTGACCATTGATGATGATTCAAAGCTAGCCGATATTATGAGCGGTTTTTCTAGTGGTGATTTGGTAACTATAATTGGAAATTTGCTTGATAACGCGATGGAAGCATGCTTTGAATGTACGTATAAAGATGTACGATTAACGTTAATTGGCGATAAGCATTATCTATATATAGAAGTACAGGATAGTGGCTTGGGGATAATAGGTTTACCGCAACGAATTTTCGAATATGGTTTTACTACCAAACAAAAGGAAGGACATGGTATTGGCCTTGCACTTGTTAAACAAATTGTAGAATCTAATAACGGAAATATACAAGTTGAATCAACGGTCAATATCGGTACAAATATTACTATTGAGGTAGGGGTGATAGAAGAACAATGAGCAAACTTTCAGTTTTTATTGTAGAAGATGATCCAATGGTGCTTGAAATAAATAAAGGTTTTTTAAATAAAATGATTGGTTTTCAGCTTGTAGGCGAATCTATCACTGGTCGTGATGCTTACGAAAAAATTAAAGTGAAAAAACCAGATTTAATTTTACTAGACATGTTTTTACCAGATATGACCGGTATGGATTTATTTTTAAAACTCCGTTCAGAAAGGATTCCCTCAGATATTATTCTGATAACTGCTGCGCGAGATGCACCGACTGTTCAAGAGGCTTTACGATTTGGTGCAAGCGATTATCTCATTAAGCCCTTTCGCTTCGAACGTTTTGAAAAAGCTTTACAGCAATATAAAAATAGCTCTAAATTGTTTACTAATTGCACAGCCTTCAATCAAGAGGATATTGATAGTTGGCTAGGTATACAACAAGAGTCAAATGAATTACCTAAAGGCTTAAACAATTTAACGATGAAACAAATATTAGATTATTTAACAACATATCGAGTAGCTATAACCTCCGAGCAGCTGGCTCAAAATGTTGGAATGGCAAGGGTCACAGTTAGGAAATATTTAGATTTTTTAGCAACTAAAGGAACCGTTAGCATTGAACTACAATATGGAACAGTTGGACGACCAACGAAATATTATTCCATAAAATAGTTAAGCATAAATAGTTATTAAAATAAAAACTCATATAGAATCTGCTATTTTTCTTATTATGCATAGGTTTATGATGCTTTACTATGCACATTAATAAAAGAAAAGTAAGCAGATTCTTTTTTCTCTAGCAATTATCTTGTATTATAACAATTTATCAATATAACTAATTGTTATATACCATAAATACCAAAATGTTCATTATAACCATAATATTGAATATTTATTCGTATAAAATACAATAGAAAGCGTTCACATCTTATACAGTTAGGAGTGAATTAACATGTGGCGTAACCCTATAAAAGTACTTTTCTTAAACTTATGTTTTTTAACCATCCTCATAGGTTGTCAACAGCAGACCTATCCAACTGACAATGAGCAATTAAGTCATGAAGAACAAATTGTCATTCGCTTTTCACATGTTGTTGGTGAAAACACCCCTAAAGGAATGGCAGCAATTAAATTTGCAGAGCTTATTAAGGAACGAAGTAATGGTCATGTAGAAATTCAAGTTTTCCCGAATGGTGTACTGTACAAGGATGGTGAGGAGATGAATGCTCTTTTAAGAGGAGATATTCAGATGATTGCCCCTGCCATTTCAAAAATTACTACGTTTGTACCCGAATGGTCTGTCATGGATTTACCTTATGCATTTAAAAATGCACAAGAAGTTCATACATATGTTGAAAGCGAAGTTGGACAATCATTAATGAAGAGATTAAATAAACACAATCTAATCTCGATGGGCGTATGGGATAGTGGCTTTAAACAGTTAAGTAATAGTATTCGTCCCATCCAAAACTTAACTGATCTACAAGGTTTACGCATGAGAATAATGCCAAGTGATATTTTAGCAGAGCAATTTTCCATTGCCGGTGCCTATCCTAGACGAATTGATTTTAATACGGTCTTCCATCAACTACAAAAAGGCAATGTTGATGGGCAAGAAAATACGCTCACTAATATTACAAGCAAAAATCTACATTCACTTCAAGATTACTTAACTATTAGTAATCATGGTTATCTAGGCTATTTGTTATTAATGAATAATGAATTTTGGAATTCCCTCCCTAAAAATGTACAGGAGCTTTTGATTGATACTCTTGAGGAAGTACAAAAATGGGAGTGGCAACAAGCAGAGAATTTAAGTACGGAAAGACTTCAGGAAATGGAAGCATGTCAATGCATACAAATTCATTATTTAACGGAGGAAGAAATAGAGGATTGGGAGAACGCCTTTAAACCTGTATACGACTATTATGCAGAAAATTATGGTTTTAAATATATTGAGGCACTTCCTAAAAATCAATTTCATTAACTAGGGTTTAAAAGGTTGCCCTTTTAACTATAAATATAAATTTTAGGGGGATATAGAATGAAAAAATGGCTTTTCATGTCATTCATGGCTTTGCTTTTACTAGTACTTGCGGCTTGTGGTGGCGACAAAAAAGAAGCAGCTTCTGCTCCAGCAGCTGAGGGAGATGGTGGCTACACCAAAGAAAAACCTCTTGTTATTAAATTCTCTCATGTAACTTCAATTGATAGTGTTAAAGGTAAAGCAGCTGAGGCATTTGCAAAACTAGTGGATGAAAAAACAGAAGGTAAAGTGAACGTTGAGGTTTATCCATCCTCACAACTATATGGAGATAATGATGAATTAGATGCCTTAGTATCAGGAAATGTGCATATGATTGCTCCTTCTGTAACGAAAATGGTAAAAATCGATCCTCGTTGGCAATATGTTGATATGCCATACCTTTTTGAAAATCAAGAGCATGCTCGTAAGTTCTTTAATTCAGATGTTGCAAAACTGATTCTAGAATCTGACCAACTAGCAGCTAACGATATTAAAGGTCTCGTGTTCTGGGAAAATGGCTTTAAACACTTTTCCAATAACAAACATCCACTTGTGACAGTGGACGATTTTAAAGGACTAAAATTCAGAGCACAAGCAGGTAAAGTTTTAGAATCGCAGTTTAAAGCTTTGAATGCTGGTTCTGCGACCATTGCATTTGGTGAAACGTACGCTGCCTTACAACAAGGAACAGTAGATGGACAAGAAAACACATTTAATAACTTTGATACTCAAAAATATCAAGAAGTTCAAAAATACTTCTCCGTATCTGAACATGGTCGTCTAGACTATGCTATCTTTGTAAACAAAACATTCTGGGAAAAAATACCTTCAGAGCTATTGACAGCAGTTGAAGAATCATTAAATGAGGCAACAACGTTAGCTTGGGATTTAGCTGCGGAAGAAAACGAAAAATCATTCGAAAACATTAAAAACTCTGGTATTGAAGTCCTTGAGCTATCAGATGCTGAAAAAGAAGCCATCAAAAAACAACTGGAACCAGTTTATGAAGAGTTTACTGATGTTATCACAGAAGAACTAATTAATGGTATTCGTGATTTAAAATAAACATGGTTCTTAAAAAAACTTACTATTCCAACAATTAGTTGATGTAAGGAATAGGAAATCGCAACAATTTCTTGGGTATTCTTTGTTAGGAAGTTGCCCGTAGTAGTGAGTTATCGTCAATATCAATAATTTTATTAGTATATCGCTTACTTACAAACGGGTGCTAAGAAGCTCACTTCAAACAGCAACATTTACAGTGGGAATAAAAGCATCCGTTTTTAACTTTAAATAAAGGAGGCTACAACATGAAGGCCGTTTATAAAATATGGGGCTACTTAGAAGAAATTCTTGCTGGAATTTTTTTCGTAGCAGGTGTCGTGCTCATTTTTTATGGGGTTATTATGCGCTACATATTTAATGAACCACAAGCATGGGTAGAGGAATTAGCACGCTATTCTATAATTTGGGGTACATTTTTGGGGTTTGGCTTAGCCCTTCGCCACAATCAGCATATACAGGTGGATATTCTATATGACAAATTAAAGCCATCGAAAAAACGTCTATTAGATTTAGTAGCAACAGGCTTGAGCATCGCCTTTTGCTTAATTTACACGTACTATGGTTTTGTTTTAGTGGAAAATCGCTATACATCTGGTATGGTTTCACTTGATATCGGGATTCCAATGTGGATTGTATATTTAGTCCTACCTCTTTCAGGTATTTTATTTTTACTAAGATTCGTAGAACGATTAGTTAATATTCTACGAGGAAAGGATGAAGAATATGCTAATCCTCTTACTTAGTTTCTTTTTGCTATTATTTCTACGCGTACCTGTTGCTATTAGCTTAGCACTTTCGACAATTCTAGTGTTCTTCCAAATAGATTTTAATATGAATATGATTCCACAGCGCATTTTTACTGCATTAGATTCCTTCCCTATGATGGCCATCCCAGGATTCGTGCTGGCTGGCGTATTAATGGCGCGCGGTGGGATATCAAAATATTTAATTGAAGCTTTACGTGCATGGATTGGGCACCTTCCAGGTGGTCTTGCAGTTGTTACAATTGTTGCATGTGCTATTTTTGCCGCTATTTCAGGCTCTTCACCTGCCACAGCAGCAGCAATCGGCTCTATTATGATCCCTGCAATGATTTCAGCAGGCTATAAAAAACGTTATTCCATGGGACTTGTGGCAGCAGGTGGTACATTAGGAATTTTAATACCACCGAGTGTTCCACTAATTATTTATGGTATCACCTCGGAGCAATCAATTGGTGAGTTATTTATGGCTGGGGTTCTTCCTGGATTAGCTTTAACAGGAATTTTAATTATTGCTGCTATCGTTTATGCGAAACGCAATGGATTTAATGGAGATCAACCAGCTTCTTGGGAAGAACGTGGGCGTAAATCTTTAAAAGCCATTTGGGGAGCATTTTTACCTTTTTTAATTTTAGGAACAATCTATTCAGGAGTTGTGACACCAACTGAATCAGCGGTGATAGCTGTTTTCTATGGTCTTATTGTATCCTTGTTTATCTATCGTGAAATGAAGCTAAAGGATTTCCGCGAAGTATTAGTAGAATCTATTAATATTACCGCTATGATTTTCTTAATAATAGGTGCCGCTTCGTTATTTGGACTCTATTTAACAAATGCACAAGTACCACAGCAAGT
The DNA here is from genome assembly GCF_002429725.1 of Lysinibacillus sp. UBA5994. Lineage (NCBI taxonomy): Bacteria > Bacillati > Bacillota > Bacilli > Caryophanales > Bacillaceae > Lysinibacillus > Lysinibacillus sp. UBA5994. The sequence continues at coordinate 64,703 of NZ_DJAU01000024.1, read as the reverse complement.
GGGTGCATGGATTGCAGAAAGTGATTTAAATAAGTGGATTTTTATGATAGTTGTCAATATTTTGTTCTTTATCATGGGTATGTTCTTAGAAGCCGTCTCCATTATTCTAATTACTTTACCAATTTTATTACCAATCCTTGCACACTTCGATATAAATTTAATCCACTTTGCCATTATTATGACGATTAATATGGAATTAGGAATGATCACTCCACCAGTTGGATTGAATCTCTTCGTGGTTAGCGGTATTGCAAAAGAAAAACTTGGGGAAGTGGTAAAAGGCGTTATACCGTTTATCATTTTAATGATTATCTTCTTAGCACTTGTTGTCTTAATCCCACAACTTTCTCTCTGGTTACCAGAGCAAATGAAATAAGGTTTTAAGATGGGCATAAATACAAAGGGTTATTCAATAAGAGATCGCTCTTTTTGGACAATTGTCATTAGTTTGGGCGGGGCTTCTGTTTTTGTCTTTGCAGCAATGTATTCTGTTCAGCCCCTGCTCCCCTTCTTTACAGAGCAATTTCATATTTCTGTATCCGTTGCAAGTCTATCCGTATCTATGACTACTCTATCAGTAATTCTTGGATTAATCGTGCTAGGTTTTTTATCAGATCGTTATGGAAGAGTTTTGTTCATTCATTTATCCATAGTTTTTACTATCATACCTTTTTTTTTCATGCCACTAACTGATTCTTTTTCTACTATTATTTTATTACGCTTTATTCAGGGCTTTGCTATTGCAGGTGTACCTGCAGCAGCACTTGCCTATCTTAGCGAAGAAATTAATCAACAATCAATGGGCTTTGCCACTGCATTATATATTTCTTGTAATGCACTAGGCGGAACAATTGGTAGACTCATGATGGGGTATGTCACTGAATATTTTTCATGGAAAATGGCATTTGTTTCATTAGCCATTATGGGGTGCATCGTTATGGTAATTGTCTGGTGGATGCTACCTAAATCCAAAAATTTTTCGGTACAACAGCGTACGATTCAACAGGATTTACAAGGCTTTTGGTTTCATTTGAAAAACCCTCAATTATTGATGCTTTTTGGATTAGGAGTTATTTTACAATTATCCTTTACTGGAGTTTGGTCATTTATTCCCTATTACTTAACAGCGCCTCCTTTTCTATTATCTTTACAAAGCATTTCTTTTATTTTTTTAGCCTATGGTTTAGGTATTATTGGTTCGCCTATTGCTAATGCACTTGCAGGAAAAGTTGGATTACATACCATTCGAACATTTGGTGTTTGTTTATTAACTGTGGGAATACTTTTTACATTAAGCAAGTCACTTTTCATTATTGTAATTGGACTTTGTCTAGCATGTTTAGGTTTTTTTACTGCTCATGCATTAACTTCCTCATTGGTAAGTCGGCTAGCTCTTTATCAAAAAGGAAGCGCCTCTAGTCTATATTTGGTCGCTTATTACCTTGGGGTGGCCTCTGGAAGTACAATACTAAGCCCTGTTTGGTCATTATTTCAGTGGCATGGTATCGTAATCATTACTGCTTTTCTGCCAATAACATACCTATTTATTTTAAATTCGCTACAGAAACAGCAAAAAAGAGATGTACTCAAAAAATGAGCATCTCTTTTTTTGCTAATTCATTGTTTTTTTTACAAGGACAATTGCTTTAATTTCTTTATAATAAATACACAACAAAATTCCTACTAAAATTAATAAAGAGCCATATATTTGAACACTTGTAGGGAATTGTTTTAAAAATACAGCACTCAATAGCATGGCTATAGCTGGCTCAAAGTTTAACAACAACGACGCATTTGTTGAGCCGACCTCCTTCATTTTTTGATTCCACATTAAATTGCTTACCCCATGAATAATAATCGCTGATAAGATGAGCAAAAACCAGTAGGGTACTGCAACTTGCCAATTCGTCTGCGGCAAAATAGTAAATGAAAACGGCACAAGCACCAGTAAACCTATTAAATTTGTATAGAACGTAATCGACTGGGCTGACATTTTCAGACTAAGATGATTGACAATAATGAGGAACAAAGCAAAGCTTAGCATTGTAATTAAGCTCAGCACCTCACCCTTACCGATTGAAATGGTGATAAGTGCCCCTTTTGTAATGATGAGGCCAACACCAACAAATGATAGTATTGCACCTAGCCAAAATATGCCGTTACGTGATTCATGATAGATCATTTTATTCAGCAGAGATGTGACAATCGGTGCACAGGCTAATATTAAAGCCGCAGTGATAGGAGAAGTGTGCTGGAGACTAGCATAAAAGCTATAGTGATTAATGGAAACGCCCAGTATTCCTGCAAGGATCAATAACAATAAATCATTTCTTGTAAATGTTGTTCGGTAGATTGCTTTCCAACTAATCCCTCCTAAAAAGAGAACAATGACAATCAATCTAAAAATGGCAACCGTTAAAGGATCCCAATGTTCAATTAAAATAGAGCCAATAATGAAGTTACTGGCCCAAAAAAATACACAGCTAAATAAAATCATATAGATTGTTAGTTGTTTCATATTTTATCGCACCCGCAAATAAAGAGATTTCTACATAAGTAATGGCAAATCTACTTCCCTTTCCTTTATTCATCTTTCCTATTAAAACATAAGTATAGCAAACTAGAAAATTTCTAGTTTGCTATGTTATCTAAATAAGGGGGATTTAGATTTATGCTTAATTGATAAACTTTCCTTTAGACATAACCACTCGGTTGGATGGTTTACGTGCAATAACTTCCGCGCTTGATACTGCGTCAAAGAATACAAAACTTGCTTCGTCCTTCACATTCGGCCAAACCTTCTGACCATTTGCATCTAATGGCGTGACACCACTTGTAATATATTTTAATGTTTGTCGAATAGAGCGTTCGTCAAGTTTACGAGAAATATCTGCAAAAGTAGTCGCTTTTTCTAAAATATCTCCTGAGCCATTAGGACTCCAAGAATCATAAAAGCCGTCACAACCAAAATGGACATCCACGCCGTGCTCTGTTAGTAATTCAATCGGTGGAATTAATCGTCGCAAATCAAATGGCACCGTTGACATTATTTTTACTTGTTGTTGTGCTAAACGATCTGCAATTTTATGTTGCTCCATGATTGATACATCACCAAGTGAAAAGGCATGACTTATTGCCGTTCTCCCCTGATATTTGGCATCCTCCACGATGTCTATCCATTTATCGATTGTATAATACCCAACATGTCCACCATCATGTAAATGAATATCGACATCAACATTAAATTCCTGTGCAATATCCATCACTTCATAAAGAGAAGGCTCGATCGAGTTATCGATGCCAGCTGGATCTAGGCCGCCAATCATCGTCGCTCCATTGCGTAAAGCTTCACGCAATAATTTAGGGACATCATCTCTTAGTAGACCATGCTGTGGAAAGGCAATGACTTCGGATGTCACGACATCTTTATAATCGTCCAATGCCGCTAGTACACCTTCTAAATTTTTTAATCCAATGTATGGATCGATATTGACATGTGTACGAATATGATTCGCACCATTCTTAAGGATTTTTTCAATCATTGCAGCCGCACGTTGTTTACCTGTTGTAGCAAGAACGGATAACTCTTGTGCTTCACGATCAAGTCGTTCCTTTAAATTCTTTACGGGCACACAAGCCTTCCACGGTAAAGATAAGTATGTTTTATCTAAATGATTATGCATTTCCTTAAAGGCAGGTAATAGCAGCTTCCCTTTCATATCTGTGACTTCGTTTTGAGAATCGATTGCGTCTGTTGCGGGTACAATTTGCGAAATGAAGCCATCTGTAATTTCAAGGTGAAAAAGCTCCACTTTCGTTCCAACTGTATCATTTTCCTTTAGATATTCTCCTGTTTCAAGTAGAACATTTGTAAGCCAGTGCTTCATCTGAATTCTCCTTTCAACTCTCCTACATCCTGTTGGTGAATCATTTTGCCTTGTGAAATGACCGTAGTAATTGGGCATCTTCTTGCTATCACATGTGCAGTGCTCACGCCATCCACTAACAGCATATTCGCTTTATCACCAACTTGTGGCCAAACACGTTCTCCTACATCATTCAATGGTGTGATACCACCAGAGGCGTATTTCCAAGCTCGACTTAATGAATATTCATCAATAAAACGGAATCTCTCCGCCATGACATTTAATTTCATAATCGTATTACCAGTACCATATGGTGACCAATGATCTGTTAAGCTATCATGTCCCACAGATACCTTTACACCATTGTTATAAAGATAAGGAATTGGTATTGTCGAACGGTTCAAATCGATTGGTACAGTTGTTGTTACATCCATTTGTACCTCAGCCATGGCTTGAACTAAATTTTCTAACCGTGACTGTTCTAAATCAGCAAGTGCCATCGCATGGCTAATTGTGACTTGACCTTCTTTTTTCGCCTGTTTCGTTAACTCAATCAGTTTATAAAATTCAAATTCGCCTAGTGTGTTCGCTGTGTGAATATGAATATCGATCCCTGCATTATAGTCTTGTGCAATACCCATCGTTGTTTGCAATGACTTTTCGATATTGCGATCTACAATGGATGGGTCAACGCCTCCAACAAGCGTTGCTCCCATCGCCATTGCCTCACGGATTAGTCCCTCTACATTGGAGCGTAATAAGCCATGCTGTGGAAAGGCTACAATATCATAGGTGATTTGATCTTGATAGTTTGCTAAAACCTGTTTTGTAATTTCAATATGCTTTGTCCCAATTTGTGGGTCAACATTACAATGTGAACGAATATGTGTGTGTCCTTGGGAAATGAGCCACTTCACCATTTCCTCAGCTCGATAAGCAGCTGTCGGCAATTGTTTAGGTAGTAGTGTTCTTTCTTCTTCAATGCGTGTTAAAATCCCTTTAGTAATGGGTCTTGGTGCCTGCCATTCTCCGCCGAAATACGTTTTATCAATATGAATATGCATTTCTCGGAATGAAGGGACTAATAGTTGCTGTTGTGCATCTATTACTTCTACATCTTCATCAGCCACTATATCCTTATCTACTTGTTGAACATGTCCATCTTCGATTAGAACATCATAAATACCTGTACGAGTAGCAACAATGTGTTCATTTTCGCGCTCATATGCTTCTTCTAATCTCACATTTTTCAGCAATAGTTTACTCATAGTTTCCTCCCAATTGGTATTTTTTCGTCTATCACCAAATTTGATTACTCTACAATTTCAACGCCACTGATCATCGTGTAGTTAGATGCATCTAACCAGAAACCTTTTACAGCATTGCTGTAAACTGCTAAATGCTCATAGTTACGCACTGGAATATACACAGCTTCGTCTAACTCGATTTGCATTGCTTTTTTGTAGATTTCATTACGTGCCTCTTGGTTTGCTTCAGAACGCCCTTGCTCAATTAGCTTGTCTACTTCTGGATTTGAATAGTAGAAATGGTTTCCTGGAGGCCCCATAGATGCAGTGTGGAATAGATTGTATTGGTTATAATCAGCATCACCCGTTGCATTACCCCAACCACTAATAAAGATTTGATGCTGTTCTTTCGTAATTTCAGAAATAAATGCACCATACTCCATTACTTGAATATCAACATCTAATCCGATTCCTTTTAATTGAGATTGAATAACCTCCGCCATGTTGATACGCTCTTTACGGTCACTTGTCAGTAATTTAACTTTTGTTCCCTCTTGAACGCCAGCTTCTTTTAACAATTCTTTAGCCTTCACTACATCATAGTCATACGGTTTCGTTTCACTAGAATATCCAATAATTTTTGGACTCATTGCAGAATTTGCAAGTGTTCCTACATTATCATAAATACCGCTAATAATTGCTTCACGGTCAACAGCATAGCTAATAGCTTGACGTACTTTTACATCAGATAATAACGTATCTTTCACGTTGAATCCGATAAATTCTACTGCTAGTCCTTCTGCACGGAATAAATTCATCGTTGAAGAATTTTCAATACGATCAATCTCTGTTACAGGTACTTGTTCAGCAATATGTGCTTCTCCACTTTCAATCATTGCTAGACGAGTAGAATCCTCTGGTACAACTTTAAATGTTACTTTATCTACTTTCGGTACAGTCCCCCAATAATCTTTATTCGAAATTAAAGTGATTTCTTGACCAGATTTCCAAGTTTCAAATACAAATGGGCCTGTCCCTACTGGATGAGTTGCTAATTCGTCCGCTGCTTCAGCAATCGCTTTCGGGCTCATCATGCTACCCTCTTGACTGGCTAAAATAGATAGAAGCGGAGCATATGGTTCTTTTAATTTCAACGTTACAACATATTCATCATCTACCACTACTTCACTAATCATAGATAATTTATCACGCTGTGGTGATCCAGTTGCAGGATCTAGAATTCGGTCAAATGTCGCTTTTACAGCCTCTGCATTAAAATCTGCTCCATCATGGAATTTAATGCCTTCATTTAATGTAAATGTCCAAGTGACTTCATCTTTTTGCTCCCACTCTTTTGCAAGTAATGGAACAATTTTACGATCTCTATCAAAAGCGACAAGTGTTTCATATACCTTGCCATGAATAATATTTGCTGATGGAATATCTGTAATAAAGTGAGGATCAAGACTTGTCGCATCTGCTGCTCTTAGAATAACTAATTCTCCTCCTACGCTTTTTGATCCCTCTTTGGAACCTTCTGTACTATTATTGCTAGCAGTAGAGCAGGCTTGCAGAATAAGTACAGTTATTAGTGCCATGAATAAAAACAACTTCATTTTCTTCATCAACATTTCCTCCTTGTGTGATTTGTTCCTTACATTTCGAATTATAAAGAAATAAAATTCACTTGTTTTTTAAAATTTTTACGTGTTTTTTAAATTTTCTGACTAATAAGCCATAAAATATTTACATTCTTTACGCTTTTCACTAAATTGAAATCAAATCAAATAGAAAAGGAGTATTCGATATGAATAAAGTAACAACTACTATTGATCATTCTGTTTTAGTGAATGCACGCAAGGCATCTAGAAAAAAGAATCTTGTTTCTTTCCTAAACAAAATCAAAAAGAATAAAGCAGCTGTCGTAGGAGGCATCATCATTCTTCTATATATATTGATGTTTCTTATCGGGCCCATTTTAGCCCCTTACGATCCCTACGACGTACAATTAGATCAAAAATTACAAGGACCAAGCGTTGAACATCTAATGGGAACGGATGACAAAGGGCGAGATATTTTAAGTCGAATTTTATATGGATCACGTTTATCAATTGGTGTTGGTATTTCAGCTGTTTTATTCGGTGGTACAATCGGCACTTTCTTAGGTCTTATTGCTGGCTATTATGGCAGATGGGTTGATTCTATTATTAGTAGAATTTTAGATATCATGCTTGCGTTCCCAGGTATTTTGCTAGCTTTAGCGATTGTTAGTGCATTGGGGCCGAGCCTTATCAATGTCACAATTGCTGTTGGTTTTTTCTCTATTCCTATGTTTGCTCGTATTGTACGTGGCTCAACAATGGAGGTTAAAAAATTAGAATATATCGATGCTGTCAAAACACTTGGAGCAAATGATATGACGATTTTAATTAAGCATATTTTTCCAAATATTTTATCACCTATTATTGTACAAGCATCAATGCGCTTAGCAACCGCTATTCTATCTGCAGCAGGACTATCATTCTTAGGTTTAGGTGCTCAGCCACCATCTCCTGAATGGGGTGCCATGCTTTCTAACGGACGAGATTTTCTATTTACCGCTCCTTATATGGCGCTATTCCCAGGTATTATGATTTCTATACTTGTATTAGGCTTTAACTTATTTGGTGACGGTTTACGCGATGCGCTAGACCCAAGAATGAAAAATTAAAGGAGAGAAGACACATGACATTATTTATCTTAAAACGACTAGCTCAAATTATTCCTGTAACACTTGGTGTAACGCTTGTTGTTTTTCTAATTATGCAGATGATTCCCGGAGACCCAGCGATTATTTTAGCAGGAGAAGGAGCTTCTCAAGAAACGGTTGCAGAATTACGTGAAAATTTAGGGCTCAATAAACCATTAGCAGTTCAATATACAGACTATATTAAAAATCTTCTACAAGGAGATATGGGTAACTCTTTAAAAAATAATCAACCAGTATTCGAGGAAATTACCTCCCGATTACCGATTACCATAGAGCTAGCCTTTTATAGTATTTTAATCACCATTGTTCTGGGGCTTATTGCGGGTATTATCTCCGCTATCCGTCCTTATTCTTTGATGGATGTAGGATTAATGGTTGTCGCTTTATTAGGGATTTCCCTTCCAAGCTTCTGGTTAGGAATTTTATTAATGTATGTATTCTCTGTACAGTTACACTGGCTTCCTGTAGCAGGCTGGGATAGTGCCAAACATATTATTCTACCAGCTGTCACACTTGGTGCTGGTGGAGCTGCCATCGTCGCTCGTATGACTCGCTCTAGTATGTTAGAGGTTGTAAACCAAGACTATATACGAACAGCGAAAGCAAAAGGCTTAAAAGGATACATCATCATTTTAAAGCACGCATTACGCAATGCCTTGATTCCAGTTATTACAGTAGTAGGCTTACAGTTTGGTAGTTTACTTGGCGGAACAGTTTTAGTTGAATCGGTTTTCGCTGTAAACGGATTAGGACGAATGATTGTAGATGCCATTCGAACACGTGATATACCAGTCGTACAAGGTGGCGTTCTTGTTGCCTCGTTAATATTTGTTTTCATTAATCTTTTTGTAGACATATTGTACCGATTCTTTAATAAACGAATGGATTTAAACTAAGGAGGGGAAAAACGGATGAAACAAGAAACCGTGTTGGAAGTAAAAAATTTACAAACCTATTTTTATTCGAGTGAAGGGGTTGCCAAAGCTGTCGATGGGGTATCCTTTACTCTTCAAAAAGGAGAAACACTGGGCATTGTTGGTGAATCTGGTTGTGGAAAATCCATGACTTCCCTGTCATTACTTCGTTTAGTACCATCGCCTCCTGGTAAAATCATCAATGGCGAAATTTTATTAAATAATACAGACATTTTGAAGCTCTCAGATGAAGAGCTACGTAAAATTCGGGGCAATAAAATATCGATGATTTTTCAAGAGCCTATGACAAGCTTAAATCCTGTATTATCCGTTGGAGAGCAAATTGCTGAATCCATTCGATTGCACCAAGGCTTCTCACGTAAAGAAGCATGGCAAAAGGCTGTCGATATGATTCGCCTAGTTGGGATTCCTGCACCCGAAAAAAGAGCGAAGCAGGAGCCTTATCAGTTAAGTGGTGGGATGCGACAGCGCATTATGATTGCCATGGCACTAGCGTGTACACCAGATGTGTTAATTGCTGACGAACCGACAACTGCCCTTGATGTAACTATTCAAGCTCAAATTATTGATATTATTCAAAACCTGCAAAAACAACTAGGCATGAGCATTATCTTCATTACCCATGACCTTGGTGTTGTAGCAGAAATCTGCGATAAGATTGCTGTTATGTATGCGGGACAGGTTGTAGAAGAAGGCACAACAGAAAGTCTTTTTGAAAAACCGCTACACCCTTATACAAATGGATTAATTCAATCATTACCAAAGCTATATGAAGACCAAGAAGAATTATCTACTATTCACGGAACTGTCCCAAGTCCCTATAATTATCCAATTGGCTGCCGTTATGCAGAACGTTGCCCATTTGCTACAGATTTATGTCGTGAACAACAGCCTGAGCTTTTGACTGTAGAGCAAGGAAAAAAGGTAAGATGCTGGATGTACAGTAATGAATGGCAAGGAGAAACACTTATGAAGGAGCTGACAGTATGACAACAGCGCAACATACACAACCACTATTACAAGTAAATGATTTAAAGCAGCATTTTTTCTTAAAAAAAGAAAAGCTCTTCGGTCCACAGCAGGTTGTAAAAGCTGTGGATGGGGTGTCTTTCGACATCATGCCTGGTGAGACGCTCAGTATTGTAGGAGAATCTGGCTGCGGAAAATCAACAACTGGTCGTTCTATTTTAAGATTAGATGAGCCTACTGCTGGAGAGGTATTATTATTCGGTAAAAATCTAGTGAATATGAACAAAAAAGAGCTTCGTGCTGCACGCAAGGACATTCAAATTATTTTCCAAGATCCCTATGCGTCCCTTAACCCACGAAGAACCATTCGTAAAATGTTAACAGAGGCCATGTCTATTCAAAAAATTGTACCACCTGAGCATCAAGAAGCACGCATGATTGAATTAATGTCTCTTGTCGGGTTACGTCCTGAATACTTAGAGCGTTATCCACATGAATTTTCGGGTGGTCAGCGTCAGCGGATTGGTATTGCCAGAGCCCTTGCTGTTAATCCTAAAATTATTATTTGTGATGAGTCTGTTTCTGCCCTAGATGTTTCCATTCAAGCTCAAATACTAAATTTACTAAAACAACTACAAAGAGATTTAGATTTAACCTTTTTATTTATCTCACACGATTTAAGTGTTGTTCGACATATTTCAGACCGTATTATGGTGATGTATCTTGGAAAGGTCGTAGAAATTGCTGATAAGCATTCCCTTTTTACTCAGCCACATCATCCTTATACAAAAGCACTGTTTTCTTCTATACCTGTTATTGATAAGCAGTATCGTAAGGAGCGCATTATTTTAAAAGGTGACTTACCATCACCTCTTAGTCCCCCTACTGGCTGTAGCTTTCACACACGTTGCCCATTCGCAACGGATAAATGTAAAGCAGAAGTGCCAGCACTACGAGCGATCACTGCAACACATAAGGTAGCTTGCCATTTCGCAGAAAATTTAGTTTAATGTATCTTACACTTACAAAATAAACGGAGAGGTCATTATGTTACAACCAGAAACCTTCAACATATATATTCTCCTATGTGTAATTGCTCCAATTATTGGAGCTTTTCTGCTTACTTTTATATTTATTTTCGAAAAGCAAATCGATAGCCTTGAGGAGGAAAAAAGAAATTTAGAGCTTGAGCAGGATTTACAAAGAGCAAATATTCTCCAGTTGAATCAGCAAATACAGCCACATTTCTTTTTTAATGCATTAAATTCATTATTAAGCCTAGCTCGCATCAATCGTAAGGAAGATTTGGTTGCGGGCATTGAGGCTTTGGCAACATTTTTTAAATTTAAATACAATAATCATGAGGTGTTAATTGCGTTAAAGAACGAGATACAATTTGTCGATAGTTATTTAAATATTCAACAATTGCGATTTGGCCATCGTTTGACTGTAAATAAATATGTTGATGATGAAGCACTATCCGTCCAAATACCACCTTTTATTCTGCAGACTATTATTGAAAATGCCTATAAACATAGCTTTGAAAAACATATAGGACAGGCAGAGCTATCCATTACAATCAAAAAAATGGATAATAGCTTATTAATTGAAATTAAAAATACACAGCCTTTAGAAAAAATAGAAATGACTACTGAACAGGTAGTAGACGAACTGCAGCAAGGTTATGGGCTCGAAAATATTAGAAAACGGCTTGAGCTCATTTATGGGCTCGAAAATATTTTATTCTCGATTCAAAACAATGAACAGCATTACACTGTTACCATCCATGTTCCCGCTTAGGCATTCTATCAACTGGAAGGAGAAAGGAGTATCTCGCCATGAATATTTTAATCGCAGATGATGAGCCATTAGAGCTTGAGCAAATGATTTATTTATTAAAGCCACATTTTCCGAATTGGACCTTCCATACTGCCCAAGATGCCTCACAAGCTCTGCAATTAGCTAAGAAGCACCGTATGACTATCGCCTTTTTGGATATTCAAATGCCTGGGAAAGATGGAATCACGTTGAGCAAGGAATTAAAAGCGCTTTATGAGGTAGACATCATCATGGTAACAGCTTATCAAACCTTTGAATATGCCCAACAAGCATTGCGTATCGGGGTAAAGGATTATCTTACAAAACCAGTCATTGCAAGTGAATTAGATGCTATTGTGGAGAAATATAAGGTGTGGAGTTCTAACCATGATGCGATACAAAGCGCACTTTCCTATATTCATGAAAACTATTATGAAAAACTGAGTCTCAATATTATTGCTGAAAAAATTCATTTGAATCCAAGCTATTTAAGTCGTAAATTTTTGGAGGAGCAGTCTATTGGCATTAATGAATATATTAATAATTATCGCCTAGAAATGGCTGTAAAGAAAATCAATGAAAATCTAGACACAAGTATGTCTGCAATTGCTGAGAGCTGTGGTTTTAATAGTCAGCACTATTTTAGTGTTGCGTTTAAGAAAAAATATAATCAATCACCACGTCAATATAAATCCTCTAAAATGAGTAAAGGTCTTTCATAATATGCTAAGGAAGTTTTCATTGCTTGTTCCATTTGCAAGTTTAAGCACAGCAGCAGGAGTCATTATTCTTTTAGCGAGATGGATTAATGGTAATTTATTATTGTCCTCTCCCTCAGCCCTTATTTCTTTTGGTTTTATGGCGGGCATTTGTTATACACTAGCAACAGCTATTTCATTTATCATACTTGGTTCATTGCTGAATAAGAGCGATTACACACAAAATCAGCATACACAAAGCTTTTTGCTCTTTACCATACAGCGTAAATTGTCTGGAATGAATTTAAAGGTTATACGTCTATTTTACTTGTTAACAGGTATTGAACTTTGGCTTATTCAATTAATAAGCATTAGTGTATTGTCTGAAATTATGTTAAATATTCCAGTCCCTATTACACTTTTTTTCTTTTTAATCGGCATCTTACTTCTTGACCGCATCATGTCAGTGAAAAGTATACTATGGTTGGAAATTTTATTTATTATTGCTCTTTTTTCATTACTTATTTTTATCCCTATTTATTACTTTGTACTAAATGGGGCAAGCACCGTATATGAGGGTATTCGCTTATATCACCCTTATTTATTTTATTTTAAAAATAGCGAAATTCTGCTGTTCTATGTCATTATTCAACTTGCTGTTTTAGGACAAGTATTTTTTGATAAATCAACATGGTATTTAATTGCCTTTATAAAACCTAAAAAAGTACGTAGCAGTCTGTTTTCCTCTGGTGTAATTTTAGCGTTATTAACGCTATCATTTACGGCAATTTTAATGATTGCCCTATATAGCGGATCATTTGGCCAATTCCAAGTACTGATTTTTACGTTTTTATATGAAGTACAACCAGGCTTTCTGACATTTGCTTTTCTCGTCATTGTCCTATTAGCCATTGTCACAACCTTGCTTGTAGACATGCGGGCAACGAAACGTTTTTTTGTGACGAAAAGACCCTATTATTTCTATTTGATTGGCCTGATGATTATTTTATTCACCTGTTTCTTATCTATCGATTTAACGATTTTAGGTGTTATTTATTCTTTTGCCTTTCTGCACATTACCATGCTACCGTTTGTGTTAATCCTTTTATTTACGAATCGCCATATTCATAAGCATAGCTGGCTTGTCATCCTGCTATCCATCATCATTGGAATTGGTGTTGGTTTAAGCTTTAATACGCTTTACGGATTAGCTACCAGCTTTATGATCTCGAGTATTTATCAATTAATGCTTCAGACTGAAACGATGGAAAAAAATACCTGAACTCGAGATTATTCGGGTTCAGGTTTATAAGTTATTTAACTGATATAAAATAAAAATAGGATTAGTGATAGCAAGCCAACAATGGCCGAACTAATGGAAAGATAATGTCTTTTTTCCTCTCGACCATAGTAATAGTCAATGAAATTAGAGCTGAAAAGGCTGACAACTAAATATCCTCCAATGATAACAGTAAATAAAATCCACCCTTTAATTATGATCACCATGAGCATCATGGTATTCAAAATTTTAATAGCCCAAACAGCACGTCTATGATGACTATTGACATACTCCTTTGGTATATTAAACATTTTCCTCATTAGTTTATCGCCAAGCATTTGGATAGCTAGAAAAATAACTAGCATAACGATTAAACCTGACATTCCAAATTTAGCATCATCATTGAGAATAAGATCTAAATAAGCCTTGGCCAAATCTTTATTTTCTACTTTATAAAATGAATTGTTGTCATAATCAACAATTCCGATATCCTCGTCGTTTATGAACATTTTCAGCTTCATAACCTGACCTTTTTCAAATTCTACCCAGACATCACGTTGTAATCTAAAAAAAGTACGCTCATTCATTTGAGTCACTGTAGCTTGCTGTAATAGTTGTTGTAATAACACTTTTTCTGAACTTTGCTCCATTACTCGTTGTCCAATGACCCACCCAGGTCTTCCAGCCTTAAAGATCTCCTCATCCGAATTGTAAATTATTGTATATTTCTTTATTGATTGCTGCTGTGCTAATTGAACAATTGAAGCATGTTGCGTTTGCTCTATCTGCCCTAATGGACCGATTTCTATTATCAATAGAAACATAACTATCGTGCCTATGATAATCAAAGGATATGACCAGCGTCTTGTCTTTTTTGTTTGCCGCACTTGCCGTAAAATATCCTCCTGTAAGGATTTCGTAAATCGTGGTGCTTCGCCAAGTTCTTGATCCAATTTCTCTTTAAAAGTTGTCATTCATTAACACCTCCCACTTACTATTCGCTAATTTTTCCTGTAACATTTTTCTTGCTCGATGCAATCTGGTTTTAACTGTATTTTCTGCACATGTAAGAATATCTGCAATTTCTCTAACCTTTAATTCCTGATAATAATAAAGGATGACGACTTCTCTATAAGTAATAGGTAACTCAAATAAAGCATTTGTTAATGTTGTCCGTTCATCCTGTGCTAATAGCATCGTTTCTGGTGTTCGTTTACTTGCACCAATATGCAATTTTTCCAACAGTTGATGGCGTTTATTTTTCCAGCTTCGCAAATAATCATGACTTTTATGTACAGTTATTTTAACTAAATAGGTCTTTAGAGATGCTCTTTGTTCAAAGCGATCCTGCTGCAGATAATAAGAAAAAAAGACATCCTGGACTATTTCTTCTGCCATCGCCCAATCCTTTACATAAAGATAAGCCACTCGTAAGCAATATTCTCCGTGTTCTTCCATAATGGCCACTAAATGCTCACTCATCCAAACACCTCCTACAAACATTCACCCTATAGTCGTAATCCGAACTTGGTTGGTTTCAAAAAAAATCGAAAAGTTTCGTTAACATGAAGGTCATAAAAAGAAAAAATCCTCACACAATAAGAGGGTATTTTTTATGAATAGTAACTCCTAAAGAAATAACCTACATTTTTAAGAGTGAATTTATTTGTATGCCATGTTGCATACTTTTTTTCTTTTATCTATTGAATAACTAGCAAAAAAACTGTTATAGTGAGATTGTTTGTCTGACGTCTGACTAATTAAGATCTTTAGCTGTTCTTCTGAAATTGGAACATCAGGACAAAATATCACAGATACTTATGGAGGAACTTATGAGATACTTAATATCCTTTTGTGGATTGTTACTAGTTTTTGCCTTAGCTTTATTAATGAGTAAAAACAAAAAAGAAATAAAATATAAATATATAGTGATTATGTTGATCATCCAATTTTTATTGGCAGCTTTACTACTTAATACAACGGTCGGCTATGTGCTAATCAAAGGAATCACCAAAGTGTTTGATCACTTATTGTCCTATGCAAATGCAGGTATATCCTTTGTTTTTGGTGGCTTAGCAAATGAAGGCGAATCACCCTTCTTTTTAACAGTTTTATTACCGATCGTCTTTATATCTGTTCTGATTGGGATCTTGCAGCATTTTAAAATTCTTCCTTTTCTGATGAAATGGGTAGGTTTATTTTTAAGTAAAGTAAGTGGCATGGGGAAATTGGAATCCTATAATGCTGTTGCTTCCGCTATGGTAGGTCAATCCGAAGTGTTCATAACTGTTAAAAAGCAATTAGATAAGATTGCACCACAACGTATGTATACATTATGCGCTTCTGCTATGTCGACTGTTTCGATGTCAGTAGTTGGAGCTTATATGACGATGATTGAGCCAAAGTATGTTGTTACGGCCATTGTATTAAACCTGTTTGGTGGATTTATTATTGTTTCCATCATTAATCCATATACTGTGGATGAAAAAGAAGATATCTTAACAATTGAAGATGAACAGAAGCAAGCGTTCTTTCAAATGATTGGCGAATATATTATGGATGGCTTTAAAGTAGCCATCATTGTTGGGGCAATGCTTATTGGTTTCGTAGCATTAATGGATTTAATCAATTCATTATTCGATATGATTATCGGTATATCTTTCCAAGAAATATTAGGCTATATCTTTGCGCCAATCGCTTTCCTAATGGGTATCCCATGGGCAGATGCTGTGGCTGCTGGCGGTATTATGGCAACCAAATTAGTAACAAACGAATTTGTTGCTATGATTAACCTTGGCGATGTTGCTGAGTCCATGAGTGAACGTACATTAGGTATTATTTCTGTATTCCTCGTATCTTTTGCCAACTTTTCATCGATCGGGATTATTTCGGGAGCTGTAAAAGGTTTGAATGAAAGGCAAGGGAATGTCGTTGCTCGATTTGGACTAAAGTTGTTGTACGGTGCTACACTCGTAAGTATCCTAACAGCTATTATTGTGGGATTGATTATTTAATTGTATCAGGAGCTATTTATTGAATTGCACTCAGTTAGATGGATGCAGTCCTTATTTTACTGCTTAAGCTCTAAATTAAAAAATGTACATTACTAAAATTGAATTTAGTAATGTACATTTTTACTTTATATCTCTTTATTTTACGACAATATTGACAAGTTTGCCTGGAATAACGATGATTTTCACTAAGCTCTTTCCTGCCATGTATTCTTGAACCTTTTCATCGGCAAGTGCTACTTTTTCAATATCCTCTTTTGAAGCATCTTTTGCTACGACGATCTTAGCACGAACTTTACCAGCAACTTGTACAGCAATTTCTACTTCATCATCCACAAGCTTTGCTTCATCATATGTTGGCCATTGCTCATATGAAAGAGTCGAATCGTGTCCTAATAGTTGCCATAGTTCTTCTGCAATATGCGGAGCGATTGGAGCTAGCATTTTCACAAAGCCTTCAGCATAAGTCGTTGGAATCACATCAGCTTTATAGCAATCATTAATAAAGACCATCATTTGTGAAATAGCTGTGTTAAAGCGGATGCCTTCATAATCCTCTGTCACTTTTTTCACTGTTTGGTGGTATGATTTTTCAAGTGATTGATCGTTAGACACTTGAATTTTTGCTGAAATTGCGCCATCTTCTTCACTGACAAATAGACGCCAGATACGGTCTAAGAAGCGACGTGCTCCATCTAAACCATTTGTAGACCATGCAACAGAAGCCTCTAGTGGGCCCATGAACATTTCATATAAACGTAATGTATCGGCACCATGTGACGTAATGATTTCATCTGGGTTGACAACATTGCCCTTAGATTTAGACATTTTCTCGTTACCTTCACCTAGAATCATTCCCTGGTTAAATAATTTTTGGAATGGCTCTTTTGTATGGACAACGCCTAAATCATAGAGAACTTTATGCCAGAAGCGAGCGTATAGTAAATGTAATACAGCATGCTCCGCACCACCAATATAAATATCAACAGGTAACCAACGTTTTAGTAACTCTGGGTCTGCAATCGCCTCTGTATTTGTAGGGTCGATATAGCGTAGGAAGTACCAGCTCGAACCTGCCCACTGTGGCATTGTATTTGTTTCACGACGTCCTTTTTTACCTGTCTCTGGATCGACAACATTTACCCATTCTTCAATATTTGCTAATGGTGATTCACCAGTACCTGATGGACGGATATTATCTGTTTTTGGTAGCATTAAAGGTAATTCTGATTCTGGAACTGGCGTAATCGTGCCATCTTCCCAATGAATCATTGGAATTGGTTCACCCCAATAACGCTGACGGGAGAATAACCAGTCACGTAGACGATAAGAAATTTTCTTCTCCCCTACACCTTTTTCCGCTAACCATTCAATGGCTTTCGCAATGCCATCTGCTTTATTTAAGCCATTCAGGAATTCAGAGTTAATATGTTGACCATCACCTGTAAATGCTTCTTTGCTAATGTCTCCACCTTCAAGTACAGGAACAATGTCTAAACCAAATTCAGTTGCGAATTCATAGTCACGTTCATCATGTGCTGGCACCGCCATAATAGCACCTGTACCATAAGACACTAACACATAGTCAGCAATCCAAATCGGCACTTTTTTACCGTTTATCGGATTCACTGCATAAGCACCTGTAAATACACCTGTTTTTTCTTTCGCTAAATCTGTACGCTCTAGGTCAGATTTCATTTTAACTTTCTCTAAATAAGCCTCAACAGCTTGGCGTTGGTCAGCTGTTGTAATTTGTTCCACTAATTTATGCTCTGGTGCAAGCACACAGTATGTAGCACCAAACAATGTATCAGGACGTGTTGTGAAAACTGTGAAGTTTTGATCAGAACCGTCAATGGCAAATGTCACTTCTGCCCCTTCTGAACGGCCAATCCAATTGCGTTGCATATCTTTAATAGATTCAGGCCAATCAACTTCTTCTAAGTCATCGATTAAACGATCAGCATAGGCTGTAATTTTAAGCATCCACTGCTTCATTGGTCTGCGTTCTACTGGATGACCACCACGCTCTGATTTCCCATCAATTACTTCTTCGTTAGCTAATACCGTGCCAAGTGCTGGACACCAGTTAACAGCTACTTCATCTACATAAGCTAAACCTTTCTTATAAAGCTGGATAAAAATCCATTGTGTCCATTTATAATACTCTGGATCAGTTGTGTTAATTTCGCGATCCCAATCATAGCTGAAGCCTAGCTCTTGAATTTGACGTTTAAATGTTGCAATATTTTTAGCTGTAAATTCAGCTGGATCATTCCCTGTATCAAGTGCATATTGCTCAGCTGGTAAACCAAAAGCATCCCAGCCCATTGGATGAAGTACATTATAGCCTTGCATACGTTTAAAGCGTGATAGAATATCAGTTGCCGTATACCCCTCTGGATGGCCTACATGTAGTCCTGCGCCAGATGGATAAGGGAACATATCTAAAGCAAAGAATTTAGGCTTTGCTGTTTCATTTTCAGTTTTAAATGTTTTGTTATCAGCCCAATATTGCTGCCACTTTTTTTCAATTTGTTCATGATTAAAACTCATTTTTTTTCCTCCTTCGATTGATCGTGCTGCTCTCCATCATAATTGACAAAATATTTAAAAAATAAAAAAACTCGCCCCTTTCTTATAGAAGGGACGAGAGAATTTGTACTCCCGCGGTACCACCCAAATTAGTGATTACACTCGGCTCAAGCTTCCTTAACGCGGAAGAAACGACACACGCTGTTTCACGCGGGCAGACTCAGAAGGCGAGTTCAACTTGCATTCTTACTAGCTCCCACCAACCGCTAGCTCTCTAAAAAGAACCACAAATCTACTATTCCTCATCACAGTCTTTACATGATATTGCATTTATTCTAATGGAAAGTATTGAAAAGCACAAGCCTTTGTTTACAGCTTACCCATTACTGAACAATTAAATCCTTTTCTTCCTTAGACTTTGATAAATCCTGACATTCATGAAAAGCAAAGTGCTGACAACCAATACATTGATTGACGTTTAAATAATGGAAAGCTTTTGTAATCGCTTCTCCAGTATGCTGAAAAAAATGCTGCGCGCCTATTTTATCGTAAAGTCCATTGTGCTGAAGAGCATCCTTTAAATCTCCTTGCACACCCGTTACCAAAATAGTACCGCCCTGTGCTGTATAATTTTCAATGATATTACTAAAATATGCTTCTCCAGTAGAATCCATAAAGGGCACTTTCCCCATCCGTAATATCAAAACTCTTGGTTGCTGATGCAAAGTACTTTCAATCGTTTGTTCAAACATTTGTGCAGCACCAAAAAACAACGGCCCTTCAATTGTGTACATACTAATTTGCGGGCAATCATGCTGCTGATGCACTACATGTGGCTGTACCTTTTCACTTTTATTTGAATGATCTGGAAGTACTTTTGTAACAACAAGCTTTTCACTCATGCGTTTCGCAAATAATAGCACAGCCAGCACAAGCCCTACCTCAACTGCTAATGTAAGACTAGTGAATACCGTTAATAAAAAGGTAATCAATAATACCAGTGAGTCGCCTGATTTTAATTTTGCGATATGTGAAAAATGATGTCGCTCACTCATATTCCAAGCTACGACCATCAATACCGGAGCCATGCTTGCTAACGGAATATGAGATGCATATGGAGCTAATAACAATAATGTGATTAAAACAAACACACCATGAATGATACCCGACATAGGAGATACTGCGCCTGTTTTGATATTGGTCGCTGTGCGTGCAATGGCGCCTGTTGCTGGAATACCACCGAATAAAGGCGTCACAATATTAGCAATCCCCTGACCAATTAACTCACGATTACTGTTATGCTTACTATTTGTCATCCCATCCGCCACAACTGCCGATAATAGAGACTCAATACCACCTAGCATTGCAATGACAAACGCTGGGCCAATAAGTTGTTGTAATCGTTCGAGCGTGATGTTTGGTAAGACGAAATGAGGTAATGTATTAGGAATTTGCCCATAAGCCGTTGCAATGGTAGCAACTTGTCCTGAAAAGAAGAAAGTTGCCATAAGTGTAGAGACAACGATACCCGCTAATGCTCCTGGAACCTTTGGAAAAAACTTTGGAGTTATCATTATTGTCGCCAAGCATACGACAGCAGTAAGAATACTATACGTATTTGTCGTACCAAGCTGCTTAATGATTTCCTGTATGTTGGCGATAAAATATTCATGCCTTTTAACATTTGTGAGCCCTAGAAAGTTAGCGATTTGACCTGTAAAAATAATCACTGCTATCCCTGCTGTAAAACCAACTGTTACAGGACGTGGAATAAACTTAATTAAAGTCCCTAACTTAAAAAAGCCCATGACACAAAGCAATACCCCTGCCATTAAACCCGCAAGTAATAAATCTTCATAGCCATAGGTAAGAACAATCCCCAATAGAATTGGCACAAACGCCCCCGTAGGCCCACCTATTTGATATTTAGAACCTCCAAAGAGAGAAATAAGAATACCTGCAATGCAAGCCGTATAAATCCCATATTCAGGTTTCACACCCGATGCTATGGCAAAGGACATGGCAAGTGGAATAGCAACGATTCCCACAATAATCCCTGACAATAAATCCTTCTTTACATGTTGAACTGAATATCCTTCAAAGCGTCCTGTAAACAGTGACTTCATAGATAAATCTTCCCTTCGAAATAATAAGCAAAGCCCAATTTTTCATCATCATTGATTTACTTATTCTCTTCGTCACCTTCATTACTTGTCATTTCCTCTAATCTCGAAATGGTATTAACCAAATGGTTATTAAAAATATCCTTTGCCACCCCAAGTAATGCACCAATCATTGGGTCACTTAAAGAATAATAAACTTTTTTTCCTTCCTTCACGCCATAAACAATATTTTTAGCACGCAATACACTTAATTGCTGAGAAACAGCAGAACCCTCTTTCTCTAAGCAATCTTGAATCTCATTGACACTTTTCTGTCCATCTACAAGGAGTTCAAGTATTCTGATGCGTAACGGATGTGCTAATGCTTTGAAAAAATCCGCTTTGAACTGTTGTAAGCCCTCGTCCATAAAAAACCCCTCCATATAACTACATATTCAAATATTTGAATATGTATGATTGTAATCCTGTCACAACATTTTTTCAATATCTACTATTAAAAAAAGAACAAAAACAAGTGCTTAACACTTGTTTTTGCTCTTTTCAGTGCGACATTATTAATCTGCTACTATTTTGTTCTTCTTTAAAGGATAATCGTATGTTAAACATGGAATAATCGCCAATAGTACGATGACCACCAATGTTAAAACGAGAGGAATCATGCCAAATTGATCTACCATAATACCACCAAATAGTGGACCAATCATCCGTCCTCCAGTAGCAGCACTATTGATAATCCCTTGATAGAATCCTTGACGACCTTTTGGTGCCAGTTGATTAGCAATCGTTGGTAATGCAGGCGTATAAAACATTTCACCAAATGTTAAGACAAGCATCGCTGCTCCAAACATTTTAAAATCGTTTGCAAAGGCAATAATACCAAAGGAAAGTGCAATCAGCGTTACACCAAATACTAACTGACGCTTTAAATTGTGTTCCCACCGCTTTACGAGCGGTGCAATGAGTGGTTGCCCAATGACAATTAGAAGACCGTTGATTGTCCAAAGTAAGCTATATTGCTTTAATCCCAATCCTAAATCTTGTGTATAAGATGAAATGGTTGCACTCCATTGAGAATATGCTAGCCAGCATAAAACGGAGGATGCACTAATTATTAACAAAGCATAGAAAGGTGCCTTGTTTACGATTCGCTTACTTTCGCTCAAGACATTTTTAGGTGCAATACTGCCCGCCTCCAAACGCTTAAATGTAAATAAGGCAATGAAAAAGAATAAAATATACATACCTAAATTCACTTTAAACACATAGTCAAATTGATAATCTGCCACTATACCGGCAAGGGCAGGACCTACGGCAACACCGACATTTTGTGCTAAATAGATAGTATTAAAAGCCTTACGTCCACCTTCTGGCCAGGCAGCCCCAGCTAAGGCAAACATACCTGGGAAAACAATGCCCCCACTAAAGCCTAGTATCGTTAAAAACCACACATAATGTGGCCAACCGTGCCAAATTGTTAAGCCAATTAATGAAGCAATCGTTAAAAGGATACCAAGCATAATAGCTTTATAGCCACCAATTCTATCAAATAAGTAACCACCTAATAGATTACCTAATACTCCAGCAGCAGAATTCAGCATTAAGACAAAACCAGCCATAGCTAAAGATTTGCCTAAATAATCATGCATATAAATGGCATTCAAAGGCCATAAAAAAGAGTTGCCTGTTGTGTTCACAAGCATTCCGATAATTAAAAACCAAACACGTTTTGGCATAGGATGACCTCCATTATTTCGCTTCTCTAAATAGTTAGTGTATGCTGAAATACTTAAAAGTACAAGGAAAATAATTTTACCTTTTTTACAAGACTTCTATCCTATTTTCAATCGTATTTAGTTTTGTTCCTTTCCATTTTTCTTTATCCAAATCATGATATTACCCTTACCCCATGACGGAACGAAATGCACATGATAGAATAGAGCGTTAGAGGAGTGAAATAAATGACAGAGACGAATTTTCCTTTTCCTTCAGAGGGGAAAAGATACTATACATGGAATCGCTATTTACGTGACCAATTTGGTCATAAAGTATTTAAAGTGGCATTAGATGCAGGATTTGATTGCCCTAACCGCGACGGCACAGTTGCTTTCGGTGGCTGTACATTTTGCAGTGCTGCAGGTTCTGGTGATTTTGCTGGTAATAAGGTAGATCCAATTGATGTTCAATTTGCTGAAATCCGAGACAAAATGCACCAGAAATGGAAGGATGGCAAATACATGGCCTATTTCCAAGCCTACACAAATACACATGCCCCTTTGCCAGTTTTAAAAGAAAAATTTGAAGCAGCTTTAGCGCAAGAAGGTGTAGTAGGTCTTTCTATTGCTACTCGTCCTGACTGTTTACCCGATGATGTTGTCGAATATTTAGCAGAGCTAAATGAGCGGACGTATTTATGGATTGAGCTCGGTCTACAAACGGTGCATGAGAAAACGGCTAATCTTATTAATCGTGCCCATGATTATGCAACGTATGTGGAAGGCGTTGAAAAATTGCGTAAGCATGGCATTCGTGTTTGCTCACATATCATTAACGGATTGCCTCTCGAAGACTATGACATGATGATGGAAACGGCACGAGCAGTTGCACAATTAGATGTCCAAGGCATTAAAATCCACTTACTTCATCTATTAAAAGGAACGCCTATGGTGAAGCAATATGAAAAAGGTATGCTAGAATTTTTAGATCAAGATGTATATACAAAACTAGTAGCAGACCAATTAGAAATTTTACCACCAGAGATGGTCATTCATCGTATTACAGGTGATGGACCGATTGATTTAATGATTGGACCCATGTGGAGTGTAAATAAATGGGAAGTACTGAATGGCATTGATGCTGAGCTTGAACGTCGTGGTAGTTGGCAAGGGAAGTTGTATAAGGCAGAGGTTATGAAATGATACTACAACGCGTTTTACAATATGCCCAGCAGTTATTAAAAGATAATATAAAAGAGGGAGATACAGTTGTTGATGCAACTGCTGGAAACGGCCATGACACATTGTTTCTGGCACAGCTTGTTGGGGATGAAGGGCAAGTTTATGCCTTTGATGTCCAAAAAGAGGCGGTTGACGCGACACTCCTCCGACTTTTAGATCATGGTTTAGAACATCGAGCACTCGTTTTAAATAAAGGGCATGAAGAAGTTACGCAGTTTGTACACAAGCCAGTAACTGCGGCAATCTTCAATCTCGGCTATTTACCTGGTAGCAACCATGATATTATTACAAGACCTAATACAACAATCCAAGCCATTGAGAATATATTAAAGCTCTTAAAAGTGGGCGGTTTGATTGTTCTTGTTATTTATCATGGTCATCCAGGTGGAAAAGAAGAGCGTGATAAGGTCATTGATTATGTAAGCCAACTGCCACAAAAATATGTTCATGTCTTAAAATATGCATTTCTGAATCAACAAAATGATCCACCCTTCGTCATTGCATTAGAGAAAATGAAAGAACATCCTATTCAATAATTACATGCTAAAAGGCGATCAGCTAGTTTCTATCAAACTAGCTGATCGCCCTTGCTCTTTATCTACTTGTTATTGCGTTTTTCATTATAGTCAACCCAGAAATCTGCACCTTTAATTCCTAGTTTACGAGGATCAAAGACTGGGTCTTTTCCTTCTTTTTTCTGTTTCTCGTAATCTTTTAATGCGACAATAGCTGGTTTCATGATAATTAAAATAGCTATAACGTTAATCCAAACCATCAAACCAAGACCTACATCTCCCATTGCCCATGCTAGACCAGACGTACGGATTGTACCATAAAAGGCTGCAACTAAAATGGCAATTTTCGCAATCCAAATGAATACCTTTTCTGTGCTACCTCTAAATAAGTAAGCGACATTTGTCTCTGCAATATAGTAGTAAGCCATGATTGTTGTAAAGGCAAAGAAGAATAACGCAATGGCTACAAATGGAGCACCAAAGCCAGGTAATGATGAGTCAACTGCATATTGTGTATAGGCTGCACCTGCTTCAATACTTTTCGCAAAAGTCATTTGCTCATCGCCTGCTAATCCACCACTATTAAATTCTCCAATATGGATAAATGGATCTGCTCCCTCAGCTGCCTTTTCATCTTGTACATTGTACATGCCTGTAAATAAAATCATAAATGCCGTAGCAGAACAAATTAATAATGTATCAATATAAACAGACGCCGCTTGTACAATTCCTTGCTTAGCAGGATGTGATACTTCCGCAGCTGCCGCAGGGTGAGCACCAGTTCCTTGACCAGCCTCATTAGAGTAAATTCCACGTTTAACACCCCAAGCAATCGCTGAACCAATAATGCCGCCAAAAATTTCTTGAGCCCCAAATGCACTAGAAAAAATTAATCCGATAACCGTTGGTACTTGTGAAATATTCATAAAAATAATGATAATGGCCATAATGATATAGGCTAATGCCATAAACGGTACAATAATCTGGGCAGCATTTGCGATTGATTTAACACCCCCGATGATAATAGCACCTAATAAAACAACAATAATAAGTCCTGTGATCCATGTTTCCAAACCGAAAGCGTTTTCAACAGCACCTGCGATGGCATTCGACTGCACACCAGGCATCAAAATTAACATTGCTATTAAAGCCGCCACAGCAAAAATAACTGCAAACCATTTTTGGCCCATTCCTTTTTCTATGTAAAAGGCCGGTCCACCACGATATTCTGTATCTTTCTCTTCTTTATAGATTTGAGCTAATGTTGACTCTACATACGCGGTAGCCGCACCTATGAAAGCGATTGCCCACATCCAAAAGACAGCACCAGGTCCTCCCATTCCAATCGCTGTCGCAGTACCAGCAATATTACCTGTACCTACACGTCCTGATAATGCGATAGACATTGCTTGGAATGAAGATATTCCCTTTTCTGACTTCTCCCCTTTAAACATTAAAACAAACATATCTTTAATGTGCCTTACTTGTAGGAACCTTGTAATAATTGAGAAAAATAACCCAATTAATAAGATGCCATAAATAAACCATGGTCCCCATAAAATACCATTCAACTTCTCTACAATTACATCCATTTTACCCCTCCAATTTGAATTACCTTACTTTAAGTCATTATAGTATTACACTTTTCTGAAAATTACAATATTATTTTTAAGTAACAATATTTAAGTAAGTAACCTAGTAAATGGAAGGGTATAAACCTATTTAATTATATAACCAATTCTTCGAAGAGCATTATTAATAAAATCTCGTATATACATAAAAATCTCTTCGCGCTCTCCCTCATGAAATAAATTATGATAACAATTTGCCCATTCTTTAAACTGAAATTCCGTGAATTCCTGTTGATGAAGCCAATTTCGAGTTTGGCGAGTGTCCGTAATTTTATCCTTCTCAGCTGTCATAATTAGCATAGGCATATTAGGCATTTCACCTTTAGGCAGCATCACTAAATTTTTCATCATCTGCTGAAGTTCTCGATACCATTTCACAGAAACTACAGTCATGAGCGGTACATCATCTTTCATTTCTTCTCTGCCTTCAACACTACGCGTTAATTTCTCTAATGTAATATCATGTGTCAATTTAACATTGGCCGTTAACGCACTTAGACTTGTTAAAGCATTTGTTAATTTACCTGGTAATAGCTTTAGTTGCAACCAAGGTGATGTTAAAATAATGCCTGCACATTCATATTGTCTCTTTTGCAGTGTATGGAGGATTAATGTTGCACCTAGTCCATGCCCTATTACAAAGGTTGGTAAATTATATGAAAAAGCATTTTCAATCAGGTTTCTTGTATACTTATTGTACAATTTGAAGTCTTCATCATGGACTCGAGCAAACCTTGCATTACCCCCATGATTCGGTAAATCTCCCATGACTATGTGGAAGCCTTCTAATCTTAATTTCTCTATCAGCCATGCATACCAACGGTGATTTTCATAAGCACCATGAAGAATAGCAATCACAGCTTTTGCTTGTCCATCAGCTTCCCATTTCCACATTACATAGTCCTCCTAAAAAATAATTACACTTTGATTATATCGAAATAAATAGCACATTTTAATTTTATATTTCCATAAAGTTGCGTATTTGATACGATAATACTACATTATAGAAAGAAAAGAGGCGATTTTCATGATTTATCCATTTAAAGATAAAACGCCAAAGATCGATCCGTCTGTTTTCATTGCTGACTACGCAACTGTTACGGGCGACGTAACAATTGGCGCCGAAACAACTATTTGGTTTAATACGGTTATTCGTGGTGATGTTTCCCCAACGATTATTGGTAAACGTGTCAGTATCCAGGATCTTTGCTGTTTACACCAAAGCCCAAAATATCCGCTCATTATTGAAGATGAGGTAACAGTTGGACACCAAGTCACTTTACATAGTTGTACAATTCGCAAAAATGCCTTAATTGGTATGGGATCCATTATTTTAGACGGAGCTGAGATTGGAGAAGGTGCATTTATTGGAGCTGGAAGCCTAGTACCTCCTGGTAAAGTCATTCCTCCAAATAGTTTAGCATTAGGTCGTCCAGCAAAAGTTGTCCGAGAATTAAATGCTGAAGATAAAGAGGATATGGAACGCATCGTACGAGAATACGCAGAAAAAGGTCAATATTATAAATCACTTCAGAAATAAATAACCTACACAAAAAATCAATACTAACGAAAAAATCCCTCGCGTTTTCGTGTACCGAATATGTTCACGAATCCTAGCGAGGTATTTTTGTAAAAAAAACAAAAGGAGCAATGTTGCCCCTTTGCTTATTAATACATCAGAATAATTTTCTAATGACTTCATTACTTTAGTTCAATAGTTTATAAACGTGCTTTTTCTCGTAGCGCGTCTGCTTTATCAATTTGCTCCCATGGTACATTTAAATCTGTACGACCAAAATGTCCATACGCAGCAGTTTGTTTATAAATTGGACGACGAAGATCAAGCATTTTAATGATACCTGCTGGGCGTAAATCGAATAGCTCGCGTACCCATTCAACGATCTCGCTTTCTTTCACTCTACCTGTGCCAAATGTATCGACAGCAATGGAAACAGGCTGAGCAACGCCAATCGCATAGGCAAGTTGCACTTCAGCACGCTCTGCTAAGCCAGCTGCTACGATGTTTTTCGCTACATAACGTGCTGCATATGCCGCCGAACGGTCTACCTTGGTTGCATCCTTACCTGAGAAGGCACCACCACCGTGACGTGCATAACCACCGTATGTATCAACAATGATTTTACGTCCTGTTAATCCAGCATCACCTTTTGGCCCACCAATTACAAAACGGCCAGTTGGATTGATGAAGTATTTCGTATTAGCATCTAATAATTCACTCGGTACAACTGGTGCAATAACAAATTCTTTTAAATCTGCTTGAATTTGTTCAAGTGTTGCTTCTTCATCATGCTGTGTTGAAATAACAATTGTATCCACGCGAACCGGTACATTATTGTCATCATATTCAATCGTTACTTGCGTTTTACCATCAGGACGTAAATAGGCAAGTTCACCTGATTTACGTACTTCTGTTAAACGGCGTGCTAATTTGTGTGCCAAGCTAATTGGTAATGGCATTAGCTCTGGTGTTTCATTACATGCATAGCCAAACATTAAGCCTTGGTCACCAGCACCAATTGCTTCTATATCAGCATCTGTCATAGAGCCTTCACGTGCCTCTAATGCCTGATCAACACCTTGAGCAATATCAGGTGATTGTTCGCCAATTGCCACAAGCACCGCTAAGTTCTCAGCATCAAAGCCATATTTACCTCGTGTATAGCCAATTTCAGCTACAGTGTCACGAACAATACCTTTAATATCCACATAAGTAGAAGTAGTAATTTCTCCTGCTACTAATACTAATCCTGTTGTTACAGTTGTTTCACACGCTACACGTGCATTTGGATCTTCTGCTAAAATAGCATCTAAAATGGCATCCGAGATTTGGTCACAAATCTTATCTGGATGTCCTTCTGTTACACTCTCTGATGTAAACAGTCGACGGTTTGTCATTTGGTTTTCCTCCTAAATACTCTTACAATAAGTAGTTGTGTATGAATACGGTACTCATTACCCATGTCAAGTCCGCTCCTAAGGATTGAACTCTCAAGCCGTTACTGCTGCTTTTAACACGAGGATTTCGAAAGATCCGTCATTACAATAAGGAAAGAACTACATATACTTACCTTTACATTGATTTTTAACAATAAAAAAATCCTTTTCTCACGTTACTTTACATGAGGAAAGGAATAATGACTGCGTAACCTTTCACTCTTATCGTTCAAGGGATGTTCCCTTGCATCAGGTTGGCACCAACGCATGTCGTGAAATAGTTCATGCAGGTTGCCGGGTTTCACAGGGCCTGACCCTCCACCAGCTCGGGATAAGAGTATCCGTTCAATCTCATGTTACTGAAAAGGTCGAACGTTGTCAAATATTTTCTTATGTATTACTGTATAGAAAGGAAAGAACTTATTACACAAAAACTTTTCATACTTGGATGATGATGTAAATAGAAGCAAATTAATCCCTACAACATACCTAGCTACTTGTGGTAACATATGTGTGGCTCAATTTTCGTGCCTAATTACAGTAGGATTGATGGTATTCTACTCGAAAAACATTATTTTTTGTCAGTTTATTGAAAAGTGGTAAAAACTCTAAAATAATTTCTTAATTAGTATAGATTATTTAAGCAATTGTGTTATACTATTTTTGAAATTAAGAAAAAATCCCTCTAAATCAAGGGAATACTATAAAAAAGGATGGTATTTAATCGATGAATTCAGTAGAAATTGCAAACGAACTGAAGGAATTATTAAACGGCGGTAACATTAATGTTCAACTTTCAGTACCACAATTAGCAGAAAAAGCTACATCTCGTGGTGAAGCAATGTTAACAGTAGATGGCGCAGTTCGTGCAGAAACTGGCAAATACACTGGTCGTTCACCTAAAGATAAATATACGGTAGAAGAAGAAAGCACAAAAGATCAAATTGACTGGGGTAAAGTCAACCAACCGATTTCTTCTGAAGTGTTCGATAACCTATATGTAAAAGTAATAAAATATTTAAAAGAACGTGACGAGTTATTCGTATTCAAAGGCTTTGCAGGTGCTGACAAAGACTCACAATTAAGCATTCAAGTTATCAATGAATACGCATGGCACAATCTTTTTGCTCATCAATTATTTATCCGTCCAACAGCAGATGAATTAGCTTCTCATGTTGCCGACTTCACTGTCATCTCAGCTCCTAACTTTAAAGCAGATCCTGCGGTTGATGGTACTGCTTCTGAAACATTCATCATCGTATCACTTGAAAAGAAAATTATTTTAATTGGTGGTACAGAATATGCTGGTGAAATGAAAAAATCTATCTTTGGTATCATGAACTACTTATTACCACAACAAGGTATTCTTTCAATGCACTGCTCAGCAAACGTTGGTGAAGCTGGCGATGTAGCGTTATTCTTCGGTCTATCTGGTACTGGTAAAACGACGTTATCAGCTGATCCTGATCGTAAGCTAATCGGTGACGATGAACACGGTTGGTCTGATAATGGTGTATTCAACATTGAGGGTGGCTGCTATGCAAAAACAATCAACCTTTCTGCTGAAAAAGAACCAGAAATCTACAATGCAATCCGCTTCGGCTCTGTATTAGAAAACGTAGCTGTTGATCCAGAAACTCGTATTTGTGACTATGATGATGGTTCACTAACAGAAAATACACGTGTAGCTTATCCAATCCAATACATCGAAAATATCGTTGATCCTTCTGTTGCAGGTCATCCAAAAACAATCATCTTCCTAACAGCTGATGCATTTGGCGTATTACCTCCAATCAGTAAATTAACAAAAGAACAAGCGATGTATCACTTCCTAAGCGGGTTCACTTCTAAACTTGCTGGAACTGAACGTGGTGTGACTGAGCCAGAACCAGTATTCTCTACTTGCTTCGGGTCTCCATTCCTTCCACTTCCTGCAACAGTATACGCAGAAATGTTAGGACAAAAAATTGACGAGCACGGTGCACAGGTATACTTAGTAAACACTGGTTGGACTGGTGGCGAATATGGCACAGGTAGCCGTATGAAACTTTCTTACACACGTACAATGGTCCGTGCAGCAATCGATGGTAAATTAGCAGATGTTGAAACAACACAAGATGCTGTGTTTGGTTTACACATTCCAAAAGCAGTTGAAGGCGTACCTTCAGAAGTGTTAAATCCTCGTGAAGCTTGGGCAGATAAAGCTGCATACGATGCAAAAGCTGCTGAGCTTGCAGGCTTATTCAACGAAAACTTCAAGAAATTCTCAAACGTTTCTGAAGCCATCACTACACTTGGTGGTCCATTAAAATAACGTCTATATAAAAGACAAAGGGAACGAATAAATTGTTCCCTTTGTCTTTTTGTTTTCTCTATGCTTTATTGTTGTTTCATCCACTTGCAAAGAGCACGGACAGTTTCACGATTTTTTGCTGGTGGATATTGATGTGCATAGTTAAGATCATACCAAGTTTCGAATGATTTATTTGCTTCCTCTAAAAAAAATGCCAATTGTCTGGCATGTTCAATATCCACATTTTCATCACGATAGCCATGAATGATAAGAACGGGAGCTGTTATACGCTCTATCTCAAAAAGAGGTGTTCTTGCATCATACGCTTCTGGCACACGATTAGGTGTTCCTCCAATAACGCGCTTCATCATTCTGCGCATATCTGTACGTTCCCAATAAGTGGCCGTTGCATCAGAAACACCTGCCCATGTTACAACAGAAGTAATATCCCTTCTTAAAATAGCTGTCCACAGAGCCATAATACCACCTCGTGAAAAACCAAAAACATGGATATTGTCATTGCAGAATTGTTTGAGTACATCTACGGCATAGACCGCATCGTAACGGTCTGCCCCTGCAAACTCGTCACGCCCCTCTCCCCCACGATTCCCACGATAATATGGGGCAAATACGATAAAGCCCTGCGCCGCAAATTGTGCAATACGAGAGGGTCTTACCATCCCTATGCTTTGCATGCCGCCTCTTAAATATAAAAAGCCATCATATGTACCTTCAGTCTTTGGCTCTGCTAATAGTCCTTTTATACGTAAGCCCTGTGAAAGATAGGTTATTTCCGTTAAACGGATAGCTGGATTTGGTGAAGGATAGGGGCGTTTTTCGATAATATCACCATTGTGTGTCACGATGTTTCAGCTCCTCCAGCATTTTCTTCATCCCCTCATCCTTCATGTGAAAACTCAAGTTAGGATGCTGAGCAAATTCTTCATCAGTTAACCAAAGCATGCCTGACGTTTCTAAATCAAATTCTATATCCTCTTGCGCCAAAAATTGTGCAGTGAAAACGGATTTACAAAAAACGATTTCATCATACACTGCATACTCTGCAAACCATTGAAGATTTTTCACATGAACACCCGTCTCTTCAAAAACTTCTCGAATCGCCGCCTCCTCTAAGGTTTCCCCTTCTTCTAATTTCCCTCCTGGCACTTCTACACCACGTCGTTTATGGACAGTACATAACCATTTATTTTCATGCTTTAAAAGGACAAGGACGTGTTTAGGTTCTACTTTAAATTCGCCTCTTGTAAAACTCAAATCTACTTGTAGGCCATGTAAATCTGTAAATGTTAACATATCTTCAACCTCACGTTCTTTCTTGTTGCAAAACAAAAGTTACTTTCTTTATCATTACTTCTATTTTATGGACGGAATTTAATCATCATTCCTATTCCTATCTATATTAACTATATTGTAAACCTACAATGACAAGCAACCCTAAGCTACAGTCTTGTAAAGCATGAAAAAAAGCGTGCTTCATAGGAAGACACGCTTTTCTTTAGATTACTTGCTGACCGTCAAAATAGACGATAGGACTTTTCACAACACAATCAATATGAACATCTGACGCATTGGCTCCACCAAATGGCGCATTACTGCCAAAAGCGATATGGATGGTCCCATACACCTTCTCATCCTCTAATACATTGCCACATAGGATAGCACTTTTATTGGCTCCGATGCCAAACTCTGCAATGACTCTACCATTGCCTTCACCAAGTAATGCCAGTAGTCGTGGACCATCAGGACCGATTGCTTCTTCTAAGCGACCATTCTTTATTTTTAATAATAATGGCTCCTTTAAGACACCAATATTAGCAATAGAGCCATCTACTAATATCTCTCCATTCGCAGATGTTTCTATTGGTGCAATATACGATTCTCCTGAAGGAATATTCCCGTACTCACCAGGTTGACGAATAACCCCTGTGGACCGAATTCCGAAACGGCCGTCTACACTAAACGTCAGCTCATGACCATCCTTGACAATACGAATATCTTTTGTCGTATTAAGTAAAAGGACATATTTTTCTACCGTAGCTTCGATCTCCTGTGCATCTGCATGAAGGGCACCTTGCTCCAGCATCTCCAATGTTACCCCTGGCATTGTTGCTACACGTCCACCCTTTTCACAGGCATGTTTACGAGCCAGTGTATGTGTTAGGGAGTGGGAGGTAATACACAGTGTAACATCGGCATTTGCCATAAGCTCAGAAACTGCATGGATTGGTTCCTGCCCAGATTTCTCTAACAGGGGCATCACCATGAACATTGTATTTGCAGTAATTGACAGTCCAGCTTCATAAAAAATTTTCGCGATGTCTTGTTTGTGGCTATCTGTCAAAATTAATAGTGACTCAGAAGATTGAACATTTAAATTGCCTTTTAAAACATTTAGTGCAATATCATGTAAATGATGCATAATAGGGCTCCTTAATTAAAATTCAAATGATATCTACGAATGATTCCTTCTATTTCATTTCTAGCTTCCGTTAAAGGTCCCAAAAAATCAGGAACACGTTGCTCTGTAAAACGATAAATTGGTCCAGAAACGGTAATAGACGCTACGACCTGTTCCTCACTATTAAATATAGGCATAGCTAGCGCCAATACATCGACCGAATACTCACTGTTACTAAGTGCATAGCCACATGTTCTAATTTTTTCTAGCTCTGCCCTTATTTCTGTGGCATCTGTCATCGTATTATTTGTATAAGCTGTTAATGGTTCATCTATGACCTTTGCAATTTGCTCTTCATTTAAAAAAGCAAGCATTGAACGGTAAGATGCTCCTACATACAGTGGCGATCTACTTCCTCTTGAAACTGTAAACTTCACCTTATTTACAGGCTCTGCTTTCAGTAATGTTAACGCTTCCAGTCCATTCAGTACGGTAAAAATAGCTGTTTCACCAGTGACATCCTTTAATTTCTCAAGAACTGGCATACATAGCTGATCTATGTTTAATGAATCATACATATTCATACCTATTTCCCATAATGCAATACCAAGAGAATATTTTTTTGTTATAGGATCTTTTGTTATAAACCCATTATTTTCGAAGGTTTCAAGAATGCGATATAAATTTGTATGATTCATGTTCATCGCCAGTGCTAACTCTCGACCACCCCATGTGGGCTTTTCCTTTGTAAACATTTTTAAAACCGCAATTGATAAATTTAATGTCTTTAGCATATCTCTCATCCTTCTGAACTATTTATCTGTACAAACGGCTGCAAATCTCTCTCTTAAGGGGGAAATAATCGACAGATTTAGCAGCCGTCAGCACCTGATATCACTTTATCAAAAGTAAGAGAGTAGCTAATCTCTTACTTTTGATATAGGAAATCAACAGCAGCAGTTATATAAACTTTTGCACAGCGTACGATATCCTCAACACGCACTTTTTCATTATAACCATGAATACTTGGTAAATAAGCTGGGCCGTATTGCAATACAGAAATATCATATTGTCTGAAATGACGAGCGTCACTGCTTGCCCATTGCATGACACCATATGCCTCTTGCCCTGTAACATATGATATATTTTCCACTATCGATTGGCATACAGGATTTTCAGCAGGCGTATAATTGGCTACGCTTTTAAAGCCAAAACGTTGGATTGAATAATCGATAGCCAAGCCATCTAGTTTAGTTGTCAAGATTTCTGTTACTTCTTCTTGTGTAATACCAAATGGTAAACGACAATCGACCTGGACCTTACAGTAATCTGGGATTACGTTTGACTTCGTACCTCCCTCAATTGTACCAATATTTACAGTAATTTTCTCTAAAACTTCTTGATATTTCAAGCGATCTTTCTCCACTTCACGCATGTATTTTTTTGATACCTCGATAAGTGGCTGTACCTCTTCAGGAATTGTGATTTCTACATCCCATAGTGTACGAATCTCTTGTATAGCTCGGATTGCATCAACAATGGCATTTCGTCCAGCCAATGGTGATAGGCTTCCATGACCAGGTTCCCCACGCACCTCTAATTCAAACCAGTAAGAGCCCTTTTGTCCAATAGTTGGGTTTAAAGGTGAAGAGGGCTCAGCGATTAAACAACCATCTCCCTGCACATAGCCTCGCTCTAACAGCCAAGGAACACCAAATTCACCGCCAGTTTCTTCATCTGGTACGATCGCCAAAGTTAATTTCCCTGGTAGTTCAATGTTCAGTTTCTTTAATAACTTTGTTGCAAAAATAATACCTGCTAAACCGGCTTTCATATCACTCGCCCCACGTCCAAGCATCCAGCCATCCTTCACTTCTCCTGAAAATGGATCAAAATCCCATTTTGATAGATCACCGACAGGAACAACATCGGTATGGCCACAATAAACGAGTTCTTTTCCTTCCCCATTTCCAATAGAAGCTACTAAATTAAACATTTTATCAGCAGCTTCATATTTTTGATAAGTAATGCCTACATCATTTAAATAGTTTTCGATAAAAGCTGTTATTTCAGTCGTATCCCCTGGAGGATTGACACTTGGGATTTGAATGAGCTTTGAACAAAACGCTATCAATTCATCTTGATGATTTTCAACTGCCTCTACTAATTGAGCTTTAAGTGCTTGTAAATCATTCATGTGTGTGTACCTCGTTTCCTTTCGTTTGTAGATGACTCATGCTACCATATAAGCCTTTCATATGTGTAAATTGTGTTTCATCAAAGAAAGAGCATTTATTAGCACCGTAAGTTTTTGCTACCTCTAACACAAATCGCACAACATTTTCTACATCTGTGACATGGGTTGCACCTGTTGCACAGCCTGCCACAACAGATTCAGTTGTAATCGCTACACCTACAACAGGGCTAGATGTTGCAACTGCTGGTTGTAAAATACTATTGATATGGAATAAACCATTACCATATGGTGTAATGTCTTGCATCGTGATTGGCAGGACAACTGGAGAAATGCCAGCAGATTGTGTATATACGTGCAATAAATCATCACTAATTTTTAATATGTAACCTTCTTTGACAGTTGGCGTTATCGCAAATCCTTTATGGTTACATACTTGATTGCCTTTTGTTGTATCAATTGATAGAATAGCATCCATTGTATCTTCTACTTCATTTTCGTTCATGACACTAATATCCACTGGCGAGTTCATAAATGGCACTGGCTCATGTGGTAAGGTTGGAGCTGTTGGACAAATATGTGTGGAGAAAATAACGTCACCCTCTAATTGATCACCCTTTAAGGCCATATCAATAGCTTTTGCTGCTCCTGCCAGACATGCCAGTGCGCCGTCTCCATCTGATACAAAGCCTGTCATTTCAGGGCGTGCTCCAATACCACCTAATCGTCCAATAATTCCTAATGTAGGTGCATTTCCGCCAGAGGATTTGCCGTTCTTTCCTTTGACGAGGACGCGAACAAAATCAGTTGAGCCGCTTTCGCCTTGAATAGTTTTTACCTTGACATCTGCTGTGGAATCAATATTGTGTAAATATTTCTTAATCGTGTCTCCGTTTACATAAATACTATCCATTACCTCGTATAATTCAATAACATGCTTCAATGACATAATCAGTCCGCTCCTTTTTCTGCTTCAATAAATTTTATCTTTCGTTAAATTGATGATACTTCTTGCTGTATCGACTTATATAAATGACACGATACTTGATGTGTAGCTGATACTGTATCAAGTGTCGGTTGGACCTCTGCACATTTTTCTGTAGCAAAACGACACCGCTTATGGAATGCACAGCCACTCGGGGGATTAACCGGGCTTGGAACATCGCCAGATAAAATAATACGGTCCTTTTTATCAAAAGGATTTTCCTTAGGTATGGCCGATAACAAGGCTTGTGTATAAGGATGCTGAGGGTTCTCATAAATTTCCTTGTATGTGCCAATTTCCACTATTTTTCCTAAATACATGACAGCAATACGATCACACATGTAGTTCACCACATTCAAATCATGTGAAATAAAAATATAGGTTAAGCCGAATTCTTTCTGTAAATCTTTTAATAGATTGATAACCTGAGCCTGTACAGAGACATCTAATGCGGAAACAGGTTCATCACACACCACAATATCTGGATTCAGTGCAAGAGCCCGAGCAATATTTATACGTTGTCTTTGTCCACCAGAAAATTCATGTGGATGGCGCTTTGCATGGTATGCACTTAATCCGACTGTTTCAAGTAATTCAACCACTCGCTTTTTACGGGATGCCTCATCACCAATCCCATGGATCACTAATGGCTCAGCAATAAGATATTCAATCGTTTTACGAGGATCGAGTGATGCATAAGGATTTTGGAAAACCATTTGGATGGATTTTCGAGCAGAGCGGATATCTTTTGAATTTAAGCTTGCTAAATCCGTTCCCTTAAATTCAACTATTCCCTCTGTTGGTGAAATTAGCTGGTTGATTAAACGGGCAACCGTTGATTTACCACACCCCGACTCTCCCACAATCCCCAGTGTCTCACCTTTATATAACTCAAAACTTACACCATCTACCGCCTTCACAAATTGTGTTGGTTTTTTAAAAGGAATTGAACTTTTAATGGGAAAATGCTTTTTTAAATTACTTACCTTTAAGACAAGTTCATTGTACTGTTGCATTAAAAATCCCCTCCTTCCTAGGGACAATTTGATCTTTTGCTTGTAAATGGCAGGCTACAAAATGGTTGTCCTGTACTTCCACTAAATCAGGCACAGTACTACGACAAATATCTGTCGCTAAAGGACATCGTGCTGAGAAGTGACAGCCACTATGTGGCATTGTTAAATCTGGTGGACTACCAGGAATAGCCGGCAGCCTTTGTTGCTCTTGTGTCCCCATTGTAATTTGAGACTCTAATAATCCCCACGTATAGGGATGTAAAGGTTTTTCATAGAGCTGTTTTGTTGTAGTAGACTCTACTGTACGACCTGCATACATAACATTTACTTTGTCACATAGCTCCCAAACTACACCTAAATCGTGCGTAATCATAATGATGGCTGTATCATGTTCTTGTTGTAATTTTTTCATTAAATCAAGAATTTGAGCTTGTACAGTTACATCTAGTGCAGTTGTTGGCTCATCAGCAATGAGTAGTTTCGGGTTACAAGCTAGGGCAATAGCAATCATGACACGCTGACGCATTCCACCTGAAAATTCGTGAGGATACATTTTTAATCGTTTCTCTGGCTCAGGAATCCCAACCATTTTTAACATATCGACGGCTTTGATAGCGGCATCTTTCTTCGATATTGTTTCATGTGCTTGGATGACTTCAATAATTTGATTGCCCACTGTTAAGACAGGATTCAAACTTGTAATTGGATCTTGGAAAATCATTGAGATGTCATTGCCTCGCACATTGCGCATTTCCCTTTCAGAAATTTCGATTAAATCGCGGCCATTAAATAGAATTTTTCCATTCGTTATTTTTCCTGGCGGAGATGGAATTAAACGCATGAGAGCAGTGGCTGTAACACTTTTTCCTGATCCTGACTCTCCCACAATACCTAGTGTTTCCTTCTTATTTAATTGTAAATTTACTCCATTAACAGCTTTCATTGTAGAGCCGCCACTTTTAAATTCTACTGTTAAGTTTTCTACATCTAGTAAACGTTCAGTCATGACTCCACCCCCTTCCATTAAACTTTCATTTTCGGATCTAATGCATCGCGTAATCCATCCCCTAATAGGTTAATTCCAAGAACTGTTAATAAAATACAAATGCCTGAAAATGTCGCCATTTGGGGATTTAATACTAAAAAGTCTTTGCCATCTTTTAAAATACTGCCCCATGAAGCTGTCGGTGGTTGAACGCCTAATCCTAAAAAGCTAAGGGCAGCTTCTGAAATAATAGCGCCAGCTGTACTCATCGTTCCATAGACAATTAAAGGGGCTAAACAGTTCGGTAATATATGGCTAAAAATGATCCTCGTATGTGTAGCACCTAAAGAATGCGTTACTTCAACGAATTCTTCCTCTTTTACACTTAACACCTGTCCTCGAACAAGTCGTGCGAAACCTGGAATATTAGCAATACCAATCGCAACAATAACATTGACAAGTCCTTGCCCTAATACCGTCATTAATGTAATAGCTAGTAATATAAATGGGAATGCGAAAAGACCATCCATTGTGCGCATAATAATGGAATCAATGCGTCCACCAAAATACCCTGCCACTAAGCCTAGCAGTGTGCCAAACACAGCACCAAATAGCACCGCCGCAATCCCAACAATCATTGAGATTCGTGTACCGTAAACTAAGCGACTAAACAGATCACGGCCATAGTTATCTGTTCCTAATAAATGTCCTTCTGTATTCATCGGTAAAAACGATTTACCGACAATCATTTCATTCGGTGGATGGGTAGCAATTAATGGGGCAAAAATAGCAACAATACCCATTAAAGTGACAATGATTAACCCAATTGTCGCTAATTTATTTTTTAGCAACTTGCGCAATAACGTATTTCTTTTTTTCGTTTCTTGGACGATTGCTTGAGTCATTGTTATTTTTTCCCCCCATCCGATTCTAAATTGACCTTAGGATTAACCACTTTATAAAGTACATCGACTACTAAGTTAACAAGCACAAAGATAAACGCAATGAAAATAACAGTACCTTGGACGACTACAAAGTCACGTTTATCAATGGCATCTACAATTAATCGACCCATCCCAGGCCAACTAAAAATTGTTTCTGTTAAAACCGCTCCGCCCAGTAAATTAGAAATTTGCATTCCTAACACGGTTAAAATCGGTGTTAGCGCATTCTTAAATGCATGTTTACCAATTACTAAATATTCTTTAATACCTTTAGAACGAGCTGTTTTAATATAATCTTGCGAAATAACCTCTAACATACTTGAACGGGTAATCCGTGCAAATGTCGCCATTGGAATCGTTGCTAAAGCAAATGCTGGCAAAATTAAATGCTTCAAATAGGTCCACAGGCCATCGCTGATATTCCCCATCCCAGTTGCTGGGAACCAACCAAGGTTAACACTAAAGAATAAGACAAGCATGATGCCCAACCAGAAAATTGGCATAGATACACCAACTAATGACACAAGCATTACAACATAATCAATGATGGTATTTTGCTTTCTCGCTGCAAATATTCCTGCTGGGATGCCAATCACGACTGCTATTAACAGCGCTGCCAATGCCAATATCACTGTATTAGGGAACCTTTCGAGAATAAGTCCGATGACAGACTCACTATAAGAATAGGAATATCCTAAATTTAACTGTGCTAGATCTCCTACATATGAAATAAATTGCGAAGGCATGGATTTATTTAATCCTAGCTCTTCTCTTAAATTCTCTACATCTGCTACACTCGCTTGTGGTCCAAGCATGACTGAAGCCGGGTCACCAGGAATCATTCGCGTAATAATAAAGACGATAATTCCTACTACTAGCAGTGTCGGGATGAGGTTAACTAATCTTTTTAAAATAAATGAGCCCATCTTAACAAGACCTCCTTTTCATTATTAGAATCAGTGGTTCATATTGTGAATAACCACATAGTACACCACTTAATAATTGTTTGTAAATATATTTTTTTCTGAATCTTTGTAATTTTATATTTACTTTCTATTTACAAGTGTGCTAATTTTAATCTCGAACCTACCATTTTTGAATCAACGGTTCATATTGTGAAACAAAAACTAAGGAGGCTAGTGCATATGAAGAAATTAAACGTAAGAAAGTCTTTACTACTACTCTTTTTAACTTTACTAATTGGTGTTTTAGCTGCTTGTGGTGGAAACACTGAGAAAAGTACTTCAACGGATGAAAAAGAGGGAGAAGCTACTTCTGGAGGCACATTAAATATTGGTCTGTCAGCCAATGCAAAAACATTTGATCCTATCAAATATACAGGGGTTTATGAATCACAGGTGATGCGCCAAATGGGTGATACGTTAGTTGTTTATAACAAAGATCTATCTGATATCATCCCTTCGTTAGCAACTGAATGGAATGTATCAGAGGATATGTTAGTCTACACATTCAAATTACGCGAAGGTGTTAAATTCCAAAAAGGTCAGTATCAGGATGGCCGTGAAATGACAGCTGAAGATGTGAAATACTCTTTAGAACGCTCTGCTAAAGAATCTGCTATGAATCGTTTAAGTGGTGTAACAGAAGTGAAAGTGTTATCGGATTATGAAGTAGAGATTCACTTAGCTACACCAAATGCTGCCCTACTTGCTATGCTAACGGATGCAGGGAATATTATTATTCCAAAAGAAGAAGTTGAAGGATGGGGCGATAATTTTTCTGAACACTTTGTTGGTACAGGTCCATTCCAACTAACAGAATGGAAAAAAGACCAAGAAGTAAAATTAGTTCGTCACGATAATTACTGGGGCGATAAGCCAAATGTTGATAACTTAACAATGAAGTTTATCTCCGATCAAAATATGATGACAAATGCATTACGTTCTGGTGATATTGATATTGCCATGGACGTTAAAGGTCAAAACCGAGAAATCATCAACCAAGATAGTAACCTTGAGCTTT
The DNA here is from genome assembly GCF_002429725.1 of Lysinibacillus sp. UBA5994. Taxonomy (NCBI): domain Bacteria; kingdom Bacillati; phylum Bacillota; class Bacilli; order Caryophanales; family Bacillaceae; genus Lysinibacillus; species Lysinibacillus sp. UBA5994. The sequence goes on along the minus strand of NZ_DJAU01000024.1, from coordinate 22,599 downwards.
TAACAAATCCAGGTCTATCGATTGTTTATCTTGATCTTAATAACAAAGTAGGTCCAACTGCTGACAAACGCGTTCGTGAAGCGATTTATATGGCAACAAATGTAGAGGAAATTATTTCTGGCGTTAACCAATGGGGTGGCGGCGATGTTTCTTATTTACCATTACCACCTGGTTCATGGGGATATGATCAATCGTTAGTTGATATGGTACCAAAATATAATCCAGAAGAAGCAAAAAAATTACTAGCAGAGGCTGGTTACGCTGATGGCTTCAAGACAGAGATTTTCGTATCAGAAGCACGTGTTCCTTACGCAACGATTTTCCAAAGTCAGTTAAAGAAGAACTTAAATATTGATGTGGAAATAAAAGTGCTTGAATGGGGTACTTACAGTGATACTGTGGCAAAGGGTAATGCGCCAATGAATATTGGTGGCTGGACTTGGTACCCAGATCCTTATTTCTTCCTTTATCAATTATTCCACACAAATCAAATTGGTGCGTTAGGAAATGGTAAAGGCTACAGCAATCCAGAAGTGGATAAATTATTAGAACGCGCCGTATCAGAAACAGTAGTGCAAGAAGAACGTGCAAAATTATACCAAGAAGCATTAAAGCTGATTTTAGCGGATGTTCCACGTATTGAATTAGAGGCAACACAAACGGTTGCAGGTGTAAACAAAAAAGTACAGGGCTTTGAGGTTTCTGCTGATAACTCCGTACAAATTGTGCATCCAAATGGTACAAACGTATCCATTACTAAATAATTAAACTTGAAAAGTGGAGATACCAGTCTCCGCTTTTCTCTTCATAAGGAGAGATTTGATCCGATGACACGCTATATAAATGGACTTGTTTTTAATTCTGAGACTCGTAGCTTTAATAAGCAATCTTTTCAAGTGCAAGGGCAATACTTTGAACCCGCTACTCATTCACCTGAAACAGAGTTGGATTTAGATGGCTACTATATTACACCAGGTTTTATCGATAGCTGCTCACAAATCGGTCTAGCTGAAATAGGGATTCGTTGGGAAGGTGATGATAGCTATGAATTTGACTCACATTTGCAATACTCTGTAGTTGATGGCATATACCCATTTGATACTGCTTTTCAAAAAGCTGTTTCTCATGGGGTGACTGCATCTCATATTGTTCCCTCTCCTAAAAGCTTGATAGGTGCAAAAACGGCTATTATTCACCATACACATACAACGGTTGATGAAATGGTTATTTCAAAAGATGTGGCTTATTCCTTCTCTATTGGACATCAGGCAAAAAGTACATTTTTCGCAGAAAAGAAAAAACCACTCACTCGTATGGGCATCGCCAAAATTTTAAGAGAAACATTACAACAAATTCAGCAACAGGAGCCGTCCATTACGAAAATCGTTATTCGAGCGCACAAAGCCGTTGATCTTGAATTCATTAGCCGCCTTCAACAAGAATTTGGGTCAATTTTTGATTTTCATATTATCCATGGCACTGAAATTACATTCCTTCATGAAACATCCTTTAATACGGTTATAGCTGGTCCTACATTTCGATATATTGAGCACAATGAGATGATGGCACTATCCCCCAAACTGTATCATCAACTGTATAAGCATAGTATTCCATTCGTTTTTTGTACAGATCATCCTGTTAGTAGCACCTCGCATCTAACATTAGAAGGATGCTTAGCTGTAAGAGAAGGTATGGCACGCCAGGACGTGCTATATGCTCTCACAACGGGGGCTGCAAATTTTCTAGGGATTGCCCATAAAACAGGTGCTATTCGTGATGGTCTTCTTGCTGATTTTGTTATTTGGGATAAGCATCCATTAAATTTAGATGCCCAGGTTGTCGCAACCTATATTAAAGGAACAAAAGTTTATGCACGGGAAGAAGGGTTTACACAATGATTATTTATCATCATGCAAAGTTTCATACAGTCAATGAGCAGAACGATACTTGTGAACAGTTATGGATCGAAGATGGGCGTATTGTCTATATTGGACCAGCCAAAGAATTTCCCCCACAAGCAGAGCTAGTTGATCTACAGGGAGCTTATGTTACACCAGGATTAATTGATATTCATGCACATGTCGGAACATGGGCTGAAGTCACTGAAGACATTAATGATGCCAATGAATATAGCGAACCCTTTACACCTCTTATGCACGCTTTAGACAGTGTAGATATCCGACACTTTTCCTTTCAACATGCGTTAGAAGGGGGCGTAACCACTGTGCAAACTGGGCCAGGTAGTGCCAATGTCATAGGTGGTATTTGGAGCATTCTTAAAACAGCAGGACCTACCCTTTCCTCTCGTGTTTTAGTAGAGCGGAGCGGTTTAAAGGGGGCCCTAGGGGAAAATCCGAAAAACGTCTTTGGCAATCAGTATAAGCGCAAGCCGATGACTCGTATGGCCATTGCACAGCTTTTACGAGATGGTTTCCAACGTGCAAGTCAACTCAATGAACAACAACAAACTGAGCAAATTAAAGAAAATGCTGAGTTACGCCCGTTTATTGAAGTACTTCGAGGCGACATGCCACTTCGCCTTCACTGCCATAGAGCAGATGACATTATGACAGCAATTAGAATTGCCAAAGAATTTAATGTGAAGCTTCATTTAGAGCACTGCACAGAAGGCTATCTCATTGTGGATGCCGTTAAAGAAAGTGGATTCCATGCAACGCTTGGGCCCTATATGTTAACGCCATCTAAATACGAAACGCGTCATTCTACACCAGCAATTGCTGCCGTTTTTAAAGAACATAATATTCCATTTGCTATCATGACAGATCATCCATTTGTACCAATTCAATACTTAAAGTATTGTGCCACAGAAGCGATTCGTTATGGTTTAGATAAAGACACAGCCCTCAAAAGTATTACGATCAATGCAGCTAAGCTTGTACAGCTTGATCACCGCATTGGCAGCCTTGAGGAAGGCAAAGATGCTGATTTTGTTGTTTGGTCGCACCCTATTTTTGAAACAGAAGCAAAGGTTTTACAAACTTATGTAAATGGACAAAAATATTACGAAGCGGAGTGAGCGCAATGCAACATTCGAAAATTGCCGTTGTAACAATTGGTCAGGCACCTCGTAAAGATATGGCAGAGGATATACAGCAATTAAGAGAAGCAGGTTTAGATGTTCATGAATTCGGTGTACTTGATTTACTATCCTCAGAGGAAATTGCTACACTTTCGCCTTCTCTTGAGGACTCAGATGTTTTAGTGACACTTCTTACCAATGGTCGACAAGTAAAGCTCAGTAAACAAAAGCTCATGCCTTATATTCAAAGCTGCATTGATGATCTACATGAATTCACTTGGATACTACTTATGTGTACAGGAGATTTTACGAATAAATTATCCTATAAAAATCTTTTACTACCTGATCGTATGATGACTAATTTAGTGAAGGGCTTACATACAGAATTAGCCATTGGTTTAATAGGCCCCGAACCCGAACAACATCGAACGGTTGCAGAGAAATGGCAAAAAGCACAGTTCGATGTAACTTTTTCAGCAAGCTCCCCATACCACTTTGATAACCAACATTTATTGTCAAAAGCACAACAATTAGAAGAGCAAGGAGCCGATTTGCTTATTCTTGATTGTATGGGCTATTCCACAACAATGAAAAACATGATTAAAGATCAACTCACTATCCCCATCATCGTCCCTCGAGAAGCGGTTTTTACAATTTTAAAAGCCATTTGTTAATAGAAGAAAAGGTCACTTCTGATTCAGTGACCTTTTCCCCTATTCGCTAGACACGTTTGTTGAAATAAGGAAGCTGCTCAACGAATGCCTTCGTATCATCATCTCCATATTCATGAACAAGTGCATAGATTTTCATTAATCTTTTATCTATTTCATCATTTTCTCTGTCTTGGTGATACTGTATATACGGTAACTGTGCACGCCATGCATTCGAAATTTCTAACAGTTGCATTTGCTGAAAGATTCTCTCAAATACATCTAATGCTTGTCGATCTACATTGAGTTCGAAATTCCATGGCCCTGCATATGGGTTGGTATAATACGTTCTATTGGCAAGTGAAAAATATACGCGCTGACGATCCATCTTTACGATTCACTCCTTTTTCCATAGTATGGGGTGATAGGTGGTGTTTTATTCGCTTTTATGTCAAACTTCCTTCACAATTAATAGAACCAGATAATTTATAATAGGTATGATGAATAAAGAACGGAGTGAATACTATGAGTTTAACTACGCTCTTAATAGTCGCAGTTATCATCGTTATTTTAATCACCATTGCGACAATTATCAGTGTCAACCGTGCCTATGCCTTTAAACATACTGTTGATGAAAAACCGAAGCAAAACTATCATCAAGAGGAAAATTAAATACCATTACTGAATTTGGAGTGAAAGAAATGGGCGTACCTTTACCAATTATCATTATGATTGCGATGATGATGCTAATGTTTGGTGTTTCTGTCATTATCATTATGAAGAAAAAAAATAATATTTTTACACAAACAATTGATCCAAAGCCTGAACAACATACGTCTCAGCAAAAGGAAGAGCAACGATGAAATACCCCTTTATTTGGCTCATCCAGTTTTATAGAAAGTTTATTTCACCTATGACGCCACCTACTTGTCGTTTTCATCCTACCTGTTCTTCTTATGGGCTCGAAGCTTTTCAAAAGCACGGTGCATTCAAAGGCTTCCTCTTAACCATTACACGTATATCCAAATGCCATCCATTTCATCCTGGTGGCTTTGATCCTGTGCCTGAAAAATGGCCTTCGAAAAAGAATTAATTTCGGAGGGCATTTTTTTCTTGTACTTTTTTAAGTTGTGCGTTATCATAATAACTGTTCTAAAAAAACAAATCGTAATGATTACTATTTAAGAGAGGTATCTTACTTATATGAAAAAACTATCTGTATTATTGTTAGTCGCAGTTCTTGCTTTATTTACTGCCGCTTGTGGAGACAAATCGTCCACATCCCAAAAGACTGAGGAAAAAGATAAATTAAGTATTTATACAACGGTTTATCCATTAAGCTATTTTGCACAGCGCATTGGTGGAGATTATGTTGAAGTAGCTTCAATTTACCCAGCTGGTGCGAATGAACACACCTTCGAGCCAACTCAAAAAGATATGATGAAATTAGCAGATGCTGATATCTTTTTCTATATTGGCTTAGGACTTGAAGGCTTTGTAGAAAATGCTAAAAAAACTCTAGCGAACGAAGATGTCACAATGGTGGCAACTGCTGATGACGTTTCAGATGAAAAATTAGCTGTAAGCACAGGACATGTTCATGCAGAAGAGGAAGAACATGAAGCAGACGCTCATGATGAGCATGAGCACGGTACAACCGAGGAAGAGCATGAACATGAAGGTGAAGAACATGGACATGATGAGCATGAGCATGGCGATATCGATCCGCATGTTTGGTTATCTCCTACAATTAGTCAAGACTTAGCACTGGCTATCAAAAACACACTAGTTGAAAAAATGCCAGCTCAGGAGGCAACTTTTAACACAAATTATGATGCATTAGTAAAAGAATTACAGGATTTAGATCAAGATTTCGAAGCAATGACTGACAAAGCACAAAATAAAACATTCTTTGTATCACATGCTGCATTTGGCTATATTGCTGGTCAATACGGCTTAACTCAAGTGCCGATTGCTGGCTTGAATTCACAAAATGAGCCATCTCAAAAGGAATTAACAAAGATTGTAGACAAAGCAAATGAATTGCACATTCACTATATTTTATTTGAACAAAATGTCTCTTCCAAATTAGCAGAGATTATTCAAAAAGAAGTTGGTGCAGAATCTCTTGTCTTGCATAATTTAAGCGTATTAACAGCTGATGATGAAAAAAATAAGGAAACCTATTTCACATTGATGCAAAAAAATATTCAAACATTAGAAAAAGCTTTAAGCGTTCAATAATATGAGTAAGGAGGTGCCCCTCTATTGGGACACCTCCTTTATTATGACGTATTTTTCTTGTGGCATCCGTTTTTCCGTTCGATAAAAAGACCCTAGCCACTTCATTGTTTTTTGCTTAGTCACATGCTTAGCTTTTGGCTGAAGGACAACAAAAGCCATTATACTACTTTCTACTAGCATAGGTGGCCACTCAGTAAAGTTAAACTGAACTAAATTGTCTTGTTTATTTGTTTTTTGAGTAACAAGCTTCATCGGCTGCTCCACTAATTGTTGTACGGCTAACCGATTTTCTCCGATGATTGATAACCCCATAATTTCATTCAATTGATGTTGTATAGGTGACGCTAAACTTTGTCTTTTTGTTTCTTCCTGTAAATCTATATATTTTTCGCTTGTTGCAGCAGGGAAACTTGCATAATCCCATGTATGATCTTGTGCTAATTGGCGATCCGACACTAAAAAATATTGATAGCGAACTTCTCCTTTACGATCAGGCAAAGGGTCATCCCATGTCACATCAATATGATACCAAGCATGATCAAGTTTCACTAATACCCAGGCATGTAGCTGTTCTCCTACTTTTCCTGGTACATATTGTACCTCAAAACCCAGCATTTCTAACATTCGATATAGCACTAAAGCATATGCCTGACAGACGCCCTTATTCTCCGTTAATAATGTATATGGAGAATATTGACTTCCTTCTGTTTCCTTAGAGTATTCCGCGGACAATACAATAAAATCATGTGCAGCCTGTAGTTTTTCTATGTCACTTAATCCATGCATAGGTGCAATAATATTTTCCAAAGTTTGCTCGACAAATAACGCCTCTGTTTGTGATAGATGGTACGTAAATGCAAAGGCAATGACAATATTATTGCTATAACCTTCGTACTTCCATTGGAAACTTGAAATATTAGTATAAATATAAGAGTTTTCAATTGCATTTTTAGTAATTTCTGTTAGTTCATCTTTTATCTCGGCTAAGTCACCAGTATAACGAATCGAGAATTCGGATGATAGATGCATAACTTCTTTATTAATGAGAGATTGTAGTGTTTCAATTGAATGAGCTGTTGCTACATCTTCTTTTTCATAGTTTGCAAATACTTGCACATGACTCATTTGTAGAACAAATAATATAATGACAACATTATATATATATTTCCTCATATGAGTCATTCTCCTTTACTAAATAGTTTATGCCTCTCTTTTTTTATTATGTTAATAAATGATTAATTTCATGCTAAAAGTTCAAATAAAAAAGAAGCCTTCCTTTTTAGAAGACTTCTTTCACAAAGTTTTTATTGTAATAATTTCCGTCTCAACAATTTATCCGCACCATTGCGCGGAAGACTGTCTGTAATAATCATTTCTTTAGGCACTTTATATTTAGCAAGTTTCTGTAAACAAAAGGCCTTTAGTTGCTCAACAGATACCTGCTCATTTAACACGATAAAGGCAATAGGTACCTGACCCCATTGTTCATCAGGCATACCGCATACACCCGCCTCTTTGACAGCTGGGTGTGTGAGTAGTACATTTTCTATTTCTGCTGGATAAATATTTTCTCCCCCTGAAATGATTAAATCTGCCCTTCGATCAATGACGAATAAATAACCCTCTTCATCCACATAACCAATATCACCTGTATGAAGCCAGCCAGCCTTCGTTGCATTTTTTTGTGCAAAACGTCCAATATAGCCAGGTGTGACATGAGGACCTCGTATGCAAATTTCCCCTTCACCTTTAGCATTTGGCTCAGCAATCATTATTTGATTAAAAAATAAAGGCTTTCCAGCAGAACCAATTTTCCTCATAGCATCTTCACTTGCCAATGTGGCTGTTTGTGAGGAGGTTTCTGTCATCCCATACGTTTGTGCGACAGCTAAATTTAACGCATGTGCTCTCGCTAAATAATCAACGGGAACAGGTCCACCTCCAGCTAACATTAACTTAAAATAAGATGACGCTTTCGCATTGCGTTGCTCTAGCGTATGTAGAATTCGTTCCAAGGTCACCGCTACAACAGACATATGGGTGACATCCCCATCCATAATATTTTGTGCGATAGATTCCACATCAAATTGCTCATATAAAAAGATTTGATTTCCATATAGCAGTGAACGCACTAAAATAGAGAACCCACTAATATGGAATAAAGGGACCGCGCATAGCCAAACGTCCTGAGCCTGTAGCCCAATATTTAAAACGGAGGCAGTGGCACTAGCCTGATGATTTCCAACTGTTTGGCGAACCCCTTTTGGGAAGCCGGTTGTACCAGACGTATACATAATAGTTGTTGTTTGATGAAGAGGCCATTCCTTGCCAATATCTACTGCACCCTCTGCACCCTTTTCAATTGCTGAAAATAAATGATAGGTTGTTTCAAATGGTAGCTTTTCTACATCCTCATCGGCAACTAATACCGCTACAGCCTCTGAATCCTCTAGCTGATAAGCCAGCTCATCCTGTGATAGTCTACGATTAAGCATCACCATTTCACATTGCAGATGCATGCAGGCATACATCATGATCACAAGCTCAGGCTTACTTGGCCCCATAATAGCAATTCGATCACCCTGTTGAATACCGAGTGTCACTAATTGTCGAGCACGTTTTATCGATTCATCATTCAATTCTTGAAAAGTCCAGTTTTGCTTTTTAAAAGTAAGTGCCTTACGGAAAGGTGTTAAATAAGCTCTTTGTAAAATCCAGTTAGGATACATCTTTGTCACTCCAATCACCATACATCTTAACGCTTTCCCATCTAGTTTGTCTATTATCCATGTAGTATCTAGCTTTTTAGTGAATACCTCTATCCTTCACCTATTGAGTTTTATCCACCTCTTAGCCACTTCTATCCCCTATTTTTATCTTCACTCTGTTCAAGACATATAAAAAGCTCGTATCTCCAAAAGATACGAGCTTTAAACCCTTACTAATCAAGGGAATCTTGGGAATTGACCGAAATCTGGTTGACGTTTTTCTTTGAATGCATCGCGGCCTTCTTTTGCTTCATCAGTTGTGTAGTAAAGAAGTGTAGCGTCTCCAGCCATTTGTTGAAGACCTGCTAAACCATCTGTATCTGCATTCATCGCTGCTTTTAAGAAACGTAGTGCAGTTGGTGACATTTGAAGCATTTCTTCACACCATTGAACTGTCTCATCTTCCAATTGCGCATAAGGCACAACTGTATTGACTAAGCCCATATCAAGTGCTTGTTGTGCATCGTATTGACGGCATAGGTACCAAATTTCGCGTGCCTTTTTATGACCAATAATACGAGCAAGATAGCCTGAGCCATAACCAGCATCGAATGAACCCACTTTTGGTCCAGTTTGTCCAAAGCGAGCATTGTCAGCTGCAATTGTTAAGTCACAGACAACATGTAAAACGTGACCTCCACCAATTGCGTAGCCAGCTACCATTGCTACTACTGGTTTTGGAATTACACGGATTAAACGTTGTAAATCAAGAACGTTTAGACGTGGAATTTCATCTTCTCCTACGTAGCCACCGTGACCGCGAACTTTTTGGTCTCCGCCTGAGCAGAAAGCATGTTCACCTTCACCAGTTAGAATAATAACACCGATATTTTTATCATCGCGTGCACGTGAGAATGCGTCAATCATTTCCATTACCGTTTTTGGGCGGAATGCATTACGCACTTCTGGACGGTTAATCGTAATTTTTGCGATACCGTTATAGAACTCATACTTAATGTCTTCATAAGTATGTAATGTTGTCCATTGACGTGTCATTGAATTGCCTCCTATATCATTAAATTCGTCTCGTTTCTAGCGAGGCGCTAACGTAATCGTATATTACGTTAAATACTCCTCTACTATTGTAGCAAACTCAGCGGGATTTTCCACATGAATTGCATGTCCAGCGTCATTTACTGTTAAATGCTTAACAGTATTTAATAGCGCTTTCATTTCTAGTGCAATTTTACAAAATTTCTCATCCAATGAACCTGTAATTAACAGGACAGGTATTTCTAGTTGCGACAATCTATCCCAATTTGAAGGTTGGACGCCTGTCCCGATACCTCTCAAGCTACCAGCAAGTCCCTCTTCTTTCTGTGATAGTCGCTCTTCTCGAATAGTTTCTCTTACAGTTTTAGGTAGACGTTGCTGTGAAGCAAAAAGCGGTATGCTTTCCCAAGCATTGACAAAGGACAGTACACCATTCGTCATTATTTTTTGCGCTAGTGCTTCATCTCGCTTACAACGTTCATTTTGCTCTTCCATTGTTCGCAAGCCAGGAGATGCACTTTCTAAAATGAGCTGATGTATACGAGCTGGATACGAAATGGCATAGGATAAAGCGATTCTTCCACCCATTGAATAGCCCAACAGCGTAAATTTCTCTAAATGAAGCTGGCAAAATAGTTCTTCTAAATCCTGTAATTGCTCCTCCATAGAAAAACGCTGTACGTGCTGTGGAATAGCTGTTTGACCATGTCCGATTAAATCAACGGCAATAACACGCACATGAGGTAGAGCTTGTGCTAGATTATGCCATGTTGCTGAGGTACCGGTAAATCCATGTAAGGCAACGACTGTATATTCACCTTTTTCATTCCATATGTCGACATGGGTTTCAAGCCCACGAATCATCCACTTTGTCATACTTTTAACTCCGCATTAATTCGATTCCATAAACCTCGATGTGCATTCACATTCTCGGTTCTATCTGTAAATATTTCAACTAATCGTAAAGAATGGTTTTTACATGTTGAAAATTTCTCAGAAAGCTCCGATATTGTTTCGACACGTACATAGTCCATATCATACATATGTGCAATGTCACGGAATTCAAGGGCTGTTGGTGTGCCAAATAAATCCTCATAGTGATCTTCAACAGTTGACTGTGGTAAATAGGAAAAAATACCACCGCCATCATTATTCATCACAATAATCGTTAAGTTACATTCCTGATATCTGGAAGCAATGAGTCCATTCACATCATGCAAAAAGGCTAAATCACCAATCAGTAAATAACTTTCTCGATTATTTCCCTGACTAAAACCGATTGCTGTTGATACGACACCATCAATCCCGTTCGTTCCTCGATTGGCAAAAACACGTAGATCTTTCGGTGTAGCCAATAAAAATGTATCAATATCTCGTACTGGCATACTACTGCTTACGAAAATATCACTACCGTCAGGAATCATTTTGAGTAAACGACTGACTATAGCCCCTTCATCTTTTTCTACCTCTGCGTATTGTTCAATAAACATAGAAGCAAGCTGATTTGCTTTTTGCCATTCGGCTAAGTATGTTTTCTCGATAGCCGTTTCAGTGATAGCTAATTCTGTTAGCCACTGATCGACATTCGCATGAATAAAATGCGTAGATACGCCTGTAGCATCTCTAAACATAGGGTCTTCATCGATAATCACATACGCATTTGGGCGTGACTTTGTAATAAATTGCATTATAAACTTCGAAACTGGTTGTGCCCCTATTCGGATTACTGTATCTGGTTGTACCAGTGCTTTGAAGTCATCACTCTTCATAATGGCATCATAGGTTGTCACGATATATGGTAAACAATCCTCTGGTACGGATGTACGCATATTCGATAAACTTTCAACAATGACAGGCCACTTCAGCTGACGTACAAATTCCCAAACTATGGATAATTCTGTACCAAGAGCTAACTCACCAATGATCATAAAACCTCTTTTAGTTGATTGTATAATAGAGGATAGTGCCTGTTGATCCACGCGTGTTGGGGTTAATTGTCCCATACTGCTGTGCTTAAACGTCACTGCTGGTAGCTCCTGCTGTAAATCAATTAATAGTGGTTCACGGAAAGGTACATTAATATGGACTGGTCCAAAAGGTGCGCTCGTGGCAATGGCTACCGCACGAGCAAGATGACGCTCAATAAAAGGCAATGTTGGTTCAGCACCATCTGCTAACGGAAAATCAACACTCCACTTTACATGTGAACCATATAAATTGGGTTGGTTGATAGCCTGTGGGGCGCCTACCTCACGTAATTCATGTGGGCGATCAGCTGTTATAATGATTAATGGTACACGTGCATAGCTTGCCTCCACAATCGCAGGAAAATAGTTAGCTGCTGCTGTACCAGATGTACATAAAAGAACCACAGGCTTAGTAGTTGCCTTAGCAAGCCCTAGCGCAAAGAATGCTGCTGAGCGCTCGTCTACCTGCCGATACATTTTTACTTGTTTAGTAGAAGCAACCGCATAAGCAAGCGGTGTTGAACGTGAGCCTGGACTAACGACAACATTCTCTACACCAGCTTGCACTAGCGATGCGACCATTTTATAAACATAATCTGTTAGTATTTTTCGTTCACTCATGTAATTGTCCCCCTAGCGCACGAAGCATTGGACGGAATTTTACTAATGTTTCTTCATATTCAGATTGCGGTTCTGAATCTGCGACGATTCCACCGCCTGCATATAAATAAGCTTTATCATTTAGTAAGGCTGCTGAACGTATGGCAACTGCAAACTCACCGTTACCCTCTGCATCTAGCCAGCCTATTGGCGCAGCATACAGTCCCCGATTCATCGGCTCATATTTACGGATGGCTGCCAATGCTTCTTTGCGTGGTACACCACCTAAAGCGGGTGTTGGATGTAATGATTTAGTCAATTGTAAGATTGTTGCATCCTGATTTAACTGACCTTCAACAGGCGTATACAGATGTTGAATATCTCGTATTTTTAACAAGCGTGGTCTATCTGGCACCGTCATGTCCACACAATTTTTACGGAATGTTTCCGCAATCATATCCACAACATACTGATGTTCTCCGCCATTTTTAGGGTCATTTAATAAACTTTGTCCAAAAGCCTCATCTTCCTCTGCAGTCTTACCTCGTTTAATTGAGCCAGCAACACAAGAAGAAAATGCTCGACCATCTTCTACTTTCACAAGTCGTTCAGGTGATGCTCCGAAAAATAATAAATGTCTATGCTCTAAACCAAATAAATAGCTTTCTGGTTGTTCATGAATAATTTGAGAAAGTACTTGTGGTGCGGATACATACTCTTTAAATTGCAAAGCAAGTGATCGTGCAATGACCACTTTATCTGCCTTTTTCTGTTTAATTAATGCTGTCACTTGATCGATTGAGGCTAAATAAGGCTCTTTATATGGTTCAAAATAACTTATGATTTCAGGTTTTGTATACGTTTTCACTTCTTTAACCTGAGCTGCATGGATTAAATGATCGCGCTCTTTTCTTAGCGCTTCGAACTGATCCTCAGCCTGTTGGTCTTGTGTCAAAAGGTGAATACTTACGTATGCTTTATCATCGCGTATCACCAGTTGAAACGTTGCTAATGCAAAATAAGCCTCTGGGAAATCCGTCCATTCCCCGTCTACATTATTTTGAGGATCAAATGTAAAACCGCCAAACAAAATTGGTTGTAACGCTTGTTGACCTTTTGGACAGTTTTTTGTTATGTTTTTCCATTCCGCTTCAACTGCATCAAAGCGGTTTTCTTTAGCGTTGTTTTGAATAGTATGAGCATGTCCTAGCCCAACTAATGTCATTGTTTTTTCTCTATTTTGCCAATAAAATCGTTCACCTTTATAACATTCCTCGCCAGCTGCATAGAACGCCAGTGCAGATAGACGACTTACTTCAATTGTTTCCATATAAAAATGA
>NZ_DJAU01000024.1:0-8795 GCF_002429725.1 Lysinibacillus sp. UBA5994 | reverse complement strand
AGCTGATAGGGGTTTTAAAGTGTGGTGGCATTTAACACGTCCACATACTTTAACCGCTTCATTTGTTCCTGTATTCCTAGGAACAGCAATTGCCTTAGCAATTGAAAAAGAAACAATTGATTTTGGACTATTTTTTGCTATGCTCATTGCAAGTATGCTTATACAAGCAGCAACGAATATGTTCAATGAATATTATGATTACAAATTAGGATTAGATAACGAGCATTCCGTCGGGATTGGCGGAACGATTGTCCGTCATGGTGTACAGCCAAAAACAATTATGATGATTGCATTAAGCTTTTATGCTATTGCCATGCTTCTTGGCATTTACATATGTGCCTCAACATCTTGGTGGTTAGCTGTTGTCGGACTTGTTTGTATGCTTATTGGCTTTTTATATACAGGTGGACCATACCCAATCGCCTATTCGCCATTTGGTGAAATTGTTTCTGGCGCAGTAATGGGGATGGGCATTGTATTAATTGCCTTCTATATTCAAGCGCTTACAGTAACACTAGATGCTGTCTTGCTCTCTGTACCAAGCATGATTTTAGTCGGTGCCATTATGCTATCGAACAATATACGTGATATTGTTGGCGATACAGAAGGCGGACGAAAAACCTTAGCTATTTTGGTAGGACGTGATAATGCAATTTCCGTGTTATCAGGCTTTTTTATCGTCTCTTATTTATGGGTGATTGCTCTTGTAGCAGTTGATGGTATTACTTTTTGGGCATTAATCATCTTCCTAAGTATTCCAAAACCATTACGTGCCATTCAAATTTTCCGAGACAAAAAAGAAGCCAAAGAGGTAATGCCTGCGATGAAATATACAGCGCAAACAAATACATTCTTCGGCTTCCTATTAGGAATCGGTTTATTAATTCATTATTTCTTTTATTAAGATGCGGCAGCCTTAACGGGTTGCTGCTTTTTTTACATAGCGTCGGAAATTTTGGCTTGCAATACCATACACTTCTTCATCTGAAAAGCGTGTACGTAATGCCTCTAGTAAATTTTGTGCCTCTCCTGCATGGGCTAAGCCACTGACAGTCCTATCAATCCCATCAAAATCGGAGCCTAATCCAATATGCTCCACACCTACCAGTTTAGCTAAATGCTCCACATGCCCCACTAAATGGTCTAGTGTTGCACCTTTGCCTATAAAGAGTGGGAAATAAACTACATGGATATGTCCTCCCGCCTCAACAAGTGCCTTTGCCTGGGCATCAGTTAAGTTACGCGGGTGATCACATAGTGCACGTGCATTACTATGGCTTGCAATAATATGCTTTGCAAGCGGCAAGACATCCCAAAAGCTTTGCTCATTTAGATGGGACACATCAATAATAATATCGCGTTCATTTAATAATTGTATAACTTCTTTACCAAATGGCTTTAAACCAAGAGTTGCATCCTGTTCAGCACCATGGGCCACAGCATTTTCTTCATTCCATGTTAAACCTACCAACTTCACCCCTGCATCCAGTACAGCTGTCAGTTTTGTTAAATCTTCACCAATGGCACTACAGCCCTCTAAGCTTAAAATGGCTCCTATTTCGTGGGGAGCTAATTGATCTAACTGTGCCCAATCTGTAATATGCACCATGCCCTCTGTTTGTAATACGTGAGTATGGAATGCTTCGATTTGGCGCATGACCTCAAGAAATTGTAAACTTTGTGGGATTTTTGGGTCAATAAAGATAGCGAACACTTGCGCCTCTACTTGCCCTAATTGCAATCTTTTTTGATTAGCATGTATTCGTACATCCTCAGCAAAATTGGCCGTTTCAAGAGTAGTTAACTTTAAAAGCGCATCACAATGTAAATCAATAATCTTCATATCCTCACCTCTACAGTTATTATACTGCTTCTGCGAGGAAAAACTTACTAAATTTTATCCTGTGGTGTATCAGAAGAGCCGAATTCCTCCAGCTCAATAAAATCATCTGATTTTGGTGTCGAAGAAAGAACATCTTCTTCCACTGGTCGTAAATTGTCTTCTTTCTTTTCTGCATGTTCCACACATGTCAGAGCTTGCGGCATTGCCTTTAAGCGACCAATCGGAATTTCTTTACCACAGACTGTACAATTGCCATATGTACCGTCTGCCATTGCTTGAAGAGCTTCTTTTATTTCTTCAGCATTATCACCACGATGCTCATCAATAGCCATTTCTGTAAGCTGATCCGTTAAATCACTTGCATTATCAGCTGGATGATTATCATAATTCGATAATTCTGTCGCTTGAGGTCGCTCTGATTCTTCTATTCGTTGTTCTATTTCTTGTAATTCTTGCTCTAGTTGTCTTTTTAATTGTTGCATTACCTGTTGATCCACAATAATCTCCTCCTCATGCTTTCATTTTTTCCTGTTTTACGATTTCTAAAACATGTCAGCATAAGGAAGACCTATTTACTTACTTGTATAAGCTATAATGGCGTCATGCAAAAATTGCGCTGCTCCTGTTTCACCACGCTCATCATAATAAGCTGTAAAGCGTTCATCAGCAATATACATTTGTGCCAGCCCTGCATGTGCCTCTTTGGAATACTCTTTCCACGTAAAGTTGAGCCAGCGTTTATGCAACTCTGCAACTTCCATCGCAATGTCACTTGTTGTATCTCCAAGTTTCATTGCCTCTGCTAAACGTTCAAACATTTGCTGTTCTAGCTGTTGCATCGCTTGATATTGTTGCTCCGTCATGTTCATAAGCTTAGCATTGGATGCATCCACTGTTTCATTCCCATATTTCTCACGGATTTCTTTGCCGTACTGCTTTTCGTTATTCTCAATTAACTTTTCTTTAAAGCCTTTAAATTTTTCTTCATTAGACATTGGTTGTTCCTCCTCAATGGATTGTATTGTTTTTTCTACTGTCTGTAAGATCGTTTCCAACTGCTCTTTGCGTTGAAGCAAAGCAGCTCTATGTGTTTTGAGCGCCTCAGCATGCTGAAAATTTGGTGCTTGAATAATAGCCTGAATTGTCGCTAATTTCATATCCAAAGCACGGTAAAATAAAATCTGCTGCAACATATCGACCTCCCATTGGCCATAAAATCGATAACCTGCCTCATTGGTTCTTGCTGGTTTCAGCAATCCAATTTCATCATAATAACGCAATGTTCTTGTACTAACGCCCGATAGTTGAGCAAGCTCCTGAATGGTATATTCCATCTCATCACCTCCACTAATGCTACTGTAAGCTTTGACGCAACGTTAAGGTCAAGAGTTAAAATAAAAAAATTTAATTAAACTTAATTATACTTTCAAATCCTTTTACAAAAGGAAAATAGCAAACTAGTAAATCACTAGTTTGCTATTGATTCGCATATTTCCCATGCCATACTATTTCTCGATAACTCTCTTTATCTGTATCACCCTCTGTATTAATAAACAGCACCCTTGCTTGTTCATTTAGGTGCAAGGCATGTTTTAATTCCTTATATTGTTCATTAGTCATTATTTCATAAAAGCAACCAAATGGCGCCGCTCCTGATTCACCAGCTATAATGCGAGTGTCTGTAGCTAAAGGATTTCCTAGAACGCGCATACCTGTTGCTGCTATTTCTTCCTCACAGGAGATACTTATTTTTGTGTAGGCTTTTAAGATTTGCCAAGCCTGTGGATTCGGTTCACCACAAGCAAGACCTGCCATTATAGTTTGCATCTCCCCACCAACAGTGACAAATTGATCTGTATTTTTCTTAAAGCTTTCATAATAGCAATTAGCGACATGTGGCTCAACCAAGACAAATGTAATATCCTGCTCATAGTATTGCTGTAAAAATGCTACTACTGCTCCGGCAAAGGACCCCACACCAGCTTGCAAAAATACATGTGTTGGGGCTTGCTGTATCTGTTCAACAATCTCCTGTACAAGGGTTGTGTACCCCTGCATAATCCATAATGGAATTTCATCATAGCCTTGCCACATTGTATCCTGAATCAAAACCCAACCATTTTCTAGTGCAAGCTGTGAGGTATAACGAACAGTATCGTCATAATTCATTGTCGTAATTTCAGCAAAAGCCCCTTCACTTTTAATATGCAGTAACCGCTCAGCGGCGCTACCAGCTGGCATATATATTCTTGCTTGAAAACCCAGTTCTCTTGCAGCCCATGCCACACCACGACCATGATTTCCATCAGTCGTTGAAATAAATGTTAAATTGCCTACTTGCGCTCTTACTTCTGGAGTTTTTAACTGTTCAAACGATAGCTCCTCTATATTCCTTCCAAGCTTATTGGCAACATATTGCGCAATTGCATAAATACCTCCTAAAACTTTAAAGGCATTTAAACCAAATCGATAAGATTCATCTTTAATCATAATTTTTTCTACATCTATATATGAAGATAGTGCCTCAAGATGATGGAGTGGTGTCTTCTCAAATTGCTCATATGTACGCTGAAATTGACCAACTTTCCTCACTTGATCTAGTGAAAAATATGGAAGTATTGCTGTTGCTTGTTTTATATGATCTTGCTCTAAATAATGCTGATTATAAACCCACCTTAATTTTTCCTTCATCGCCATCCCCCTCAATTTATGGTCAATATCTACATCATAGTCTATCTAACTTTAAAGTACCAGGAGAGTATATATTAGGAAGTAAAAAAACTATACATTTATCGAACATCGATAAATGTATAGTTTATAAGAAAATTATTTAACAAAGATTTCTTTCACTTGATCTAGCATAATATTCGCAGCTAAAATGCCTCCAGCCGTATTCCAAATGACATCATCCACCTTATGTGCATTGCCTTTTTGGACTGCTGTTAAGTTTTTCCAAAGCGGGTCTTGTGTCCACTCTTGTTCAGTTGCTAGTGCTGAATCATCGCCTGTTGGCATGTACGTGAAGTAGAAAATAACATCCCCATCCATTTGAGGGATCGCTTCTTTCCCTACTTCAATCGCTAAGTTTCCTAGTTTAGCATTATCTTTAAATAAATCTGCTTGCGCTGCAACACGTTTAAATCCTAAAGCATCAAAAATCACACCTGAGAATGAATCTGTGTAATAGATACGAGATTTATCGGCCATAAAGCGTACAAATGAAACTTCTTGGTTGGTTTGTTCTCCAAGTTCTTCTTTCAGAGCTTGTAACTTATCTTCGTAAGCTTTTAGAACTTCTTCACCTTTTGTTTCTTGATTTACTGCTTTAGCGTATAATTTAAAATTCTCTTTCCAGTCACCACGTAATGTATCAGAAAACACAGTAGGAGCAATTTTGCTAAGTTTAGCATAATCTTTTTCTTGTCGTAATTTATTGCCAATGATTAAATCTGGCTTTAAAGAAGCAATTTTTTCGATATTTATTTCATGTTCAATACCGACAACCTCTACACCTTCCATTTGATCCTTGATGTGATCATACCATGGATCGCCTGTCCAAGATTGAACAGCACCTACTGGTTTAATACCTAGAGCTAATAATGCTTCTGTTCCTTCATTAGTTAAAACAACGATACGTTTTGGTGTGTCTTTTACTTCAGTTGTCCCCATTGCATGGTCAATACTGTAAGCATTGCTTTCTTTTGTACTTTCTTCTTTGGCATTATCTTTAGAAGTACCGCATGCTGCCAGAACAAAAATAGCAACCACAGCTAGTAAAACTAATAGTTTTTGAAAAGCTTTTTGCACCTTTTCTTCCTCCATTGTATATGATAAAATATTTAAGCATATTTGACGAGAATGAAAATCACTTTCATCTGTCTAAGAACGATATTAATCGTATTGTATGTAACTATCAAAGTCAATAACTAATTTATTAATTTTCCAAGAAAAGAGTACACGTTAAATATGATATTAAAAAATAATTATTCTAAAATGATTGCTTTACTAGTAGGAGTCATACTATTACTTCTTTCTATGGGGATCAGTATTGTGTATGGTTATGCAAATACTTCTATTCAAACTACGTATGAATCTTTTAGACAATTTAACAATTCAAATGAGCATCTTATTATTCAAAATGTTCGAATTCCAAGAGCTCTTATAGCCAGTTGCGTTGGTGCTTCATTAGCTATTACAGGCGTGCTTATGCAGACCTTAACGAAAAATCCATTAGCCTCTCCTGGAATTTTGGGCATTAATGCAGGAGCAGGCTTTGCTGTTGTCTTTGCCATGATTTTTTTCCACATTTCAAGCTTGCAATCTTTTGCGTGGATTGCATTTCTTGGTGCAGCAATCGCTGCTTTATCCGTTTATGGAATTAGTTTCTCAGGTAGAGATGCTGTTACTCCAGTGAAAATAACTTTAGCTGGTGCTGCCATCAGTGCCCTATTTGCATCATTTACGCAAGGTTTACTCGCTACAAATGAAGCAGAGCTTGATCAAGTTTTGTTTTGGTTAGCAGGTTCTGTACAAGGTAGAAAACTTGAAATTCTACTATCTGTTCTACCGTATCTAGTAATTGGGTGGATTGCTGCCCTCATCATTTCCCCCAAAATGAATATTCTCGCTCTTGGAGATGATGTAGCAAGAGGTCTTGGTTTACGTTTAGGACTTATGAAGATATTGGTCGGTCTTATTGTTATTTTTTTAGCAGGGGGAGCAGTTGCAATTGCTGGCCCCATTGGTTTTATAGGGATTGTCGTTCCCCATTTTGCGCGCAAGTTTGTCGGCACTGATCATCGATGGCTTATTCCTATGGCTGCTTTACTTGGGGGGATACTTTTATTGCTGGCTGATGTTGCGGCTCGTTATATTATCATGCCACAAGAAGTTCCAGTAGGAGTCATGACTGCTATGATTGGCACACCATTCTTTATTTACCTTGCGCGAAAAGGTGGAAAAAAATAATGAAACATGTAAAAACAATTCGTTTACTTCAACAAAAAATTTCATTTTTAATAGATGTACAAGCTATAAAAAAATTAACAGTGATTTGCATACTAACTCTTGCCGTGTTCTTTCTTAGTGCATCATTTGGTGATTCATTCATCAATCCATTTAAAGTTTTACAAGCTTTTTTTGGTTACGGCTCAGATTTTGATCAACTGATTATTATTGATTTTCGAATGCCTCGAATTTTCATGGCCTTGTTTGCTGGAATGGCGTTAGCCGTCGCAGGTGCAGTTTTACAAGGAATCATTAAAAATCCACTTGCCTCACCTGATATAATCGGCATATCTGCTGGTGGTGGGGCAGCGGTTGTTGGTTTCTTAGCCATTTTCAGTGATTCTAATCACTCTTTAACAGTTAGTATAGAGTGGTTGCCATTAGCAGGATTCATAGGTGCTACTATCGTCGGATGTATAGTCTACCTATTTGCTTGGAAAGATGGTGTCACACCAAATCGTCTTGTCTTAATCGGTATTAGCGTGTCGGCATTCATGCAAGCAATTACTACAATGTTAATGATTATCGGCCCAATTTATCAAGCAAGTGAAGCGAATAAATGGATTACGGGTAGTGTCAAAAGTTCGGATTGGGATCAAGTACAAATCGTTGTTCCATTGATTATTGTACTTCTACTTATCACCTTTTTTATTACTCGGCAGTTAAATGTTCAAGAATTAGGTGATGATACAGCATCAAGCCTAGGGCAGCCTGTTCAAAAAACACGCCTTTACTTAATTCTATTATGCTCCAGTTTAGTAGCGAGTGCCATAGCATTTGCTGGTGCTATTGGGTTTGTAGGATTAATGGCTCCTCATATTGCACGACGCATTGTTGGTTCATCGTTCGGTGTACTTATTCCGGCATCCGCAGCAATTGGTGCATTGCTTGTAATGGTTGCAGATATTATAGGTCGTACAGCATTTAGCCCATTAGAAGTACCCGCAGGCGTCTTTACTGCTGCTATCGGTGCTCCTTACTTTATCTATTTATTATTTAGAAACCCTAAAAAATAAAGGAGTCTATACTACATGACTGAATCTTTATTAACCAAATCTCTAACATTAAGTTATGGTGATTTCAATATTATCGAAGATCTCAATTTATCTATTCCTTTGAATGAAATTACTGTATTAATCGGAGCGAATGGCTGTGGTAAATCCACACTCTTACGCTCCATTGCTCGATTATTAAAACCTAAAAAAGGCTCCGTTTTATTAGACGGTGAGGATATTTTTAAATTATCTACAAAACAAGTGGCTAAAAACCTCTCTATTCTTCCTCAATCTCCTGTTGCACCAGAAGGCTTAACTGTCCTACAACTTGTGAAACAAGGTCGCTATCCTTACCAAAGTTGGCGACAACAGTGGACTGAAAAGGATGAAGAAATCGTTTTAAGCGCTTTAAAAGCTACAGGTACAGAGCATTTACAAGATAGACCAGTAGATGAGCTATCAGGAGGACAACGTCAACGTGCTTGGATAGCTATGACGCTTGCTCAAGATACAGATATCATTCTTTTAGACGAGCCTACGACATACTTAGATTTAACTCATCAAATAGACGTTTTAGATT
The DNA here is from genome assembly GCF_002429725.1 of Lysinibacillus sp. UBA5994. Taxonomy (NCBI): domain Bacteria; kingdom Bacillati; phylum Bacillota; class Bacilli; order Caryophanales; family Bacillaceae; genus Lysinibacillus; species Lysinibacillus sp. UBA5994. Next base: position 370 of record NZ_DJAU01000024.1, on the reverse strand, counting down.
TACTATTCGAATTGAACCAACAGCAAAAGCGAACTATTATTATGGTACTACATGATATTAATCTTGCTTGTCGCTATGCCGATCATATTATTACAGTGCGTGACCGTGGTGTCTATCGTCAAGGGAAACCAGAAGAAATTATGACCACTGATTTAGTTAATCATGTGTTTGACCTTGATTGCCAAATGACGACAGATCCAATCTTTGGTACACCTCTTTGCATCCCATATGGAAAAGGGCGAAAAATTTAATCGCTAATTTGAAAAACAACAAGCCTACACAGTTTAATCCTTCTGTGTAGGCTTTCATTTATTATAGCTTTGTTATAAATCTAAATATCAAGTAAATTAAAAAGTGCAGTAGATGTAAA
>NZ_DJAU01000048.1:0-9896 GCF_002429725.1 Lysinibacillus sp. UBA5994 | reverse complement strand
CAGTTTTCAAGGTTCATGTTTCTTTATTTCGTTGTCATCTCTTGGCGACTTATACATAATAACATCGATTATTCATGAAAGTCAACACTAAATCATAAGTTTTTTTAAAAGAGATTCATTTTTTATTTTAATTTTAGAAACGAGGTTATCATTATGGTCCGTAAAACGTTGATTTCACTGCTTTTAATTGTAATGCTTTTTGCCTTTTTAAAGCCTATAAATTCAACGATGATTTCTGTATTTAATATTGCGAATGCACCAGTAGTGGTCACAAAAGGACATTATGGCACATCTCTTATTGTAGAGATCTCTTTCTCTGATGACTCTCTATTAGAATGGCTCCAAACGGTGAAAGAGCCTTATCCACTTCTACTTTTAGATGCTGATTGGATAAAACGGTCACCCGAGCATTTAAAAATTATCCAACAACGAAAATTGCCTACAGGATTACTTGGGCCGGATGATTCAGTAGAAGAACCCATTGACATTGCGCTCATCCAAAAGGATATTGATACTTACGAAAAATATTTAAAAGAAAAACCTTTATGGTTTGCTACCCGAAATCATCAATATTCACAGGATTTACAGAAAGCCTTATTCCAACAACAAATGAATTTACTATCTCCTTCGCTTATTTGGCAAGGTGAGAAAACTCCGAAATTACAAAAAGGTGATTTTGTCTTTTTCCCGCTCCATCAAAATAATCAAATATCCTTTAAAGAGCTTAACACTCTCATACAACAGCATAAGTTTATGTCGATTGAAGAAAATATATTTGGTTATAAGGTTCAAACTAAAAAAGCGCCATAAAAAAATTGCCTCCAATACAGCGAGGCAATTTTTTCCTTATGCGTTTTTAGCCTGTTCACGACGAGCTTGGCGTCGTGCTTCTAATTTTTGACGATCTTCATCAGATTTTGCATTATATTTAGGTAATACTAATAATTGATACGCATTAACAGCCAATAATGGGAATAATAAAAGCGCAACATACTCATTAATATTTTCATCGCGACCCATCAAGGCAATTGTCCATTCCAACGTTGTAATGACAATCATAAAGAATAGTGCCGAAATCATTACATGTTTTTTCCCTGTTAATTTTACTTTTTGAACAGCTGTTGCTATTGCCCCAAAAATGAGGACAATTAATAGTCCTACATAGAACAACCAGCTTTGCCCATCCTTTACACCAGGAATAAAGCGGAAGAAAATTATATCGAAAATCGTTATGGCAATTAATAATAGCTGTACCCAATTCCATAATGTCAGTGTTCTAAAAATATTAACACCTACCTGATGAAGTGTTAAATAAGCAAAAAAGCCAGCTTGCGCTATAACACTCATTGTAAACCCTAAGAAAACCATCCATAAAAGTCCAGCGAAAAACTCACCCCATTGACCGTTTGCTATGTATGGTTGGAAGAATTCCCACCGAATAAATAAACTAAAAACTCCGTTGACTGCACCACCAACGAGCATTGCAAAGAAGAAAAACTTTGCCCAATTTCGTATCGTCACAACTAAAAGTCCCCCAATTTCTCAATATATCTGTCCTTATTTTATCAATGCCTTGTTAAAAAAGCTATTTCTCATCCTAACCAATACATAAAGTCCTGAGAAATGTGAACAATAATTGAAAGAGTCTATCTAGAGAAAGGACTGATTGTCGATGCGAAAATTCACCTTATTACTGATTCTAATGCTTTTTCTTTCTGCCTGTTCACAAGATAAAACCTCTACCATGTCCTATGATGAAATAAAAAAAATCATGATTGACTCTTTACAAACAGAGGATGGTAAAAAGGCATTGCGACAGCTTTTAGAAGAGCCGAGTTTCCGTGAGCTCTTGATTTTAGAGCATGATGAAGTGAAAAAAGCTACCGAGGAAACTTTACTTTCCAAGGAAGCAGAAGACTTTTGGAAAAAAACCTTTGAAGATCCAAAGTTTAAAGAAACTGTTGCGAAAAGTATGCAAAAACAGCAACAGGATATTATGAAGAACTTAATAAAAGATCCGACTTTCCAAAAGGATATGGAGGCATTTTTCGGGCAACCCGATATGCAAAAGCAGTTGGAGACTATCCTTAAATCATCCAATATGCGCAAGCAAATGGAGGAAGTTGTAAAGGAAACGATCGAAAGCCCTTTAATGCAATCTAAATGGCAGGAACTTATTAAGAAAAGTGGCGAAACAGGTTCATCAGGAAGTGGCGATAAGAAAGAAGCGAGTGGCGATAGTGGTGGCGGATCGGATAAGGGACAAAAAAGTACCGAGTAACCTTGGTAATGTAAAAACGGATTTCCCCATAAAACTGGTGGAAATCCGTTTTTTATTATTTATTTAATTTATCGATGATTTTCGTCGCGATGTCTAAATAAATTTGTCCTGTTGTATGTTTTTCAGCGTATACAGAAGGAGCAAAATCTTCATCTGTCCAATCTGGTTGCCCAAGCGGGATTTGTCCAAGCAACTCTGTACGTAGTTCGTCAGCTAGCTTTGGTCCTCCTCCTTGCCCAAAGACAAATTCTCGGTCACCTGCTTTAGATTCAAACCAAGCCATGTTTTCGATAACTCCTAAAATTTCATGGTCTGTTTGAAGCGCCATTGCCCCTGCACGAGCTGCAACAAATGCTGCTGTTGGGTGTGGAGTTGTTACAACAATTTCTTTTGATGATGGCAACATTTGATGGATATCTAATGCAACGTCACCTGTGCCAGGAGGTAAATCTAATAATAGATAATCTAATTCACCCCACTCAACATCACGGAAGAATTGATCTAATACTTTACCAAGCATTGGTCCGCGCCATACGATCGGTGCGTTATTTTCTACAAAGAAGCCCATTGAAATCATTTTTACCCCAAAGCGATCTACTGGGAAAATACGATTATCGACTACCTTAGGCATATCCGTTACACCCATCATATCAGGTACACTAAATCCATAAATATCTGCATCAATTAAGCCGACTTTCTTTCCTAGACGAGCTAAAGCAACAGCTAAGTTTACTGATACTGTCGATTTACCAACTCCACCTTTACCAGAAGCAATTGAAATTACTTGGACTGTGCTTAATGGAGATAAAATATCTTGTGCTTCCGACTCTGTTGCTGTGCCACGGAAGCTTTGCAATTTTTCTGTTGATAGTTCTTCAAAACGAATACCAACAGTGTTTACACCTGCTTCTTTCAACACCTCAACAACTTTCATTTGTAGTTGTAATTGTTCCGGTGTATTCAGTTTAGCAATGGCAATTTTTACACTGACATGATTTTTTTCTTCTTTTATTGCTACGTTCGTAATACCATCTGTTTCTGCAAGCGATTTATGTAAAAATGGATCTTGTAGTTGTCCCAGTATTTCTCGTACTTGTTGTTCAGTAATCACGACGAACACTCCCCTTATATTGTCTCAATATTAGTATATCATAATGATTTGATTTACGTTGTAGATGTTGCTCTACTCAATTTTGGCTAATAAATAGTCTTCTATACCTTCAACTATGGCATCTGCCATTTTTTCTTGATAGTTTTTGTCCACTAATAATGCTCGTTCCTCATCATTACTAATAAAACCAGTCTCCACTAAAGCTGCAGGTACTTCCGCTTTCTTCAATAAATAGATTTGCTTAATAGACAATGCTTCACGATCTGTATTTTTTAAATTAGTGCGAATGGATTGTTGAATACTCTTGGCAAGAATCTCTCCATCAGCATGTCCTTCCTTATGGTAAAATACCTGTGCGCCACGCCATTTTGTTTCAGGAATGGCATTTGCATGAATAGTTATAAATACATCTGGCTTTTCCTTTTCCACGATATCCTTTCTAAGGAAGATATCTTGCTTTTTCCGTTCTCTCATTGTTCCATATTTTTCTGATGGCGCATGCTCATCGATTACATCACCATTTTTTGTTCTTGTCATTATAACCGTTGCGCCTTTTTTCTTTAATTGCTTCTCTACATGCTGAGCAATTGCAAGTGTAATATCCTTTTCAATCACTTCGCCCTTTGAAGCTCCTCCGTCCTCACCACCATGCCCTGCATCAATGACAATTTTTATGCCACCAAGTGGGTCCGGTAAGAAGAAGTTACGGTCCGAAGCATTTGTTTCATATGCCACGACCACTATACTCATAAGCATAATTACTCCTAGTGCAAGCCAGCGCTTCACCCATATACACCACCCTTTTACATTTAGTGTACGAAATTAGTGGATGAACTATGCCAGAAAGTAAAAAAAACTCCCAAGTCACAAACTTGAGAGTTTTAATTTCTTCTATATTAAGGGAGGAAGAATTTTATTGGTTTGTAAAAGTAGGTTTGAATTCACCTGTATATGGCTCATGCTCTACAAATACAGTTATATCATTGCCATCTTTGTCTTTACCTGTTCGTTTATACGTGAACTTCTTATCGTTGATTTCTGTAATTTCAAGAGCTACACCATACTTATTATCACCGACAGAAACATGCGCTCTTATTTTATTATCATGAATGACATTAAAGTAACCATAGTCTCCACGACTTTCACCTGTTTCAGGATTAAAGAACTCATATTTATTTGTATTTGCATCATACTTTGCAATGCTAATGAAATTTGAATTGAATTCTGTTACATCATTACCCGCTTCATCTAACACAACTGTTCCATGCCATAGTGTATCAGCGAGAATTTTATCTCCGTCAACGTCTGTAACAATTTCACCTGTTGAAGCATCTAACGTTTTATCGGAATCAGTAAATGCCAGTTCTTTTTCTTTATATGGAATATGTTCCACGAATATTTCTACATCATTGCCCGCAGCATCTTTACCCATTCTCTTATAAGTAAAGATACTATCGTTTAGCTCAGTGATCTCGACAACTGCTTGGTAGTTTTTTGATTCGGAAATTAATATTCTTTGTTTCCCATCATTTGTGATAAAGAATGTCCCTTTATCCTCACGGCTTTTACCTGTAGCCGCGTCAAAGAATTCATAATGACCTGTCTGGGCATCATATTTTGCTAAGCCAATGAAGTTTGCGTTCTCCGCCGTTAAATCATTGTGATCTTGATCATAAACCTTTGTACCTTGCCAATTTGTACCACTTAGAACATTAGCCATTTCTTGTCCCTTTGTTAATTGCTCTTTGGCAGTATTTTCTGTTACTGTACTTTCTGTTTTAACTTCCTCACTATTTGTCTTATTGCCTTTTGCAGGCTCCTTATCTTGACACGCTGCCAGTAATGCAATAGCTGCAACAGATACTATTAATATTTTTTTCATACCTACTTACCTCCATCGGTTAGTTTATATTTTGAGTTACATCAAACCCATAATGACAATTTTTAAAAATGAAAGGTTTGTTGTACCTTCTAAAAACTATATTAAAGTGGAATGTTAAACTCCCCCTAAATAATTTCTTAAAAAAACATAAACTTATACGAAAATATTTTTAATATATATTAAATCTGTACACTAATAGTGAGGTTTATGTAAAAAGCTATTTATTTTTTTCTACATATACTTAATTTATGGGTGATCGACATTTCTCACAAACGAGTACTTCAACATTATTAATTATAGGAAAAAGCTAAGCCTAGCATATCTTTTTAATATTACTCGTATAATTCGCAACATGTTACCATATTTTTATAAACGGAAAAGTAGGCTACAGTGATATACCATTAGTCATTTGGCTGTTTTATCCAAAGAAAAGAGGGTGGAAAAATGAATGATCAATTAATACTTTCAGCAGCGAACGGTGATACTGATAAAGTTTTAGCACTTCTACAAAAAGGCATCAATATTAATACAACGGATCAGAATGGAAGAACCCCTGTCTTAGCTGCCACTTATAATAACCAGGTGGATACTGTGAAGGTGCTCATTCAACATGGTGCTGATATTAATATTAGAGATAATAACCTTGAGAACGTACTTTTACATGCAGGGGCATCAGGCTATTTAGAAATCGTTAAACTTGCCATATCTGCAGGGGCAGATACAAAGCTAACTAATCGCTTTGGTGGAATTGCCATCATCCCTGCATCCGAACGTGGACATGTTGAGGTGGTCCGAGAGCTACTTAATCACTCGGACATTCATGTCAATCACATTAATAATTTGCATTGGACAGCTCTATTGGAGGCAGTCATATTAGGCAATGGCGGGGAGAAACATCAAGAAATTGTGCAATTATTGGTGGATCATGGTGCTGATATAACTATTGGAGATCAAGATGGTGTCACACCATTGCAGCATGCAAAAAAACTAGGCTTTTATGAGATTGAGCAAATTTTAAAAGAAGCTGTACCCGAACGAAATAACAGTTAACACTATAGGAGATATTTTCATATACTTTTCTAGATGGCCTCACTTCGGAATTAGCTTACCTGTTGCATCAATTTCACCTGCAATTTCAAAAGAAATAACGTTAAGCAATCTTTGGGTTACTTCACAGATTGCTTTTTATGATGGAATGACAAAAAGACTCTTTCCTCGAAAGTAGAAAGAGTCTTAGGATAGATGTTTCGTCTGCCTCTGACTCCGTAAAGACCAAATCATCTTTAAACGGTACGCCATTTGTAAAGGTTACGAATTCTCTTCTGGTAATAGAATAATAACAGTAGTTCCTTTTCCTTCTTCACTATATATACGAAAACTGGCATTTCTCATAAGCTTAAATTTTTTCAAAGGATTCGTAAATCCAATACGTGAGTTTTCTTCATTTACTAATCGTTGCAACTTTTCTTCTGAGATACCGACCCCATTATCATAAATTTTAATACGTATAAATTGACCTTCTCGTTGCACACTCACCTCAATAGTACCACCTTCTTTTTTCTTCGAAATCCCGTGAAAAACTGCATTTTCAACTATAGGCTGAATTGATAATGCTGGAATCAAAGATTGAATGGACTCATCAATATCATACGCAACTGTAAGACGATCACCAAAGCGCATTTTTTCAATATAGAGATATGCTTTTACAAGATCTATTTCATCTTCTATTGAAACCATGCTGTTACGATAATGGACATTTAGCTTGGCACGGAAATAGGTGGCTAAACTGTATAACGCCTCTCGTGTATTCTCTATATTTGTATAGCTTAAGCCGATAATAGTGTTAAGTGTATTGTAGACAAAATGAGGAGTTACTTGCGCATATAAATAATTCATTTCATCTTCAATCGCATCAATGGAAGATTGTCGAACCGCTAGTAATGATTGAATACGCACTAGTAATTCATCCATCGCAATCGGTTTTTGCAGATAATCATTTGCCCCAACTTGTAAAGATAACACTAAATCCGAATGCTGCATAATTGCTGTTAAAACTATAATCGGTAATTCCAACATATCGTATTGCTTTCGTACTTGTTTGCATAATTCATAGCCTGACATACCATTCATCATTAAATCGACTAACATACAATCTACTTTATGTTTCTTTATATAATCTATCGCATCAAACCCATTATCTACTCCAATAACGGTATAGCCTTTTTGAATTAATGCGTCCACTAGTACTTTTATATTCACATGATCATCATCAACAATGAGTATGGCTTTGTCATTACCTTTATGCAGTAATGGTAAATCTAGCTGTAGTATAGTATTATCTGCTCGATTGCCTATCTGGTGTTGTGTTTCAATATCTAGTTTTTCGAGTGTGGCAAGTGGCACCGTAAATGTAAAAATTGTTCCAACACCTAATGTACTTGTTACATGAATTTCCCCATTTAACTGTTCTACTATATTTTTTGAGATACTTAATCCTAACCCAAGACCCCCACTTTTTTTACCTTTCTTTACTTGATAAAAGGAATTAAAAATTCGATCTAAGTCTTGTGATGGTATACCAATTCCAGTATCGCTTACTTGTATTTCCATATAATCATTACGTACACTAGCTAAGACTGTAATTTGCCCATGTTTTGTATGTTGCAGAGCATTATAGAGTAAATTATAAAGCACTTGTTTCAATCGTAATTCATCTGTATACATATGGGGTAAATTAGAATCTACTGCACTCATTAACCTTATGGATGTATCACTCGACATTAAACTACGAATTTCCTCAATTACTTCATCAATTACGCTTATCGGAACAACACGAGGGATAACACGAACTTCTCCGGTCATATGATTCGAAGAAATCAATAAATCCTCTACTAAATAACCTAAACGTTGCGCGACATTATGTATTAAAATGACATTTTCTTGTTGCTCACGCTTTAAAGGTCCTTGTACACCTTCCATTAATGATTTGGATATATTTAAAATACCATTTAAAGGCGTACGTAATTCATGAGACGTTTTCAATAAAAACTCATCCTTCATTTGATTATGCATCAAAAGCTCTTCCGATAACGCTTGAACTTCCTTAAAAGAAGTATTTGCTCGGAAGCTAAGCAGAGATGCAAAACTATAGAGTGTAAAAATAAACAATAATTGTTCACTATAAACCATAGGTATATCAAAAATGTAATACATTACCATTAAAAAAGTATAACAAGTAAGAGATACTAAAAGAATTAGAATATAACGTGAGCCATCTACACCTTTCATAAGCACACGTAATAGCACAAACACATTATAAAGCCCAACTGGAATAAAAATTACTGCAAAGATTATTTGGGAAAGAACTAGATTTTCTATTGGTATAATCATACTATTTTTTGTCATCGGGTTGTAAATCCCATAGATAAAAAAAAGTAAACCTAACAAAATACTAATAATATAAATCGCTTTTTTCCTCATAAACTCCGGATACAAATAATAGAGAAATAATGCTAAACAAACATCAACAAGTGGTAAAATCCCTAATTGTAAACGTACTTGTTCATTTATAGTTAAATGAGGAAAAATAAGGAAAAATATTTTTTCATTTGTAAACGACATGTACAGTCCGAATAATATAGTGAATAACCCCAAAAACAATTCTTCTTTACGCTTCCGATTTTGACTATACGATATAATATAAATTGCACCGAATACAATATAACCAATACATACAAACGATTCTGCTAAAATTTTCATGCTAAAATCTCTTTGAATAGCTTCCTTTGTTCCAAACTCAATAGGAAAAGTAATACCGGATTTTGGATAATTATAATTCCCCACATGAATTACTATATCAAGCATTAGATTCTCACTTGGTGCAAACACCGTATATTTATCATCATTTTCGAACTTAAAGTCCTTTAAGGTTTCACTCGGATTCCCCTTACTACCTACATCTTTTCCATTTATGAAAACACGGTTAGATTGACGAATTGAACGAATGTATAATCCATATTCCCCTTCAACTGGTACATTTATCTTAACATGATACGTTCCTACAGTAAGCCCTTCCTCATTTGGTTCTACAAAGCTATTCCAAGTAGCTGGTACCTCAATTGGTATTTTCTCGCTCTCGTACGCGTCGAATGAATCGCTTGATGCTATTAAGATATTTGGATAGAAAGACCATTCTCCATCTAGTTTTAAAATAGTCTTTTCTTGTAGTTCTTTTTCTTCAATCGTAACGATCCCATTCTGCGCAATCGGCTGACTACTACTAACAAAATACTCTCCATTGCCAATAAAGTATACGATAATAAATAGCATGATAATGGTCAAAGTAATGCTAATATTTTTTTTCACTATCACCCCTCCCCTACTTGAACACAATTATATATAACATCAAACTATCAGTTAGTTAGAATGAAATCCATTATTCAATATGACTTTCACCTGTATTTCATTAGTCCTCTTAGGCATCCTATCATAGGGCTGTTAAACAAATTCTGAACAAATCATATTGTTTTTGTTATCGACGTAAAAAAAGCTCCTCTCAGGTAAACCTGAGAAGAGCTTGAAATCGTTGATATAACAACGATATTAACGTTTTGAGAACTGAG
>NZ_DJAU01000050.1:0-102757 GCF_002429725.1 Lysinibacillus sp. UBA5994 | reverse complement strand
CTAAATCCCCTAGGAGTGACGCTGGCTCCACTCCAATCAATCCTTCTGCAAAAGTGTCTTTACTTTTTTCATACTAGCATAGGAATCAAATAGTCTAATATCTGTATTCTTAGGGGGATGGATATAAATGTCTAATACTTTGGACAAAATGGAGGGATAATTCTGAAGAACATCATCAAAATTTTAGGAAGAAAATTAGGCATAACACAAGCGTCACTTGCAAAAGAATGTGGAGTTGTGAGACAGACGATTAATAATATTGAAAATGATAAATATGATCCGACCCTTGAATTAGCTTTTAAGATTGCTAAGGTTCTTAATAGCCGTATTGATGAGGTGTTTATCTCTGACTAAATTTCACCCAGATTATATGATTACAATGAAGGATTTTGTGAAAGAACACTCGGCAATTTTAAGAAAAGAAACTCAAGAAGTGTCGAGACCAGTGACCAATGAAGACCGAAATACCCTCCTAGCCATGCTACAATATCTGAAAAATAGCCAAAATCAAACGCTAGCAAAAAAATATAAGCTTCGGCCTGGAAGTGGACTATCTGCTAATCAAATTGGCGTAGATAAACGAATGTTTGCTGTACTCTTTGATGACCAAGAAATGATGCTGATTAACCCTATAATAATGAGTCATTCCCTTAATATGATTTATCTACCGGAGGGAGAAGGCTGTCTATCTGTAAATCGACCTGTTCCTGGTTTTGTACCGAGATATGAGAGAATTAAAGTCAAAGCCTACAACATCGATGGACATGATATCATTGTACAGTTACAGGGCTACGGGGCCATCGTTGTACAGCATGAAATCGATCATTTAAATGGCATCATGTTTTATGACCGAATAAATAAAGAGCACCCTTTCCAACTGCCAAATCATGTTATCATCGAAAGCTTTTCTTCCCTTCAGTAGTTTTTTACAAAAAAAATTAGCAGGAATATTATTTTCCTGCTAATCTTTCTTGGTGCTCTTGGAAACGACGATGTACAGTCGCCTTACTTACCTCAAAGCCTAACCCTCTAAGCGTTATAGAAATTTCTTCAAAGGTAAATCCACGTTTGCGTAGCTTCACAATTTCCTCTACAGGTAGATCTTTTCGCTCCTGCCCCTGAGGATTACCTCGATTCGATAAATTATTTTCTGGACGATAACCGTTTTCTACAGCACGTCGCATTCCTCGTCGAATTTTAGCATTATGGATTCTACGCTGATATTCCTCTACAATTGCTAAAATTTCAAGCAGCATCGTATCCATTTCATTTAATTGGACTGGGCCTGCATCACGCATAGAAAAAACATCAGTTGCTGACTTTTGTAATAAATGTAATACAGCCATCCTTGCATTGCCTCGTCCTAAACGAGTTTCATCTTGGACAAAAAGAGCATTAATGTTCTTATCTTTTATAAAATCAAGCATTTCTAGCAAGCCTTCACGTTCTACATCATAGCCACTATGTTGATCTTTAAACACGCCCTTCACCGCATAGCCTTGCTCTTTAGCATAGCGCAGCAACTCTTCCTGCTGGCGCTCTAATGAGGAGCTTTGTGTTTCTTTTTCAGTACTTACGCGACAATAGACAACAGCCGATAGTTGATTATTTATCATTGTTCATTTCTCGCAATTTCGATAGTATTGATGGGACTGGCTTGATCACTCACTACAGGAATAACTAGAGATTTTCCCGCTACAATTTTAATATCTGCTAGTTCATTTTCAGTTTTTACAAGCTTTATCCAATCATCAGTACTCATTTTACCACGATATTGCTCGGCTAACGACCACAAGCTATCCCCATGTTCGATTTTAATTTCTGCGTAACTAACTTTTCCTGGATCAGTAATGTAAAGGTATGCTGCAAATAATAAACAAGCTCCTATTAAAATTGAGATATGTGTGTTTTTCTTCAACCATGTCATAATCATTACCCCTTTTTAAGAATGTTTGTTCGGAATGTATGTTCCCATAATAAAGCGAACAAACGTTTTTGTCAAACACTTTTCGAACCTATGTTTGCATACATGTTCGCATTCTGTTATACTATCAAATAAGAAGAATGATTTTAGAAAAAAGAGGTGAGCACTCATGAAAAAAGTTTCGAAAAGACAAGAGGACATTTTAGCTTTCATTAAGGAAGAGGTACGAGCTAAAGGATATCCGCCATCAGTACGTGAAATTGGTGAAGCAGTTGGACTTGCTTCCAGTTCAACTGTTCATGGACATTTAGCTCGATTAGAACAAAAAGGCTTTATTCGTCGAGATCCAACAAAGCCACGTGCAATTGAAATTTTAGAGCCTGAAGAATCCATTCAAAAACAACAGGTGATCCATGTCCCACTTGTCGGGAAGGTTACAGCTGGTTCTCCAATTACAGCAATTGAAAATATTGAAGAATACTTCCCATTACCCGATACGTATGGCACAAGTGAAGATCAATTGTTCATGCTAGAAATCATGGGGGAATCAATGATTGAAGCTGGGATTTTAGATGGAGATTTAGTCATTGTAAAACAAAAGGCAACAGCTAATAATGGGGATATTGTTGTAGCTATGACAGCTGAGGATGAAGCAACTGTAAAACGTTTCTTTAAAGAGAAAAACCATTTCCGTTTACAGCCTGAAAATTCTTCTATGGAACCAATTATTGTCGATCAAGTTTCTATTTTAGGACAAGTTGTAGGTCTTTATAGACGTGTACATTAACGATTAAAGCAGATTTTGAGGATTATGTTCCTTCTAAGAGCATGTATCCTCTTTTTTACGCAAAAAAAGAATCCACATACGATTGGATTCTTTGTACAATGCCTCTTCTAAGCTTCCTTCTTAAATTTTATGCTCGCTTCAATAAAGGCTGAAAATAGCTTTTGAGCACTCTCATCTCCTGCTATGGCTAGTTCCTCAGGATGCCACTGAACAGCTAAGCAAAATGGCATCTCCTCATGAACTACCGCTTCGATAATACCGTCGTTAGATTTTGCCGCTACTTTTAATTTTTCTGCTAAAACATTCACCGCTTGATGATGAAATGAATTCACTGCTATTTTCTCTTGTTCAACGATAGTCGCTAATAGATTGTCAGCAATAACCTGTACAGTATGGGTAGCTACAGTTCGACCTGATTGCTGCATATGTTGGAGTAACTTGGTACTAAAGTGATCACTATCAATATCCTGATATAAGGTACCACCTAATGCAACATTTAGTATTTGAATTCCTCGACAGATCCCGAAAATAGGCATCTTACGTTGGAATGCGGCTTCAATCAATGCTAACTCAATCGTATCTCGCGCTGGGTGAATTTTTCCAAGCTTTAATGAAGGCTCAGCCCCGAATAGAAATGGATGCACATCATGACCACCAGATAATAATAAACCGTCTGTGAGGGCTAAAATCTGGGCTGCCTCTTCTTCTACTCCAATTGGAATAATCAGTGGAATTCCACCTGCTTCAATGATACTTTTACTGTAAGCAACATTTAATCGAGAGGATAAATCATCCTCTACAAAGGCTGTAATACCAATAATCGGTTTCACTTGCTTCCCTCCACATTCTTGAAAATTTCACAATTACCAAAAGCCTAGATACCAATGAATTAATACATCGCCATAGAAATAAACAATAACTGCGGCCAATGCAATAGATGGCCCAAACGGAATGGGTGTTTTTCTCCCCTGTTTGTTTTTCGATAACATGGTAATCCCGACAATCATACCAATAACTGCAGCTAAAAATAGCGTTAACAGTGTATCAATCGTACCCAGAACGAGACCAATTAAAAAGAATAATTTAATATCGCCTCCACCCATGCCACCGTTTGATAGCACAGCAATGATATATAATATGCCAAAGCCAACCACAGCACCCACAAGAGAGTCCCACCACGGTGTTAATGGTGACAGCACTCGTCCAATAGCTAGCAAAGGTAAAAAGAATACTAACACCTTATCTGGAATTAGCATATAGGCTAAATCTGATACAACGATAATAATTAATAAAGAGATAAAAAAGAGTGCTACTATCAATTCTATGCCCCAGCCTAGCTGCCAATAAGCAAAGGCAAATAATACACCTGTCATTAATTCTATGACTGGGTAAACCCAAGAAATTTTATTGCCACAACCCCGACATTTTCCTCCTAACAATACATAAGACAAAACTGGTACTAAATCAAGCGCCGTCAGTCGTCTCTGACATTTTGGACAATGTGAAGGAGGATGTACAATCGACTCCTTCTGTGGTACACGTAAGCCAACTACATTATAAAAAGAGCCAAAGACAAGTCCAAATAAAAAAATAAAGATCGTATAAGCCATTTCCAATTTTATGTCCTCCTAAACCAATAGGCGCCCATACAAATGAAGTATGGTGCGCCTATCAATAAAGTTATTGTTGTTCTTCGTAGTAGAACGTCGTCACTTGCACTGTTGCCTTTAACGTAAGATCTGCATCTTTCTCAAGCTGTGCCTGCTCTCCAGGCAATTTAAATTCAATCTTATCGGTTTTCATGATACGCTCTAATTGTTCAACCTCCTGTAAAAAGCTTTCAAGAGAATTAAAATCAAGCGCACCCACCTCTAATATAAAAGTAACAAGCTTTAAATTAGTTGGTAAAGAGTCCTTCGAAAGAGATGCAATCGGTGTAGTAGTCTCCTTGTTCTCCTGATCACCATTGACCTCTGCTTCAGCCTGCTCCAACATATTAAGATCATTCGATTCATCTGAAGGTGTCACAGTGCCGTCCTCACCTTGAACAGTTAAAGACAGTACACGAGTTCCTGTCACCTCTTCAATCTCAGCTAAATCAAGAATAATCTTTTCAACGGCTCTTGTTACAGGTAGCTTTTGTCTTAAGGCTAATATATTGATAGTAGGCTGTCCCTGCTCTTTGTCTAATTGTGCTAGTTGTTCTTTGACACTAGCTAATTCTTGCTGCACCTGCAATACATTACTCTCTTTTTCATTCACTTCATCCAATTTTGGTGAAAGCAAATAATAATACAGCGCAAATAAAATAGCAGCTATCAGCGCAAGTAACAAGATCATAGACGAATTTTTACTACTCGTTAATTTATTCATGAGCGTCGTCCTCCAGCTAAATACATAAAATCGATTGTCGCTGTAATGGACACTGAATATCGCGGTACTTCTTTAAATTTTTGTTGGGGTGTTAACACCCTTTGTTCACCTAGCTCTATTTCAAAGTTTGAGACAGTGTTAATTTGAGCATCTGTAAAATAGCTACTCATTAAAAGTCGCTCCACATATTTCGATATATCTGTCATCGTTTCAAAATCCACTTCAATATTCACCGAGTTCTCTCCGAAAACATAGCTACGTAAATAGGATTGAGTTGGTAATAAAGTTTTTGTTTCATCAATTAACGGTGTTACAGGATAAGAAACGCTTTGTATAAAAGTTACTGAATCTTCCAACGAACCCTGATCGACATTTTGTCGTGCGTCTAGCTCTTGCTGCAATTGATCAAGCTGTGTTGTTAATGCCTGTTCCTCTGCAGTCAATCGTGACAATTCACTTTTGGATGTAAAAAATAAAAAAAGTAAATAAGCTACAATAAGTCCCACAATGACAATCACCAAGCTATAAAAAAGCTTGGGAGAGGTTGTTCTTTTTTCAAGTTGTGGTAAGAGGTTTATATCTGGAACCATTAACGAACCTCCTTCAAAGCTAAGCCAAGCAACGTTGAAAATTCTCGCTTAAAGCGCGGAAACGATTTCTCAATTTTTTTCCCATCGACAACCCTTAGTGGTGGTTCTAAATTAGAAGCGAGTAAGTTCCCAATTGATTTCAATAGTGGGTTATCGCCAAGCATGATAATTTCATCCACTGTTTTTTCACCTTTATGTAAAGAAAACTTAAAGAAATTCATCATCCGATCAATCTCTAAAACCTGATCCATTACGACCATTTGATAATTCTCTGATTCACCATTATAAATAAATTGATAGCTAAACTCATTCTCTTTCTTTCCCAGCCATTGCGTCATATCTACTTCAATGGTTTGATAGCGCAAAAACTCCACTTGGCCATTGGAAAAAATACTGATGGAGAGTTCATTAATTGACCATTCTGCAATTAAATAGGTTTTATTAGGCATTAATAAGGACATGTGCTCTAATAAACGTATATTACAAAGCGCACGAATATCGGCAGCTTCGGGTTCTAATGAAACATCTAACAGCATCCCTACCAGTTTCGTAATCTCTTCAGAAGGTGCAGCAAATAAGATAGCCTTGCCGTCCTCGGCATCTGCATCATACACATCAATTAAAGGGTCTTGAAATGGTAAATGAATAGAATGTCCCAATTCCATTTCAGCATATCCTCGTAATTCCTGAGGCTTTACATCTTTAGGGTGCTCAAAGTTTTTCAATAGAACCGTCGTATCAGGGACAAACATACGAACAGCCTGTTTTTTCCCTGTCCATTTCATTACTTGCTCTTTAATCACCTCAAAAAGAGCTACCTCATCGATAATAGTTCCATTTTCAACGATTCCAGCTGCTAAAGGGTATTCATAGCCCTGCCACTGATTAGGCTCTGGTCCTTTCGCCACAATCGCACGCAGCACATAATCCTTCAGTTCAATCGAAACATGCGACTTTCTTTTTCTCTTAAACATGTGAAAAGACCTCCTTATCCTACTCAGTATAAATGATTTTTTCAATTAGTCATCCATTTCCCAGCCAGAAACGCAAATTTTCTTGCGCTTCTGAGTGGGTTAGGAGGACTGATTATGGCGTTGTTGTATCTGGAGTAGTTGTAGGTTTTTCTCCTCCAGCTTTCACCAATTTACTATTAATCTCTTTTTCAAGGGATTTTCCATCTGTAACTTTAAATTCTTCTAATTTTATATCCTTTAATCTAGGGTACGTAATTTGCCAACCATCTTTTGTTAATTCAACAACAGTATCATTTAATTCTATACCATCCACATACGATTTTAATGCATCTTTATCACATTTATCATTTTTACACGCCCCATCAATATAAGCAATCTTAGCCCCCGCTAGAATATTTGATGCTTCTGCTAAAATTGCACGGTCCTTCGACTTATTAATAATATTACCAATTGCAGGTACAGCGATTGCTGCAATAATTGCTAGAATAACAATTACAGCTAATAGTTCAACTAATGTTAAACCTTTCTCATTTTTCAATAGTTTTTTATTTTTCCACTTTTTTAACATTTTGAAATCCTCCTTAATAGTTTTATATGAAGTGTGTGTACACGCGCTTCTGAACATTATGGCGAAGCTGCACAATCTCGCCCAATACATTTGCCACCGGTTCCCTTGCTGCCTTTACGAATATCGTCTGCAATATGCTGTAAGGTGGCATTATCAAAATTTATATATTTTCCATTGCTGTAATAAATCGCATGCGCATTGAAGTAGTAGGTGCCCTCGATAAATTGGACATTGGCACTCTGACCTTCTTTATCTGCCTCTAATATTTTGCCAGCACTGTCTAAATAACCGCCAGATACTAATTTTTCCACTTCGACGATTTGCCATTGATCAGCGGTTGGATGCTCCATAAAATAAAACTGCGCGGCATGAATAACATTAATGGCATCTGCTTTTAATGCCTTATAACGTGAATTATCAATGACATTACTTATAGCTGGAATTGCAATGGCAGCAACGATAGCTAGAATAACAATGACTGCCAATAACTCGACTAATGTCAAGCCCTTTTCGTTCTTTACCCTAATTTCCATGTCCAGTCTCTCCTTTAATACTTAACCATGAAGATACCTACTTGCCGCTTCCTTTTGTTAGCAAATCTAAGTAGATATTTCCCATTAAGCGGAACAAAAGGGCATCCATATAAATATTGTAAACATTACATATTTTCATATAGTTGGAACATTGGTAAGAATATAGCCGCAACGATGACTCCTACAACTAGAGCCAGTACCACAATCATTAAAGGCTCAATGAGTGACTTCATGGTATCGACGGCACGGTTTACTTCCTCTTCATAAAAATCAGCGATCTTTTCGAGCATGTAATCCAAGGACCCTGTTTTCTCGCCAATTGATGTCATTTGTGTTACAAGCGGTGGAAATAGCCAGCTTTTTTCAAGTGGCTCTGATAATGTGCCACCCTTTTCTAAATTATCGCGCGCTTCCAGTACTACTTTCCCCATTACCGGATTACCACCAACCTTTTCGACAATTGTTAAGGCTTGTAAGATTGGTACGGAGCTGCTAAAGAGTGTTGACAAGGTTCTTGTCATTCTCGCGATAATATCCTTTTGCAAAAGCTGTCCAAAGATTGGCATACGCAGTAAAAATACATTGACGGCATAATGAAACTCTTTATTATTTTTATAGAAATAGTGAAGGCCCACTACTAATACCAATAGCCCTAAAATCACAAGGTACCAAAACTGAATGAGCCAATCACTAATACCCACTACAATGACCGTTATTAACGGCATTTCCAAATTCATTTCTTTAAATGCATCCATAAAGGTTGGCACAATAAACACCATTAAAAACATACCAACCACTAGTGTTAAAATCGATAAAATCGCTGGATAGGTCATGGCAGATTGAATTTTTTTCTTAATGTTGTATTGCTTCTCTAGTGTGCTTGCAAGACGATCTAATGTATCGTCGACGTTCCCTGTAGCCTCACCAGCACGCATCATATTGACAAATAGCAATGGGAACACTTTTGGGTGTTTGCCTGCTGCATCTGAAAATGCCATACCATTTCGAATATCCTCTTCAACCTGCATCAATGCTCGCTTTAGTGGTTTACTCCGTGTTTGCTCACCCAAAATATGGGTCGCTTCAACCACAGGAACGCCAGCACGAATTAATGTCGCATATTGTCGACAATAAATAACAAATTCCTGGTGCTTTACTTTTGTCCCAAAAGCAATATCTTTATGTAAAATGCTATTTGACTCCTGAAGTTCTCGTGCATTAATTCCTTGTGCTCGAAGCTTTTCCATGGCTACCTTTTTATTCGGTGCCTCGATAATGCCCTTTTTAGGTGCTCCTGTTTTGGTCCGACCACTATAACGAAATATCGTCAACTATAATCACCAGCGTTCATATATGGTCTTGCATCCTCTAGTGAAATCTTACCTGTGGTAATTAGGTGTTGCATGGAATATTCCAATGTGTGCATACCCAATGCTTTACTTGTCTGCATCACACTTGGAATTTGGTGAATTTTTTCGTTACGAATTAAATTTGAAATAGCAGGTGCCTGTACTAAAATTTCTGTCGCAGCAATACGCCCTTTTACATCCTTACGTACAAATAAACGCTGAGAAACAATACCTTGTAGTACATTCGCAAGCTGCACACGAATTTGACTCTGCTGATGTGGTGGAAATACATCGATAATACGGTCGATCGTCGTTGGTGCACTACTTGTATGCAGTGTAGCCATAACTAAATGCCCTGTTTCAGCAGCCGTAATAGCCGTTGAAATGGTTTCATAATCTCGCATCTCCCCAACTAAAATAATATCTGGGTCTTGACGTAATGATGCACGTAAACCATTGGCAAAGCTCATTGTATCGACACCAATCTCACGTTGATTGATGACAGACTTTTTATGTGTATGCAAATATTCAATTGGATCCTCTAACGTAATAATATGTTTAGATCTTGTTTCATTGATGTGATCTATCATTGCTGCCAAGGTAGTTGATTTCCCTGAGCCTGTTGGGCCAGTTACTAAAATTAAGCCTTGTGGTTTTTCCGCAAGCTTATATAACACCTGTGGCATATTGAGTGCTTCAATAGAAGGAATTTTAGCCTCAATTAAACGAGCTGCAATCGTCACTTCATTTCGCTGATGGTATGCATTGACACGGAATCGACATTTCCCAGGCAATGAAAAGTTAAAGTCCGTTTCTCCCTTATCCTCAAATTCCTGTTGTTTATGGACAGGAAGAATGACCTTTACCATTGCCTTCAAATCCTCTGTTTCAAGTGGGATTGTGCCATAATGCTCCAGTTGCCCATGGATACGATATACTGGTGGAATACCTTTTGTTAAATGAAGATCAGATGCTTTTTCTTCAAATGCACGTGTTAATAATTCAACGATTGAATATGCTGTCATTTTTTTCACCCCTAGTCTGCAGTTGCAACACGTAATATTTCTGAAGTGGTTGTTTGGCCTGCTACAACCTTTTGTAATCCATCCACTAATAGGGTATGGTAGCCTTTTTCTTTCATATAATCACGGAGGACGCGATCACCAACACGATTTAAAATCATATCCTTTATTTGGCGATCAACAGGGAGGATTTCATGAATCGCCATACGTCCTCTGTAGCCTGTTTGATTGCAGGCAGGACATCCACGCCCTTTTTTACCATGTGTTTTGCCTTCCACCCCATTCTCCTCAAGTATTTCTAGTTCACGAGAAGTGAATATATATGGTTCAGCACAATCACGACAAACTTTTCGTACAAGACGTTGCGCCATGATTCCTACAAGGGAAGAGGATAATAAAAATGGCTCGATCCCCATGTCATGGAGCCGTGAGATAGATTCGATGGCACTGTTAGTATGCAGTGTACTTAATACTAAATGGCCTGTTAGTGAAGCACGGATAGCAATTTGAGCTGTTTCAAGATCACGAATTTCCCCTACCATTACAATGTCGGGGTCCTGTCGTAAAATTGAGCGTAACCCTACCGCAAATGTTAAGCCGACTTCCTCTTTTACTTGAATCTGATTGATACCATCTAACTGATATTCCACTGGGTCCTCAACCGTAATTATGTTGACGCCTTCTTCATTTAAATGAGAAAGGGCCGCATATAACGTAGAGGACTTACCTGAGCCTGTTGGTCCAGTAATCAGCATCATACCGTTTGGATGGGCTATCATTTTCCTGAAAAGTGCTTCATTACTTGCACTAAAGCCTAATTTATCAATATCATTGGCTGAATTAGTTAAATCTAAAATACGCATAACTACCTTTTCACCATAAACTGTTGGTAGTGTAGCTAAACGGATATCGACAGGTCTAAAATTAACATTGGTTTTAATACGTCCATCCTGCGGAATACGATTTTCTGTAATATTTAAATTTCCCATAATTTTAATACGCGCCAATACGACGTTTTGCATGTGCTTTGGCAAGGATCGCTCAGTACGTAGCACACCATCTACCCGATAGCGGACACGAAGCTCTGTTTCTTGCGGATCAAAATGGATATCACTAGCGCGCTGTGCGACACCATTCGCAATAATTTGATTCACTAAACGAACAATAGGTGAATCCTCATTCTCTATTTCCTCTTGTGTTTCCGTACTTGTGGCAGCCAAATCCAACATTGCCGCATCCATTGATTCCTGTAAATCATAGTATTTTGTTATCGTCCGATATAAATCATCTTTTGCCGCAATACTTGTCTCGATTTGACAGCCTGTCGTCATACGAACTTCCTCAATGGCGAAATAATCCATTGGGTCTTCCATTGCAATAAACAATTTATTTTTTTCTTTGCGAATCGGCATAATATTTGTCCGCTTTGCCAGCTCCGCTGGAATTAGCTGTAATAATTCGGGACTAATTGAAAACTGATTCAAGCTGATATGAGGGATACCAAGCTGGAATTCTAAGACTTCAATAAGCTGCTGCTCTGTTAAGAAATTTTCTTTGATAAGGAAATCTCCAAGCTTCTCATTTTTCATCTTAGTAGTTAATGCGTACTCAAGCTGGTCAGCTGTGATAACACCTGATTCCACCAGTAAATCCCCTAAACGTTTACGCCCTGGCTTCATTGCCATAAACATACCTCCAATCGTTATGGACTTGTTTGTACGAAATTACCACCCTTATCATAGTAGCCATAGACAATTTCTGGTCCATCTTCTTGCTTTGTTTCCTCTGATTTTGAAGGTTTCACATCAGGCAAACCATTACCATCTAAATCCACTTCTAAATCAGGATCTGATGCACCCGCCCCTACGTTCTGAGTAGGCGTTGTGATAATAACAGGCTCCTGCGAAGAACGCGTAACAATTCGATTTTGAGGTGCATAATAATCTCTACTAATGAATTGTTCTTCTGTTGCTCCGTTCTCTACAATGGAACGATATACTTCCACTCTTGAACCCTCTTTACCCTCTTGCTCCACTCTTTCTTGTCCAGCCTTTAACTCCTTCGAATAGCGATAAATAATGCGTGGCTTTACAATTTTATCCTTACTAACACGTACTGTGATGTCCTTGTCTTTCGCGGCTGCAAAAACTTCTATCTTTAATTGATTACCCTCTATAGATGCTTTCAGTTTACCGAGCTGCTCAGACCGATTAATAAATTGTAAGTCTTTTGCTAATGCTGCATTGATATCTGCCTCAATTCCCTGTTGCAAATAGCTTGGATTTATTTCCTGAGAGTGTCTTTCTAAAATTTCGTAATCCGTTTGAAGAATTACACTATATAGCATTGATGCCACAAAATCTAAACCTGCATCATTGACAACCCCAGCCTGTTCACCTAAAAGTGTAAGCAACGAGATGGATTGATTTGGAACTAGATTTACATCATTTAATAACGGAATGATTTTTGCTACTCCTTGACTATTTGCTGGTAGCTCGGCAATCTGAAAGGCAATCCTTTCCCCGGTTTGCATGGAACCTTCATTGATAACGGCTTCGACCTTATGCTCCTTCAAATAGCTGGCTTGTAAGATTAATTTCTGGAGTGTTTTATCTGTATCCCAAACACCTGCTTCTTCTATTTGCTGCGTAATCGCTTCATTGACGGTAACAGGAATGGGAATATGAACTACTTTTTCTTTTTGCCAAAAAGCATACCAAGGCTTTTTTGTCAGTATTTCGTACTGAGCAATAGCTGCTGATGGATCAAAAACAAATTGTTTCGAGTCAATGGTTTTGGCTATACCATCACTAACAATTTCCATTTCGGCTTCTTGCCATTCTGAAATTGCATTTTGGAGCGTAGTTGCTAAATCTACTGTTTTCACATCATGGATCTCAATACCCCCAATGGTTGAAGATTTAGGACCTTCTTTAGCAAAAACTGTGTCATTTAGCACAAATGATGGAACAAAAAATCCCACAATTAGAACAATTACCAAAAACAAGCTAATTATTTTTATGTATGTTTTCATCCACATCATCCTTTATTTAACTTAGTGGTTTTTCTATTTATATACAAATCATACTACAAGTATGGTATTCTGGCACTACCAAAATGCAACTTTATTCCGATTTTACTTTTGATTTTTATACAAAAGTTCAAAAATAATTCAAAAGGTAGTTCTATAGAATCACAAAGTGTTTTATAATTCTATAGAAACAACTCTGTAATTTGTTATAATATCCTAGATAGTAATTTTTATCTAAATATTTTTAAGTATGTAATCCCGTTGTATGATATTAGGATGTAAATTATTAAAAAATTAAAGCCATTTGCTGTTTATTGAGTGAAATGAAGCTGTAGGATTTATTTACCCTTATTTATCTTTTCCATTCATAGTTGAACGTACTATTTATATCAAGTTAAAATTTTATCCTTCGAAGCCAAAATATCAAATTGAGATTATTGAAGAATAGACCAATTTTAATAGTTCACACAAGATTTCAATTTAATTAAATACATAAATTTGCACTATCATTACTTAGTCTTCAATTTTTTTATCATGGAAAGGTGTTGAAGAAATGAGCCCCAAAAAGGTATTTAACGAACGTGGTATTTCACTAATAGAGGTTGTTGCGTCTATCGTTCTTCTAGCTATCATACTGGTTTCTGTAATTAATTTACTACCCCAAATGGGTAAAAAAAATAACCAAAATGAAGATAAACAAATTGCTGTAAACCTTGCATCAAAAGAGCTAGCTTATTGGCAATCTGCATTACAGAGTGATTTTAATACTTTGTTGGCTAATCCAAATGGTAAGTTTTCATTTATCAAATCTGATGACAAGCTTACATATGATGGTGATGATACGATTACCATTAAAACATCTAATACTAGATCAAAGCCTTCAAAATATTATACTGAGATTAAAATAACAAAAACACCAGATCTAGATTCACAACCCACAAAAGCCAATCAGATTAGTATTTTTATATATAAAAATAACAATATTTTAGTAGCAGAAACTTATGGTTATGTCTTTTACTGAGGGTGAAAATTATGAAAAATAATAATGAAAGAGGACTTACTTTAGTAGAAGTGTTAGCAACAGTGATTATATTGTCTATCATTTCAATTCTAGCATGGAGTATATTTTTTCAAGGCACAGAATATTCAAAGAAAGCTGTATCTAAAAATCAAATGCAACAAGAAGCTAATGTTATTATTGCTAGTTTAAACTCTATTCATAAACGTTCTATTGAATATGGTGCCACTTCAAACAACTGTATCCTATCGGTTCAATACACTACCAAAAGTACAACAAAAACAGAAGTGTTTGAAAATAGTCAGATGTGTATCCAAGCAAATGATTTTACTATAAATCCCAAAACAACTGATGCAGATATACACTTAACAATTGAGGAAAAGAGCAACCCTAAAAATAAAATCGAAATCAATTCTTTATTAAGTCGCTTAAAGGAGGATAAAAAATAGTGAGGAATGTCCTAAATAATAATAATGGTTATGTATTGGCGTTAGTATTAATTATATCTATATTAATTACTGTGATTTTCTTCTCATTT
Organism: Lysinibacillus sp. UBA5994; assembly: GCF_002429725.1. Lineage (NCBI taxonomy): Bacteria > Bacillati > Bacillota > Bacilli > Caryophanales > Bacillaceae > Lysinibacillus > Lysinibacillus sp. UBA5994. The sequence continues at coordinate 88,050 of NZ_DJAU01000050.1, read as the reverse complement.
CTAGCAATTTCCTCCAATACAACAAAACAACATAACATTGTGGAAAGTACATTCCAATCCCAATCTATCGCAGAAATGGGCGCAAGTTATTTTCAACATGCTATGACAAATGAAATTATTACAAAACAAGAAAATATTATCAAAAAGATTATAGATCAGAGAAACGAAGATATTAAAGCAAAGCAATTACAAGATGATCAACATTATATAGGTTTGGCTATAAAAGATATGGAAGAGGTTTTAACAGATATAGTTTTATCTTTAAAAAAAAGTGATGATAAAGAAGATGATCCTGAAGAAAAAACTATTAAAATGAAAGTACACTCAAATCCTAAAAATTCCTTTGAGGTTACCCCTGTAACATTTTCACGAGCTGATGATGCACTTATTATTAACTTTACAAGTATAGGGCATGACGAAGCAAAAAATGCAGAAATTAAGGGAACAATTTCCGTTGATTTTTCCAATATGATTGACCCAACAACTAATAATGAATCTGACGAATCAATTATTACAGGCAATACAATTGCTGATCCAGGGACTAGTTTAAATATTTGTCCAACTGGAACAAGGGCGGATTTATCCAATAAACAATGCCAAATCAAAGGAAATATTACTTATTCTCAAAATGATGAGTTAAAATTCAATAACTCCATCTATCGAGTAAGTGGAACTCTTACAGTTCCAAATATGAATTACCCTAGTTCCAACTCAACACTCTATATAGTTGGTAGTATGAATGGTCAAAACTTAAATTCAATGACTAACGTAAAATTACATGTTGGTGGTGCGCTTTTTGTAAATCAGTTTAATGGTCGTATAGTCGACTCTGTTATTGAAGTTGCGGGAAGTACCACTTTGTATGGAAATTTAGATAATCTAAACAATTCAACTATGTATATCGGTGGATCATTTATGATGGGACAGATAAATCAAATTTCAAACTCAACTATATATGTACAAGGAAGTGCCAATATTTATCAGGGAGTGAATCTTGGAAGGAATGCAAACATTTGTGTCAATGGGGATTTAGCTATAGGCAATATCAATGATAATTCAGGCGGTACGAGTAAAATATATGCTAGAACTTCTTCTAGCACTCATAAATCTGTTATTGTTGGCAATGACACGTTTGAAGCTGCCTGCGCAGGCGGTAGCCCTACAGTGTCTCCTGGTTCAATTGACTATACTACTGAATATGAATATTCATATTAAGAACTAAAAACGTAAAAAATTTAGGGTTATTTAGCGTGCGATGATGAATAAAGCACGCTAAATAACCCATTTTTTATTTCCTCAACAACCTACCCGACAACAGCATCCCAATACCACCAATGGTAATAAATAGAACAGCTCTAATCAATAAATCAAGGGCAGATAAGTCAAAGAAAATTAGCTTAATAAATGCGATAACTAAAATAATAAAGCCTGTTGTGCGCAATGTTTTTAAATGATGTGTGGAACTAATCCATAGTGAAACACTAGCTGTTAAGAATAATGTAATGGATGTAAGGGCGATACTTAGCTTCCAATCAAGGGCGTTGTTATACGTAAATTGATGGATCAGCCCCCATATGGAAATCATCGTGAGCACGATCCCCGTACTTACAATAGCGTCCACATATTTCCCCAGACGGTCCTCGTACAATCGATAAATAATTCCTTTTACAAGCACATCAGCGACAATCGCTACAATCACTGCTAAATAAATTAATCTAGTGATAGTGTTTAAGCTTTCCAACATTGACACTCTAGTGCTGATCATCAAGGAGACTAGTAGGAAAAATGCACCAAGTACTGGCGTTAATGCACGTCCTTTGTAAGTTTCCTCTACAAATAAAGAACCAGTAAATAAGACAGCTAGTACGATACACACCATATATGGAATGCCATTTGCGGCTGTAAAGTATACGGCATCTAGCTTGCTAATATAGGCTAAGAAATAGCCAGCTGTGACCACTGCTAAAATATCGATTACATACAAATCCTTCATGACCTTTTCAAAAGGTGAGAGTGTCTCTTTTGGACGTCTTGCATATAAATAAATAATGATGAAATAGATGATTGGCATAAATAAGCTTAAATGATCGATGCTGAAAAATGGACTTGGTTCATGGAAAATAAAGTTTAGTGTAAATGTCATCACAAGGGAAAGTGAAGTAACGACCTTCATCATACTTGCACGTATTCGTAAGCTCATCATCACGCCTGCAAATGCAATCAAAGGATACAATAAATCATCCACTTTATTCGGAATATTCAATAGAAGTATCATATTACAGAAGGTGATAAACACAAGTGTCACAGCACTATCCAGTACCTCCTGCCATTTTTGACGGTAGCTATAAAACGCTACAGCGCCAAATAAAGCCATTAAAATGAGTAGTAGCATTTCTCCATTTTCAAGAGAACGAATGATTAGGTTCAGCAGTAATAAACTAAATGAGCCTAAAGAAAATTGGAGTCCTATGTGAAGTGGCTTCCATTTGGATTGTGCGTTATACAGTAAACACCATATTGCATAAAAGATTGCTAGAATCACAAGTAAACCAAGTGCAAAAACTACTTGCTGATCACTATTCATAAATGCTACAACACTCACTGCTAGCATTGAAAAGAATGTGGCGATATAAAGGGCTAATTTTTGCTTGTGCTGGTAAATAACTAATTGCAATGCAGCAAACAATACAACCACAAATAATAAAATAATGACAGCACTAAAATCCATATATTCTAGTAGGTAAGGTAGTAATAATGATGTAAAGGCAACAAAAACAGTTAGTGCTTCATTTTTCTTCAAATAGCTAATGGCAATACCATAGCCAATATAAAGCAGCGTAATGCCTAGTGCTGGAATAAGACCAATGATTTCATATAATATGGCACTCGCTGCGGTTGTTAAAATGCCGACAATAAATGCCCCACCATATAAAGAAATCGTTATAGCCGATGAGCCTACTTTCCTACGCTCTAGTACGTAGGCAATAACCGCCAATCCCACCGATAATACATAGGCAAGGATGATTTTCACGCCATCCGATAAATAGCCATAGTCACTGACAAGTTTTAGACCCCAAAGTACGCCCATTACTAAAATAACCATGAATACTTTTGGAAGTGCCCACATAACACGTTCCTCCATCGATGGCTGTGGTTGCACTTCTTTTTCCGCTACTATAGTCGGGATAGGCTTCGACTCCAGTACTGGTTTTGGTTTAATTGGTTCTGATTGCTTGATCATCGACTGTCTGGCATCAAGAGTATTAATTTTTTCAGTGCTTTGTGAACCTTTTAATACTGTCAACTCCTGACGTAAATCCGCCATTTCCTCCTCGAGCTTCGCAATTCTGCGCTCCAATTCAAGGGACATTCAATCATCCTCCCCACTTTATCAATTTTCTAACATTATAACATATTTATTCTTATTGTAAAATTACACTTTTTGTTCATTTTATCGCGGTCTCCGATACATTAAGGCACGTTCACTATCACTAGTGCCCCGTGTGGTTGGATCGACAATGACCCCCATTAACACAAAAATGGATAAGACTGTATTTAAAAGAGATGATATTTGCTCACTCATCACACCTGTAAAATCATAGCCAAAAATTGCAGCCACTTGTTGTGCGAGTAAGAGCAACAATGAAAATAGCCCTAGTAAAAATGGAATATGTTGAAGACGAACCTTCCAATTAATTCTCATAAAAGCTCACCTCCCCCCCTCTTGCCACAGTATATGCATAGTGGTTATGTGACACATATGCAAAAATGGAACTCTTGCCAAGTTACTAGGATTTTTTGATAATATTTTGTGATGCAAGCTATTTTCAAACGCAGAAGGCATATTCATATATTTTGTTAGGTTGCCGTATTGTATAAATGGAAAAGGAGTGAAACGTCCCTACCAATATCAGCTACCTCCCTTTTTTTATGGCGTCAAGAAATTTTCTACCGTTGATATTTCAACAACATGAAAAATGCCAAGTCCATTTAAGACTTGGCATTTTAGTTAGAAGAGTAGATGACCAACCAATGCTGCAATTGGAAGAGAAATAAGCGTACGTAGTATAAATAAGACGACTAAATCCAAAAACTTCAATGGAATTTTTGTACCTAAAATAAGTCCACCTACCTCAGACATATAGATCAGCTGTGACACAGAAACAACAGCAATAACAAATCTAGTAACTTCCGATTCAATCCCTGCACCTAAAATAGAGGGTAGAAACATATCGGCAAAGCCTACGACCATTGTTTGCGCTGCTTCAGCCGCTTCAGGCAAGCCAAGGAAGGTTAAAATTGGTTCAAACGGTTTTCCTAAAATCGCAAAGATACTTGTAAATTCAGCAAGCATTAAGGCAATTGTTCCAAAAGCCATAACGATAGGGGCCACACCCACCCATAAATCAATTACATTTCTAGAGCCATCTTTGAAAAATTGTCGTGGATCTCGATTTGCATGCGCAACAGCAAGTGCATTTTCTAAACCATGTGAAACAGAATTATAGCCCTCTGGTAATTTCTCACGTGAATAATCCACTGGTGTCCCATCTATATACGTATCCTCCTTTTTCGCAAGTGGATAGATTCGAGGCATAATAATGGCTAATACAATTCCACAAAGTACTACTGTCAAATAATAAGGAATAAAATAGCGTGCCAAATGTACAGTATCCAATACAACGATGCAGAATGTGATGGACACTACTGAGAAACTTGTGGCAATAATCGCAGCTTCTTTTTTTGTGTAGTTCCCCATCTCATATTGTTTACTGGTCATTAACACACCTATTGTGCCATCACCTACCCATGACGTAAGAGCATCGATTGAAGAACGCCCTGGACTTTTAAACAGTGGCCGCATAATTTTCACCATCATTGTCCCGAAAAATTCAAGTAAACCGAAGTTTGTTAAAAATGGTAAAAGGAAACCCGCAAACAAAAAAATGGTAAATAAGAACGTCACAAGTCCCTCATTTGGATCCATGAGGAGTCCACCCGTATTTTCATTATTGATGGCAGACGGTCCAAAATTGAAGACCACCATTGAAGCAAAGGCTAAACCGATAATACGAGTAATTGTCCAAAACCAATTAACATAAAACAATGTATCCAACATACTAGGTTCTTTAGCATTTTTACGAGGGATAAATTTCGCTATAAGTGCACCAATTGCAGAGATGGCAAACATTCCAATTGTAAAATAGCTAATGATCGGGGCCACAATCCCCGCTAAAACATTGGCTAATATGGCAATGGGTACTTTCCAGCCCTCTTCCGTTAAAATGGGGGTCATAAATAGAAAGATACCAATTAAAGACGGAATAATGAAGTAAAAATATGTAGCAACAGAATACTTTTTCATTTTTTTATAAAACCTCATCTCTTTTAATCTCAATAATTTATGTATTTTGCATAACAACAATTAAAATAGTGTTTATAAGAAACATTTATTTATCAATTGTTGAACTACTATATAAGCAAAAATATGTTGTTTTCATTCAATATCTCATCCCTCCTTCTGCTATAGAACAATTTAAAAGCTTTGAAGTATTGAGCATTAAACAGAAAAACACTCAAATTATTCATGTTTTTATAACATAAACGTGATATAAAACTATTGTAAACGCTACAACGCAATTGGTTCAACCTCACAATATTCAGAATATTTATACATTCATAAAATAAAAGCCTAACTTCTTAATTAGAAATTAGACTCCTTTGAATTAGCTAGTAATTCTATGATGCATCAGTGATTTTTTAATTGTTTTATTGGACCTTTCGTAACTTCAGTCAGTTTTGAATTGATAGCAAAGATTTTTGCGTTGATCGTAGTGATTCCAAATTCAGCTAGCCTTTTTGAATGCATTGCTATATATTGTTCAGCTGTGCGTTTTGATTCAAATAGATAGATGCCGCCTGCTTCGTTTGTTTCAGGGCTCTCTGTCCAAATTTTCCACAAAAGTCCTTCCTCTTCATAAATACTTTTTGCTAAATCAGAAAACGCTTCTGCCATCTCGTCACCAAATGGTCCATCCAATTTAAAATCTACCTGTAATACGTATGTCATTGCCCTTCTCCTCATTATTTAGTAGTAATATAACATTCACCAAGTATTTCCTTCATTTCATATTGATCTGATGAAAGCTCTTTTTTCACATAAGATATAACCTCTGACTTTTCCAAATCATACATGACTTCAATTTCTTTCGAAAATAGAAGCTTTTCTTTTTCAAGCAAGCTTAAAAGAGATGGCTGTTGTTTTGGTTGCAGCTCTTCAAAATCGAGAACCTGTTTTAGTCCTTCCACATAGTTTACAAATGGACGCCCACCAACAATTTTCAACCCTTTATGATCTTCATTCATCATAATAATTGTTGGAAATCCTCTTACGCCTAGATTTCTTGCAAGGTCAAAATCTTCATTTAATAACTGTTGCCCGCTTGTTTGTTCTGATTCGTTTACAATAGCCACTCCATCAAGCCCCAGTTTATTTACAATGTCAATCATAACGGATGTATCTGCAATATTTTGATTAAATACGAATAGCGCTTCTCTTGCTCTGCGCAAATATTCAAATGCTATAGCATCATGCTGATTTTTTTGAATCACTTTAAAAACACGAGATGGTGGATAGGATGATTGCACTGGATTGTTCATCATCACTGTTCCATCTATTGGCATGCGATAATATTCTCCAACTTCTCTCCAGTGTCCTACAACGTCAGCAGGTCCAGATATTCCATTAGCAGGGTCTACTGGACCATCACCCCATTTTTCTAGTAATCCTCCCATAATCGTATGAAAGTTAAAATAGTGTCCGTACTGCTCGATAAAACGTCGAAGAACGGGTTCGAGTGCCCAACAATGAGAACATATTGGATCCGTTACATAGTATACTTCAATGGATTTCTTTGGTTGATTAAAATCAATTATCCCCAATTCCTCCTCGCCAGCTACTCCACATACACCTGTCTCTAAATCACAAACCATTGGATGATTCTTCAATTGACTATCCCCTTTTCTTACTTTCATTAAATATAAATATATAACTCTCTTATTTGCCTTACAGTTGTATTTTATTCATAATAAAATCATCAATAAACCAATAATCTATTTGAATTGTTGTTTATACAACACTTTGAAGAATTTGTTTAAAAAGGAGTGTAAGTAATGACCTCATCTAAGACAGATCTTCGTGTTATACGGACTCGTAAATTAATCATGGATTCTTTCATTACACTTTCTAGTAAAAAAGAGTTCAAGGATATAACGGTTAAGGATATTACGACAGAGGCCATGATTAATCGTGCGACTTTTTATTATCACTTTGAAGATATATATGATCTGTTAGAGAAGGTCCTTTCAGAAGTATTTTTAATTAATTTGAATGATGACTTTCTACAGCATAACGAACTTAATGAAGGAGCTTTCATTATTCTCTTTAAAGCGATAACTAATTTTCAAAAGTCATTGTCTAATCGTTGTCATAGAGGCTATGAAGAGACAATTGCTCGCATTATTAGAGAGCAGCTTGAAATTATCTTTTACAAAATGTTATTGAAACAAAATGTAACGACAGAGAACGAAGCGCTAAAAATGACTGCTGTAATATTAAGCTGGGGAATCTATGGAGCTTCTATAGAATGGAGAACTAGCAATCAGGAGATACAGCCCGAAGAATTTATCAAACCTGCAATTCCTTATTTAATGGCAGGTATTGATGGTCAAAAATAAAAGTGAGTAAACACTTATGAAATGCTATAAGTGTTTACTCACTTTTGGTGGTTTAGAGATTTTGTTGTTATGATTATCTTTTTATTTTTGGACAGGAGATACAATAATCATTTGCTTCATCAGAGGTATGATAATAGAAACAACATGTTTTTCTCAAGCGTACAAGTTGCTCCGATTCCATAATTGTCACTTTAGGACCACAATAGTCCGTCAAAGGATTTTTTCTCTCTCCAAAAATGGAGCCTGGTGCTAGGTTTACAATATAGTGATAATCCTCTTGTATACGAGCCTTTTCTTGCTCACTGGCTCCTTCCCCTATTTTCGTTTCATAGAGCCAATTCACATAAATAGCTGTGTTTTCCCATAAGATTGTTTTTGGAATTTTACTTATTTTCGCTAATGACTGCCAAACCTTCGCTAAATTATTCGCAAAGATTTCTCTAAGAACCTCATCACGCCATTTTTCACGGTCTTCAGTAGGTATTGACACTGTGCGATCGATTAGCCGAATAGTAGGAAGCCAAGGTTTTGAATATTCCGCTTCTACCCACATATTTTCAATTCTGCAATGTAGTCCTTTATCGTATCTGGACATAGCATAGAAGGCTGAAGCTATCGTTAAGACGCTATAGCGCTTCGCAAACAACGATGCCGTAACTAGGATAGAAGGCGATTGAAAGAAATGGGCAATTTTTTGTAAATAATCTAGAGCTTGTTCATTGTCCAATAAATTTTTGGCATATAAAGAGTATGTAGCATCTACTGCAGGCTCTATCGACAATCGATACTCTCTTAGTAACACGGATGTTTCTTCAGCTGACAGTGATAGGCTCAACAGATCCCTACCTCCTCTAATTCCACTGTTTGAACTGTTCGCCCCTTGCCATGTGGCACACATAAAGGTGTACCAAAAAGCGGATCTTTAATAATGGTACAATCCATACGAAAAACAGCTTGGACCATCTCTGCTGTCACCACTTCCTCTGGCTTGCCTTGGGCATAAACCTGTTTATTACGTACCGCCACAATATGATGGGCATAGCGACAGGCTAAATTTAAATCGTGTAATACCATAACGACAGTACGCCCTTCCTTGTCATTTAAATCAAATAGTAAATCTAAAATTTCTACTTGATGTGCCATATCTAAATAAGTTGTAGGTTCATCTAGTAAAATAAGATCTGTTTTTTGCGCTAATGTCATAGCAATCCATACACGTTGCCGCTGACCACCTGATAATGCATCTACTGGACGATCGGCAAATTCAGTCATCTGTGTTACTGCAAGCGCATTGTTAACAATTTTTTCATCCTCCGTAGACCATTGCTTTAACCAACTTTGGTGTGGATAACGACCTTGCTTAATCAATTGCTGAACAGTTAATCCTTCTGGTGCAACAGGGCCCTGCGGTAGAATAGCTAAACGTTTCGCTACCTCTTTCGTTGAAATGGCATCTAGTTTATTCTCATCTAAAAAAATTTCACCCGACTTCGCTTTTTGTAATCGTGCAAATGTCCGAAGTAGTGTAGATTTTCCACAACCGTTGGCCCCAACTAGTACTGTAATTTTTCCTTTTGGTATTTGAAGATTCAAATCCTCTAAAATAAGATTTTCTCCATAGCTTACATGTAAATTTTGTGCTTCTAAGACATGTTTCAAATTCCTGTCACCTTCTTCTCCCGCTTTTAACTTTTTTATTATGAAGCTTTATTGATTGCGCGTTCTAAATAATAAATAAATAAAGAATGGTGCGCCAATTGCAGCAGTAAAGACTCCTGTAGGTAAATCCTTCGGTAAAAAGGCTGTGCGTGCCACCATATCAGCCACAATGACAATGATTCCACCTATAATAGCTGTCACAGGAATTAATCCTGCAAAGGAACGCCCAACAAGCATTCTGCTCATATGAGGGGCCACTAATCCAACAAAGGCAATGCCACCGGCAAAAGCTACTGCAGAACCAGCTAGCATGACACTAATGAGTAGAAAAAGTAAACGATACACTTGTACTTTTACTCCTAGCCCTATCGCTATTTCATCGCCTAATTCCTTCACATTCACCGTTCTTGCTAAAATAAATGTTAGTGGCACTAAAATGACTAGCCACGGTAATAGCAAATAGACATCCTGCATATTGGCCCCATACAAACTACCTGTCAGCCATAAATAGGCTTTCGTTGTAGCGGCTACATTACTGATTACAAGCAGCATCGTCACAACCGCCTTTGCTAAAGCTGAAATGCCAATTCCAATTAGTACCATTCGAATTGGTGTGACTCCTTTTCTCCATGATAGTAGGTAAATGATGAAGGAGACAATACCAGCACCTAATATAGCAGCTAACGGTAAAAATTGAATGCTGACTGATCCCATAAAGTACACGATAAAAATAATTGCCCCCATCGATGCTCCGCTCGTTATACCAATAATATCTGGGGCAGCAAGAGGATTACGGATAATTCCTTGTAAAATTAAACCGGCAACTCCCAGCGCAGCACCAACTAATAAGGCCATCAACACACGCGGGAGCCTTAATGTATGTAAGACAAAATCGTAATCTCCATTGCCATAGCCTAATAATTCTTTCACCACTGTGACAGGATGGATAAACTCGCTCCCCGCAGATAAACCAAGAACCGTAATGAGGACTAATAATAAGCTTAAAAGTAGTAGAATCCAAGCCGTTCTTTTAGCAATTTGAAAAGATATACGATTAGTTTTCGTTCGAACCGACACATAATTAGGCATTTTTTGCTAACCCCTTTCGTGCAATATAAATGAAGAAAGGAGCTCCGATTAAGGCAGTCATGACACCAATCGGCATTTCCAATGGCATAATCACATATCTTGCCGCAATATCAGCCAACAGTAGCAATATTGCTCCTAATACGGCACTGTAGGGAATAATCCAGCGATAATCTGTGCCAACAAGTTGGATCGCCATATGAGGGACAATCAAGCCAATAAAGCCTATTGAACCTGCAACAGCTACTGAACTGCCTGCCAGTATGATAATAATTATGCCTAGCGTGATTTTCGTGAGCATTGTTCGTTGTCCTAATCCTTTGGCAATATCATCTCCTGATTGTAAAATATTGATTGAACGCCCCATAAATATTGCCACGACTGTCACTCCTAAAATAAACGGTAGGACAGGCACGAGCATTTCAATACTACGCCCCGATACAGAACCCGCTAACCAAAACAGGACACTTTGTAAACCTTGTTCATCGATGACTAAAAGCCCCTGCGTAAACGAGACAAATAGAGCTGTAATCGCTGCACCAGCTAATACTATTTTTATCGGTGTTAACCCATCTCTTCCTAATGAGCCTAGGAAAAAAACCATCGCCCCCGCTGCACCTGCCCCTAAAAAGGCAATCCACATATAGCTCATTAAAGATTGAACGGAAAAAAGAGTAATAGCACTGACAATAAAAAATATGGCCCCTGCATTAATACCTAAAATATCAGGAGCTGCTAAAGGATTTCTTGTTAATGCTCGCATTAATGCGCCCGCAATGGCAAGGCTTGCGCCAACTACTGTAGCGATCACAGCTCTTGTAAATCTAGATGTTCGAATAATGACATGCTCCTTGTTAGCAGCATCAAAATGAAAAATAGCATCATAGATTGACGAAAAAGGTATGGACGTTTGACCAATAGCTATGCTGAATATAAATGCCAGCAAAAGAATCAAACAGCTGATGAATAAACCTATTTGTTTCATCGGTGTACTGGAAAGAATAATTCTCATGTTATGCCAACTTTCTTGATCCACAATTTAGCTTATGTAGGTTTCAATTATGCTCAAACACTACAATGAGAGGGCTGTTATTCAAGTATTCTCTAACACTTTTAACAGCCCATCCTCCATTCACTATTTTTCTAATTCAAACTTGTCATAAATATCATCTAGCATTAAATTAGCACTAGTAATACCACCTGCTAGATTCCAATTAATTTCATCTACCTGATAAACTTGATTCGCTTTCACTGCGTCAAGCTCTTTCCAAAGTGGATGGTTTGTCCAATCTTCATAAGTTTTTTTCACTGTCTCATCATTTTCCATAAACATATAAATAACATCAGCATTCATTTGTGTGATGCTTTCCTTGTCAGTTAGCTTCACAATTTCTAAAGAATCATCTGTTAAATTTTTAGGACCTTGGAATCCAAGCTCAGATAAAATAGAACCCGCATAACCTGTCACATAAATACGAGCATGGTCTGCTCTGAAGTTGACAACAGAAACATGGAATGGCCATTTATCGCCAAGCTTCTCTTTGATTTTTGTTTGGAAATCAGCTACTCGTGTATCCCAATCGCCAAGTAATTCATTCACCTTATCTTCTTGATTCATTGCTTGACCCATCATTTCAGCTGTTCCTTTGAAATCGAAAACCGTTTCATGAGCAACTGTTGGTGCAATCTGCGATAACTGATCATAAATTTCTTCATGACGTACTTTAGAAGCAATAATTAAATCTGGTTTAAGCTTTGCAATTTCTTCAAGGTTTGGTTGTGTTTCTTGTCCTACAATTGCAACGCCATCAAGCTCATTCTTCATATAATTATAAACAGGCGCTTCTGCCCAAGATTCTACTACCCCAACTGGTTTAATGCCCATAGCAACTGCAACATCTGTTGCGCCTTGATATAGTGTAACGATTTTTGTAGGTGTGCCTTCAATCGTTGTAGTACCCATTGCATGTGTAATCTCACGACTAGAAGATTCTGATTCAGTGTTGCTTTCTTCTGCTTTGTCGTTCTCTTGTGAACTACTGGAGTTCGATGTTTTCTCCCCACACCCAACTAACAATAACGCGAAGGTTAATAGTAGTGTGAAAAGTACAAAAAAGTTCTTTTTTTGCAGTGATAATTTTGGCATACATTTCCTCCTAAGAAATAATCGACAACGATAATCATTATCAATTAAAGAGTATACTGTACGATTGTTTTATTGACAATATCTATTTTTTCAAAAAACATACTTTTTTAATAAAAATTTATTTTACATTATGACGCTAGGAAGAACGTTATTTGAAAAACCTATTCATCGTGTAGAAAACCAAGCATTTGGATGGTCGTTAGACTCATTATCTTCACTTTGAAAATATGTGCTATTTTGTTCACTACTGTTAGACATGAAAGAAGTTTTGCAGCATGATCGAGGAGGAGGATCATCGCCCTTTGGAAAGGACGATGATGGAACGGAAAACGCCTCGCCCTGCGAAATTGCTTTTCCTGCCGTTGACATCATCATTTTCAACAATATGTCATGCTTTCATTTCACTCAAAGACGTAGGCAAATTGATTATAGATTTTCTACTATTTTAGTTACTTGTTAGATTTACCTATGCATTAATAGGCAAATAAATAGACCCTATCGACGTATATCTCATATCTTAATAATGAACTACAACTTATCAAAACAGGAGGTAATAACATGTTTCAACGAAGACGCCATCCGGCAAAAGGTCCACACTGCTGTCCGCCACAAATGATGCCAATGCAATATGATCCACCACAATTTTTACCACCAGAGCAATATGTACGCACAAATTATATCCATACAGTTGTTCCACACGTACAACCTGCACATGTTACAACAGTGAACAAACATATGATTGATCATCAGTATTATTTCCCATGCACAGAATCTGTCGTGAATGAATGCTGTGAAACACATACAATGTGCGGTATGCCACCTAACCCTTGCCATATGCCACACCATCATAAACATATGCGCTAATACTAAAATAACGATGGGGTTGTCATATGACCCCATCGTTCCTAATATGTTCAGAAAAAAACCGAGTACCCTTTATCAGGCACTCGGTATCTTTATGATTAATACATTTTTAAATATTGATCGCGTTCCCATTGATGAACAGTTGTACGGTACATATCGAACTCGATTTCTTTTGCTTCTTTAAAGTTTGCATAAATATGCTCACCTAATGCTTCCTGTGCTACTTGATCTTTAGCAAGTAATGTTAGTGCATCATCAAGTGCTGCAGGTAGGTTTTCAATACCATTTGCTTGACGCTCTTCTTCCGACATCACATAGATGTTGCGGTTAATAGCAGCAGGTGGTGTTAGGCTTTGACGAATACCTTCAAGACCTGCTTCTAAAATAACAGCCATCGCTAAATATGGGTTTGCAGAAGGGTCTACAGAGCGTACTTCAACACGAGTTGAAAGTCCACGTGCAGATGGAATACGAATTAATGGTGAACGGTTTTGTGCAGACCATGCTACATAACATGGTGCTTCATAACCTGGTACTAGACGTTTATAAGAGTTAACTGTTGGGTTTGTTACAGCTGTGAAACCTTGTACGTGTGCAAGAACACCCGCCATGAATTGCATAGCTGTTTCAGAAAGACCTAATTCTGTAGATTCATCATAGAACGCATTTTCTTTGCCTTTAAATAGTGACACGTTAAAGTGCATACCAGAGCCCGCTTCACCAAATAGTGGTTTTGGCATAAATGTAGCGTGTAAGCCATGTTTACGAGCGATTGTTTTAACCACTAATTTGAATGTTTGGATGTTATCACATGCAGTAACAGCATCCGCATATTTAAAGTCGATTTCGTGTTGTCCTGGAGCTACCTCATGGTGTGATGCTTCAATTTCAAAGCCCATTTCTTCTAGCTCTAACACGATATCACGACGGCAATTTTCACCAAGGTCTGTTGGCGCTAAATCGAAATAACCACCATGGTCATTTACTTCTAATGTTGGTTCGCCTTTTGCATCTAATTTGAATAAGAAGAATTCTGGCTCAGGCCCTAAATTGAAGCTTGAGAAGCCCATTTCTTCCATTTTTTTAAGAATACGTTTTAGGTTGTTACGTGGGTCACCAGCAAACGGCTCGCCTTTCGCAGTGTAAACATCACAGATAAAACGTGCTACTTTCCCTTTTTCAGAAGTCCAAGGGAATACTACGAAAGTATCAAGATCAGGATATAAATACATATCAGATTCTTCGATTCGAACGAAACCTTCAATAGATGAGCCATCAAACATCATTTTATTTTCCAGTGCTTTGTCTAATTGACTTACAGGAATCTCAACATTTTTGATAGTGCCAAGAATATCTGTAAATTGTAAACGAATAAAGCTTACGTTTTTTTCTTCGATGAGACGTTTAATGTCCTCTTTTGTGTATTTACCCACAGTTTTCCACACTCCTATAATTTGTCTAGCTTTTATGTTTACCCTACTCTATTTATTAATAGAATCGAGATAAATCCCCTCTTCGGATGGACGATTTTTGCATGCGCTGTGCTTGACGCATTTCTTCGCGCATAATTTGGCGTAATTCTGAATCACTTAAATCTTGCTCATCAGTTGTTGCAACAGGATTTTTCTTTTTAGCAAATATTTTTTTAATCTTCGCCATATTCATACCCTGTTCTAAGTAATCTTTAACCTCAAGCAATGTGTCGACGTCATTTAGTGAAAACATACGTCGATTGCCTTCTGTTCGGTGCGGCTCAATTAAATGGTGTTCTTCATAATAACGAATTTGTCTTGCCGAAAGCTCTGTTAATTGCATCACGATACTCATCGATAATAACGGCATAGTTCGTCTAATTTCACGACTCATTTAAGTCCTCCTCCAATACCCGCTTATCATATAACGAAATTTTTTTACTGTCAACCAACCATGTAAGGTTATCTAACATGGTTGGCACTATTTTTTTCAATTCGATTAAAAATTGTAAAAAACTATTCATATTTAGGCTTTATCTATTGTCTTGTTATGCTTTTTGAATAGCTTGAACCGCACTGCAAATAGCAAATTTAACGTGTTCATATGTTAGTCCCCCCTGGATAAATGCTGTATATGGCGGTCGTATTGGGCCATCCGCTGTTAGCTCAATGCTGGACCCCTGAATAAATGTTCCAGCTGCCATAATGACATCATCTTCATAGCCTGGCATATAGGCTGGTTCAGGAGCATAATGGGCATTTATCGGTGAGTTCGCTTGTATTTCACGACAAAAATCAATCATTTGCTGAGCCGTTTGGAACGATACTGATTGAATTAAATCTGTACGCTTCGCGTGATAGCTCGGAGAAGTGCTCATGCCGATTTCCTCAAGCATTGCAGCTGTAAATATCGCCCCTTTTAGTGCTTGCGATACAGCATGTGGTGCTAGGAAAAACCCTTGATAAAAATCACCTAGTGTATTTAATGTGGCCCCCGCTTCTGCTCCAATACCTGGAGATGTCATACGATAGGCACATTTCTCCACTAAATCTGCGCGTCCAGCAATATAGCCACCAATTTTAGCCAAGCCTCCACCTGGATTTTTAATGAGCGATCCTGCCATTAAGTCAGCCCCGACCTCTGTAGGTTCCTGCGCCTCTACAAACTCGCCATAGCAGTTATCTACAAAAATAATAGCTTTCGGAGCTAATTTACGTACCTTTACACACATATCTGCAATTTCTTCAATTGTAAAGGATGGACGTGTTGCGTAGCCTTTTGAACGCTGAATCGCAATCATTTTGGTTTGTGCTGTAATGGCCTCTTCAACACCTGCCCAATCAATGACCTGATTATCTAGTAAATCCACATGTCGATAACTGATTTTATAATCTTTCAGTGAACCTGTATCTTTATCACCACCATCGACAATGGATTGCAATGTATCATATGGCTGACCCGAAATATAAAGCAGCTCATCACCAGGACGCAAAACACCGAATAGACTAAGCGTGATTGCATGTGTGCCTGAAATAATTTGCGGTCGGACTATGGCTGCCTCAGCACCAAATACTTCCGCATAAACACGCTCTAGATTATCCCGCCCCTCATCATCATAGCCATAGCCGTTTGATGGGTGTAAATGATAATCACTTACTTGATGCTTTCTGAAAGCTGCTAGCACCTTCTGCTGATTGTAGAACGCCATTTCTTCTACCTTGGCATGATAAGGCCGAACTTGCTCCTCTACTTTTGCCGCTAACGATAGCGTTTCTGTTGATAAATTTGATGTAAACGTCATTCTTTCTTCTCCATTTCACAATGTCTCGCATTTCAATCAGTAAGATTTATTGACTATCTAAATTGACTTCAATCACTCTAGAATTCCCTAACCAACTACTGGTATATGAACGCTTTTGACGAATGTTTTTCTTTATTTTAATCACATTTTATCAATTTGTATGTGCACCTGTAAAACTTGCCTATTGTTTCTAAGAGGATTTTACGCTAAGCTAATGTGCGGACTCATTTCAAGATGCGTATTTAATGACCGATTTTGGCTATTAAATTCATAGATTCTGTTACGTAAAAAGTCTTTTAACTTTTAATAAAGTTTATTTATTGATAGAAGGGGTGAAAGGGATGGCTTGGGAGGTTTTTAGTATTATAGGAACAATTGCCTTTGCTATTTCTGGGGCAATTATTGCCATGGAAGAAGAATACGATTTATTCGGTGTATATATACTTGGTATTGTGACTGCTTTTGGTGGAGGAGCTATCCGAAATTTACTCATTGGACTACCTGTCACAACACTTTGGGGACAGGATATGATGTTTCAAATAGCGCTTGCTGCGATTACGATATTCTTTATTTTTCCGCATCATCTGATTCAACATTGGCATCGTTGGGGTAACTTCACAGATGCGATTGGCTTATCAGCATTCGCTATTCAAGGCGCACTCTATGCTGTTAAGCTTGATATGCCAGTAAGCGCAGTCATTGTAGCTGCTGTTTTGACAGGTTCAGGTGGGGGTATTGTACGAGATTTATTAGCTAGAAGAAAACCATTAGTTCTCCGTGATGAAGTTTATGGTGTTTGGGCAGCTCTTGCAGGATTGCTAATCGGATTCGAGGTTTTTACAGGGGACATTTTCCTTTATATTTTATTCGCAGTGATTACAGCTTTACGTATTCTTTCCTATATGATGAAGTGGCGCTTGCCATTACGAAAATTAAATCGTGCATAAATACCATTCAGCCAATGACCAAAAATTAAGTCATTGGCTGTTTTATTGTTTTTATCTTTTTAACAACTGCATTGATTCTTCTAAAGTCATCATGTTTTTCATCATCGAGCAAGCTGCATCTAAAATAGGAAAGGCTAAGGCTGCTCCAGAACCTTCGCCTAAACGCATATTCATGTGCAACATTGGTTCAATGCCTAGTAAGGCAGCGGCAATTTTTGCCCCTGGTTCCTCTGAAGCATGGGAAGGAATGATATAATTGATTACTTTTGGTTCGAGCTTATAAGCAATGAGGGAGGCTATAGTCGAAATAAATCCATCAATGACAACGGGTTTACGATGGGCAGCAGCGCCAAGAATAATACCTGTCATCGCCCCTATCTCTAACCCTCCAACCTTAGCCAGAACATCAATAACATCATTTGGATTAGGCTTATTTAAGGTAATTGCTTTTTCAATAACTGCCGCTTTATAGGCAATGCCTCCTTGGCCTACTCCTGCACCAAACCCCGTTACTTCGATAGGGTTGCATCCCGTCAAAACAGCTAATATCGCAGCACTTGGTGTTGTATTGCCGATGCCCATTTCTCCAGTCCCAAGTACATCAGCACCTTTTATGATTTCCTCAGTGGCCACACGGATTCCTACTTCTATCGATTGAATGGCTTCTTGTTTGGCCATAGCTGGACCTTGTGCCATGTTATCTGTACCATATTTAATTTTATGAATAATGACACCTGCATCAAGTGGAATATCTTCTTTTACACCCACATCTACTGTGACCACCTTTGCATTGGTAATCCCAGCAATCGCACAAACGCCTGTACCCCCCTTAGGAAAATTTAATGTTTGAAAGACCGTAACATCTTGTGGATTCGTGGTTACACCTTCCTCGCAAACACCATGATCTGCAGCACAGACAATCATCACTTTTTTGTCGACCATCGGATATAATTGTCCTGTTATACCAGAGAGCTGTACGGCAAGTGATTCTAGTTTACCCAAGCTACCTGGGGGCTTACAAAGCGCATCAATCCGCTTTCTAGCTTGCTCCATACTTTTCATATCAGCCCCCTGAATGTTTTGAATCGTGTCTTGTAATAATTGCATGATTATTTCTCCTCTCGTTCTCATTAAGACAAAATAAAAAGTCTGTAGTTTATTGTCATGACAAATAAACTACAGACTTTTCCATCATCTATATCTTCTAAAGCATGTAGGCAGGTCTCCTGGCTCAAGTTCAACACCTCATAGTACCTTCCCAGCAATTTGCTAGTGGCATACACTATGAAATTCCCTTATACAGTGGCGGGTCCGCTAAAGCTTTTCACTTTATTCCCTATTCTCCCTAATGGGCACCTATTGCTTTTATGTAATTTCTTTTAATTTACTACAAAGCTTTCTTGCTATCAATACGAAACAATTAAAGTAAAGTATTTTTATTTGGAGCTATTTCACATAGTTCCTATAACTATTGAATAGAAACCAATATTGTTAGCGAGTCAATATAGTTTAAAATGAATACACTTTGCCCCTTCAAATGACTATTCTCAAAAAAAGATGAGCCTATACCGGGATGGCTAATGCCAAACATAAGTAAAAGAATAGATTTAACATCGATATACATGATTTAAAATTTACTAGTTACTAAAGTCTGAGAAATAACATTGTTAAAGATTGCAGAATTTTTTTAACAAGCTCTTTTAACACACACAATTTGTCAACTCTCTTCTGGTTCCTACTTTCTACATGTTTAGCCTATAAAGAACGAATCTACAGTACATCATTCTTTCTATTTTTTTATGGATCGATATTTAGCAGGTGTCATACCAACATATTTTTTAAATACTTTACTAAAATATTCTTCATTGCTATAACCTACTAATAAAGCAATTTCATTATTTCTTTTATCACTATAATCTAATAGCTGCTTAGCTTTGTTAATTCTAAGTTCATTTAATAGGTGGATAAAATTTTTATCAATGCTTTTTTTTATTAATATACTTAAATTTGCTTGGCTTTTGTTAAAGATGTTTGATAAATAATTCAAATCTAGTTGCGGATCATCAAAATGCGTATAAATATAATCGACTATTTTTTTACCTAAATTATCCCTATTGCCATGTAAGTTAAGTATTTTATCGACGAGTGGCATGATATAGTTATTTACTATTTTTGATAAATTGGCTTCTTTAATCATTTGATGTTGGATACCAATTATTTTTTGAGCGCGATGATATGTTTCCAAGCAATTGAAATAGATACTATATTGTAATAAAAACATAATCATGATTTCTAACCTCTGCTGAAAACCAATATTTTTATTTTGTAAAACCACAATAAATTCTTTTAATTTTAATTCATCTGTAAAGATTTGATTATCAAAAATGGATTTTCTTTTATTTAGCACAGTGCTATCAGTATTTAGATGCCTCTTTAGAAGCAACTCCAGCACAGCTTGATTTAAATCATGTAAGTCTTTTTTTGGAAGAACAATATGATTATGCTGACTATATGACAATACAAAATCGGTATTCATAATCTCAATATGTTCCCCAAAAATATTAAAGTAAAATAACTCATGAGCATGTGAAATTCCGATATTTTTTGTTTGATTTATACTAACCATAAAGTATTCAAATGAATAGATACTACAATCTGTCATTTGTTGATCAAAGGCCAATAGTAAATTTAATAATTGATTATATTTAATTGCATAATCTACTTGCTTTTTCATGCTCAATGCTTCCATCGTTTGTGATAGCTTTAGCTTTAGGTTTTTATAATCGATTGGCTTTAAAATGTAATCCTCAGCTCCAATTTGAATAGCACTTTGTAAATATTGAAAATCGTCATAGCCAGATAGAAAAATCACCTTAAATTGATGAAACTTTTTTAGCTCCTGAACAGCCTCTATTCCACTTATCCCGGGTAAATTAATATCCGATAAAACAATATCTGGAGCAATTTCTTTAGCTGCCAGCAGCATATCCTCCCCCGTTGTATAAGAATAAACACGTAAGGATTCTATAAAATTTCTGTTAATAAAAAAGCTTAAACCCTCTCTAATAAAGTTTTCATCTTCTACAATAAAAAGATTCATAGAGCTCACCTCACCGTTAGAAGATATTATTTCTTATATGGTAACAAAATTCTCGACACAAAGTATTGTTGCTCATTGACTAGCACCATTACACCATATGCTTCTCCATATTTTATCTTTAAACGCCTATTTACATTTTTTAAACCAATACTGCCTTCGTGATTTTCTTCATTCATTTTATCATTTAGCATCGCTATTCTAGCAGTATCCTTATATTCGCTCTTATTATAAGTTTCAATTATTACATAATTCTTTTTTCGATAAATTTTGATATTTATTGATAGAGCTTCTTTATGGTTGTAACCATGCTTAAAAATATTTTCTACAATTGGTTGGAGTGTAAATTTTAAAATAGCATTTTGTAATAAATCGTTTTCTTCTATTTGAATGTCAAATAGTAAATAAGAGATTCTTATTTTCATAATATTAATATATTCTTCAATAATCTCTAGCTCTTTTTCAATGGTTGTTTCATTTTCACTGTTGCCCGTATTATATCTAAAAAGCTTTGCAAGCCCAACGCTCAATGTAGAAATTTCCTCAACCTCATGAATCATGGCTAATTGATTAATATTATCTAAGGTATTGTAAAGAAAATGAGGATTAATTTGGCTTTGTAAATTATTCAATTGCGCTTCATAGTTTTCTCGAACATAGCCTTTTTCCTTTTCTACCATATAAGCAATGGTTTGGTTTAATTCATGACTGGCAATATCTAACTCATCATTAATCCAAACATGCTTTTTCTCTTTATCTTCAAAATGATAAATTGCTTTTCTATAAGAGGTAATACGTTCAATAAGCATTTGTAACGTTGTGCTTATTTTATTGGAATATAAAAAGGTGATGATGGTTAGCAGTAAGGTAGAAGCAATTGCAAAAGCCATTAAATCCTCCTTTTTATTATTTACCTCTTTAAAAATGGAGTCAGACGTAGCAATGACAACATAGTAACAATTATTAAAGGAATCAAATGAATACATTAGAATTCGTTCTACATTCAAATAATCAATTTTATAGTAATTGGTTTTCTGAGGCTCCAGTTTAAGAAAATACTCCTCATGCTCTGATATATGGGAATTTGTGCTGAATTTTATATCTTTTTGCTCTGTTAATAAAAGAAAATCAGAGTAGCTACCCCAAATAGAATTTAACACTTCATGATATACTTTTGTACTTGCTTGATTACTCTCAAAAGACGAATTAAAATAATGAATTTTTTTTAATACCTCTAGCCTTGTTTCTATTAAAAGTTTCTTTTGATATTCTCCAACATTATTTATATAAATTATGGTCATCATAAAATACGGTAAAATAAATACAACAAGGGTAAGAATAAGATATTTATATTTTAACGATAAATACATCATTCTCACCCTTTCAAGCTTCTTAGCAATGCTCCTCTTCCCAGATCGACTGGCCGCTTGAAACACCACCATCAATGACAATTTCACTACCCGTAATATAGGAAGCATCCTCGCTCCCTAGATAATAGACTAAGGATGCAATTTCCTCTGGACGTCCTAATCTTTTTAAAGGTACATATTTTACCTGATCCTGAGGTGTCTTATTTGATTTTTGTGCTGCATATTCAATCATCTGTGTTTGGATATATCCTGGATGAATGGAGTTTACTCTAATAAAAGGTGCAAATTCCATCGCTGCGTTTTTTGTAAGTGTTCGAATAGCACCTTTAGTAGCCCCGTATATTCCTAAACCTTTTGCTCCAAAAAAGGCTGCATTGGACGATGCATTAATAATCGAGCCATTTTCCTGTTTATACATAATAGGTGCAATATATTTTAATGCTAAAAAGCTACCCTTAACATTAATATCAAACATAGACTGATACTCTTTTTCTGTAGTTGTAGTAAGATCATTCATGACAAATATTCCAGCGTTATTAAACAATACATCAATTTCATAGCCTTTGTCATGTATATATCTTTGTAATGATTTCCATTTATTTTCATTTGTAACATCCAATTCTATAAAATCAACCTGAGCACCATAAATATCACTTAGCTTGCTACCTTCCGCTACATTAATATCACATGCAAGGATATGAAAACCCTCCTGGTAAAATTTATCGAGAGTAGCTCTGCCAATGCCAGCAGTAGCCCCTGTAATGAGAATACGCTTCGTCATAAATACCTCCATTAATAATTTTTATTTCGCAATCCAACCACCATCAATCACTAGCTCACTGCCTGTTACAAACTTCGCTTCATCAGTCGCTAAATATAAAACACCATAGGCTACATCTATAGGATTTCCAAGTAATGGCAAAGGCGTTACTTCTTTCATCCATTTCGCTTTTTCGTTATTCTCAAAAAGATCTCGTGTCATTTCCGTTTTAATCATGCCAGGATGCACAGAATTTACCCGTACATTATATTCTGCTAAATCCATTGCTGCTGCCTTTGTTAAGCTTCTGACAGCTCCCTTTGAGGCATGATAAGACACATAGCCCTTTTCGCCAATAATTCCATAGACCGAAGAGATATTAATAATACTTCCCGCTCGCTGCTTTATCATATGCTCAGCACATTTTCTAACACCCAAAAAAGTACCTGTCGCATTAATGGTCATAACCTTATTCCAGCCCTCTAAATCTTCCTGTATAATTGAGTTTCTTGAGGGAATGCCAGCATTATTTACTAAAATATCTATACGTCCAAACAATTGAATGGCCTTTTGGATAACGCTATCCCACTCTGCTTCAGAGGATACATCATGCTTATGCACAAAAAGATGATCATTTCTCGTGTACCGCTTCATCAAAAGGTCCAATGCCTCCCCGTTTATATCTGTGGCAACTACTTTCGCTCCCTCTTGTAAAAACAATTCAGTCTCTGCTAACCCTTGTCCATTTCCTGCACCTGTAATGATTGCTACCTTATTGTGTAAGCGCATTTTATTCATCCTCTCTATTTCTGAATCTTCGAACGACCATAAAAATCGATCATAACAGCGACAATAATAATGGCACCTTTAAAAATTGATTGCCAATACGTACTGATGGAAAGACTATCAAAAACATTTGAAATCATGATTAAAATACTTCCACCAATAAATGTTCGCCAAATTGCACCCTGCCCCCCTGAAAGGGAAGTGCCTCCAATAACGACGGCAGCTATTACATCCAAAACAATTGATTCTCCTATATTTGCCTGCCCCTGTGCAAGTCGAGAAGATAAAATGATACCGCTCATTGAGGCACATAGACCACAGATGATATAGGTGCTAATGATTAGGCGATTTGTCTTTAAACCTGCTAATCTACTAGCCTCACTGTTTCCTCCTACTGCATAGAGAGCCTTTCCATATAGCGTGTAAGAGAGAATTATCCCTAGCGTAATAAAAATAGCAGCTAGAATAATGACTGAAACGGGGATTGGTCCTAAATAATGCGAACCAAAAAACTTATAGGCTGGGTCTTTTACAAAAAATGGCTGTGCCTTTGAGTATACTAATGCAAAGCCAGTGAAAATAGAGCCTGTTCCTAGTGTGGCTACAAAGGGAGGAACTTTCAAATAAGTGATTAACACACCGTTTAACAAGCCTGCAATGAGACCAATGGATAGACCGACTATCACAGCTACAAAAATAGACGTGCTATCAACTAAGCTTGCAGCTACAACAGCCGTTGCAGCGTATAATCCCCCGATGGACATATCTAAGCCGCCAGTGATCATAACATAGGTCATTCCAGCAGCCATGATGCCAATAATGGCTAATTGACTTAGCATATTTAATACATTTGTAGGATTTAAAAACCCATTGTAAACAATCGATGAAATAATAATTAGCACTACAAATGCGAACACTACTCCATATCTAAATCCAAAATTCTTGATATTTCCAAAATTCAGAATTTTATTGCTATAAGAAGTCAAATTCTGCTCTTCAGATAGTTTGTTCATCATGTCTGGTGACTCCCTTCCAAAAACGTTGATTCAACGATTTTTTTAACACTAATATCTTTCCCCGTTAATTCATTAACAATTTCCCCTTTAGATATAACAAGTACACGATTGCTAACAGCAACTACCTCTTCTAGCTCTGAGGAAATAATAATGATACTCATACCTTGCATCGCTAACTCCTTTAATTTACGTAATACATCTAATTTAACGCCAACATCAATCCCTCTAGTAGGTTCATCAACTATTAAAACCTTTGGGTTAACACTTGTAACCTTTGACAGTAAAACCTTCTGTTGATTTCCACCCGATAAATTTTTAACAATGGAGTTAATTGGTCGTGTTAACTTAAACTCTCGAATATATTGTTGCGCAAGATTTTTAGATTTTTTAGTAGATAAAAAACCATAGGAACCAATACGTTTTAAATCAATTAGATGAATGTTTTCATGTACTTCAAAACCTAGATGAAGACCTGTTTTTTTCCGATCCTCTGGAGCTAATACAATTCCATATCCCATTGCTTGTCTTGGTGTAGAAGGAATTTTAAGAGACTCACCTTGTAATTTAAGCGTTCCCCTACAGCCTTCTCCTAGCCCATAGAGCGTGTGAGCAATTGCACTTCTGCCTGAGCCCACTAACCCACCCAATCCTAAAATTTCTCCCCGCTTTAATGTAAAGGAGATATTTTTTAAAAAGTGGAAGCTCTCCAAATTTTCAACCTCTAATACAATCTCCTCTGAAGGAATTTGATGAGGATACTCCTGCATTAAGATTTCTTTAAAATCGCTGTCAATTTCCTCACCAAGCATGGCATGAACAATTTTTTGCTTTGTCCAACCCTCTATGTCCCTATGCTCTGTAACTACACCATTCTTTAATACCGTAAATGAATCACAAATTTTCATAATTTCATCTAGATGATGGCTAACGTAAAGGATGGTGATTCCTCTTTTTTTCAATTCCATTAAAGCCTCTAATAAAGCCTCTCTCTCATTCTGTGCTAAAGAAGAAGTAGGCTCATCCAAAATTAATATTTTGGAATCTAAATTTAAACATCTCATAATTTCAAGAATTTGCTGATCAGCTACAGATAAATCAATGGCATAAGAATTTGGTGAAATATGGGTATTTAAAAGCTTGCTCAATTCATAAAATCGTTCTAACCGTTTTTTTCGATTAACCAAAATCGACTTGCCTTCCTTAAAGCCAAGAAATACATTATCTAAGGCAGTCATATTCGGTATGATGGTTAATTCCTGAAAAATTGTGGCAATGCCAGCCTCTCTCGAACTATAAGGATCACCATAATGCAATTCATTTTGCTCAATAAAAATGTTGCCTTCTGTAGGCTTAATTCTACCTGAAAGCATGCCAATAAGCGTTGATTTACCTGAGCCATTTTGCCCAATAAAAGCGTGACAATGACCCTTTGATATTGTGATGTTAATACTCTGATTAGCAAAAAATTCTCCATATTTTTTTGATAAATTAGTGATATTGATAATGGGTGTCGCCTTTATCATAAAATCACTCTCCTCCTGATAAAGCAAGCACACAAGGTGATTAAATAGAATCTGTGAACTTGCCCTATATTTTCACGATGGCTTACATCTAATATTCTGGTAACCCTTTTGTCTCAAAATCTCCGATATTATTTTTATTTACATAAGGTGTGCCTGGTAAGATTTCCTCTTGTGTTAAATCATAAAAGGATTGATAATCCTTTCCTTCAAAATGATTTTTAATCGCTTCCATTCCTCTTTGTACCTCTTCTTTTGGAAGCATAATAACGGTTTGTTCAATATCACCATTTCTAATTGCTTCAAAGGACCACTCGTCCCCGCCAAAATCATAAATTTTCACTTTTCCTTTTTTACCAGCAGCATTCACAGCCTCTACAACCCCTGCTGACATACCTGAATAGTTTGAAAAAATAACCTTCAAGTCAGGATGAGCCTGCAAAGCGTTTTGTGTTACTTGGAACGCTTGATTTGCAGTGTAATCAGTTGAATATGGGCCAATGATTTGCCACTTATCATTATCGGCTATCTCAAGCTCCATGCCTTTTATATTGTTTAAATAAGGGGTCCCAGTAGACGGTCCACCAATAATGGCAATTTTCCCACCACCTGGATTGTTTGCAACAATATCCTTATAAATATCTTGATAAACATTTACACCTTGTCCACCGACAAACGTAAGGGTTCCCTCAGCAGCATCATCAACAGCTCCGCACAATTCAATATTGATAGCTGAAACGGCAATATTCGCAGGGAGAACTGAGCTTTGAACCAGATCACATAGCTGATTGCCATCCACTGCTTCAATTAAAAAGGCGTCAAATTTTTTTTGTGCTACAGCATTTTGGAGCTGGTTAAGCTGGTTAAGTGGATCAAAGCCGCCATCAAATATTTCAATTTTCCACCCGTATTCCTTTGCCACCTTTTCAGCCTCTTTAATGCCTGTTTGTAAATAATTATTACTAGCTCCTGCTGAGAAAAAGGCAATTGTTTTCTGATCGTCAGAGGATTGCTTGTCCTCTGAGCTCCCTGAATCATCCGTACTACTACATGCCACCAACATGATCATAACTACGAATAAACACACTGTTAACCATTTCTTCATAAAAACACCTCTTACTTATTATATTTTTGATATAAATCATTTCTCCGTTTTCTATCATGATAAGTAGTAGCAACACCATTTTTTCGTTTGTCATATAACGTATCTATTTCTAGTATAGAAGTAATAACCTCAAAATCGCTTGTCGTACATTCTTCCATTATCCCGTTAGGTGTCCATGGTAGCTCACAAGGGGATAAATTCGAAGAATATCCAAATCCTGTTTCTATAACCCCATCCACCTCCCCAATAATAGGGGAATGAATAACGTATAACTGATTTTCAACACATCTTGCTTCAGCACAATGACGAACACGCCAAAAACCATGCTTAGTAAATGTATAGGAAGGACAGAAAATGATGTCCGCTCCTTGTCTACTATAAATTGTCGCTATTTCAGGTATTTCAATTTCATAGCAAATAGCTACCCCAATTCTTACTGGTCCAATATCAAATGTTTCAAGTGTATCGCCTTCTTTTGTATCCCAACTCGATTCTGCTGGGAAAATATGCGTTTTTCTATGCTTAGCATAATTCCCTTTTCCATCAAAAATATAAGCTGTATTATAAATATATGATCCTTCCTGCTCAAGCGTGGAGCCGGCAATAATAATTTGATTTCTAGCTTTAGATAATGTGTTAAACAGCTCAATATACTCATTTAAAAAATTAGCAAGCTTACGATTATCTTGACTTGTAAATGTGTGATAATCGTCATAAGTTGTTAATAGACCAATTGTTACGAGTTCAGGGAATAAAACATAATCACTTTCTAAAGGAATATCTTTAAAAATTCGTTGGACCGTATTGGCAAAATCCTCAAAAGATAAATAGCTTTCAAATTTAAATTGAACATTCGAAACCTTTACTTGCATGGATTTATTTCCTCCTTTTTGTCTGATCATTTAATTTGCACTTTCCTCGTATGCCGAGCAAATATTTGCAAGTGTTGTAAACCAAGCTCCATTCTCTTCCATGTATCGAATTAGCTTTTCTAGCATCTGTATATTATGTGCTCGTCCTATTGTTTGAGGATGAACGGTTAAAATATAACATGCCCCCTCTACATGCTCGACTGCATAATCGAAAATAGATTGCCAACGCTCATATACTTCTGTGTTTGAACGAAGACCCTCTCCCCCGCCAATCACATATTCTTGAGTTGGAAAATCATCTAAATACCATGAAACAGGAATTTCAATAATATCACTTGGAGGACCAAACGTGTTGCCATTGTCAAAATCGACATTTACTTCTCTTGGACGATATGGATATAAATCATTCCCCATTAAACTACTATCATATTTAAAATTATATTTTTCTAATAGCTTTAATGTATTTGGGCTATAATCCCACGCTGGTGAACGATAGCCTACAGGTTCAACCCCGACTCGTTTTAAGGCCTCTAATCCCTTTAACATAATAACTTCCTCTTGCTCATAGCTCATATTGGTTGGATTTTCATGTGCATAGCCATGATGGCATATCTCATGTCCAGCTTTAATAATGTCTTTAACCGTCTCTGTGTGTGTATCTATCGTATGTCCTGGAATACAAAATGTTGTTTTAATATTATATTTCTCAAATAAATTCAATAATCTTGGCACACCTACCTCAGCTCCAAATTCCCCTCTTGCCAAATAGGCTGGAGATGTTTGACCAAACGTGCCATACCATACAGATGCTGCATCAAAATCTACACCAATGTTTACGGCAACTTTTTTTCCCTCAGGGATTCTCACTCTACCTGTACTTTGCATATCAATTCCTCCTTTGTTTAACTACAACAAAAATATACATAATTCTGATTATTTTTAAAAATGCAAAAATTTAAAAAGCAGTTATTTTTTAAATAAAACAAAAAATAGCTGCTTTTTTGCATCAATCTTCTAATTGGTGATTCTTATGTATTTTCTTAAGGAATTTTATAATGACTAGTATGATTATTCCCTGTCTTTTCCGACTGCAACGCTTTTGCAATACGGTAGAATATTGTTACTTGATATACTAAAAAAGCCCTCGCATACTAACACGAAGGCTTAAAAATCTAGCTATTTAAATTCTAATTCTCCATCATAAGCCAGCATGCCGCCTTCAAGGTTTGTTACATCAAATCCTTGTGCCTCTAAGTAAGCACACGCATTGGCAGAACGAGCTCCAGCCTTACATACAATAATATATGGCTTTTCTACATCTAATTCCTCTAAACGTTCAGGGATAGTTCCGAGTGCAATATGTTGAGCACCTGGGATCATGCCATGTGCTACTTCATCCTCTTCACGTACATCGATAATATATAGGTCCTCATTTGCATCTAACAGATCTAATAATTGTGTTGTTTCCATTGTTTTCATAAACTTTGTCCTCCAAAATATCAAATTCCACTATCATTATAGCTTGTAGCAAAAAAAACAGCCAGTGCGAGAACACTAACTGTTTAACAAACTTATTATACTTCTGTCTCTAAAAACTCTATTTGTTTTGCTGGTACGAATGTAGAAATGGCATGCTTGTAGATTAGGTGCTGCTTATTTTCAGCATCAAGTAGTAATACTGTAAAATTATCATATGATTTCACAGTCCCTTTTAACTGAAATCCGTTTAACAGAAATACAGTTACAAAAACACTGTTTTTACGTAGTTGGTTCAAGAACGTATCTTGCAAATTGATTGATTTCATCAAATAGCCTCCCTACTAACTTTCTACCTCTTCATTCCTATAGTAGCACGTTCTACCAATTTATCAATTAGTAATTTTTAGAAATTTTTCTTTATTCTTATAATCGATCATCCGGCGTAATAAAATGGACATCCATTTTATTACGGAAATAAGTAAGCTGTCTTTTTGCATAGCGACGGGAATTTTGTTTTAAGCTATCAAGGGCTTCCTCTAGGGTACATTTGCCATCTAAATAATCATATAATTCTTTATACCCGATGGCTTGTATAGACTGCACTCCACGGATATTTTGCTGCCATAATCCCTTCACCTCTTGCAGAAGACCATTTTCCACCATTAAATCAACACGACGATTAATACGGTCATATAGCACGTCACGGGACATGTTTTGACCTAGCCCTAAAATAACATGGTCGTAAAGGGGTACTTCCCCTCGATTTTGCGCTTCCGCTGCTTTTGATACACCGCTTAATTCCAGCATTTCTAATGCACGAATAACACGACGTGCATTGTTTGGATGGATTGTCTCCGCTGTTTGAGGGTCTAGTTGTTTTAGTTTGTCATGCATTGCCTCAGGGCCAAGCTTTGCTAATTCCTCATAGTAGGCTTTTCGTGCTTCTTCATCTACTTTTTCATCAGTAAATTGGAAATCATAGAGGACAGCTTGTACATATAAGCCAGAGCCTCCTACTATTATAGGTAATTTTTGACGAGTTTGTATTTCCGCGATCTTCGCACGTACTAATTTTTGATAATCTGCTACCGAAAAAGATTCTGTAGGCTCTAAAAAGCTAAGTAAATGATGAGGAACGCCCTCCATCTCTTCTTCGGTAATTTTAGCTGTCCCAATATCGAGCCCTTTATAAACTTGCATGGAATCACCATTAATGACTTCACCGTTATATTTTTTTGCCAGTTCAATGCTTAATGCCGTTTTACCTGAGGCAGTCGGTCCCACTATTGCTACGACCTCTGCCTGCTGCAATTTAGTTTCTATCATATTTTTCTAACCACCGTAATAAAACTTGAAAGACCGCTTCTTGATTGTCTTCATTTAAAATTTCATGTCGTTTATCCTCGAATAAATAAACCGTTACATCCTCTACACCCACCGCTGCTAACTGTTCAGCAACTTTGTAAACGCCTAGCCCCTGTTCACCAACCGGATCTTTACTGCCACTAATCAAGAGAATAGGGAGGTCTTTTCTTACTTTTGCTAATTCTCTTTTACGATTTAGTGTGGCAAAGCCAGTTGTCAAATCCACGAAAAATTGATTCGTTGGAATAAAGCCACAATAGGGATCATTCATATACTTTTCCACCTCTTGTTGTACTGAACATAACCAATCATAGGCAGTCTTCGGATTAGGAAATTGCTTATTAAAGCTACCAAAGCTCAATTGATTTAACAGCTTACTTTCAGTTTCTTTTCCTAGTCCCTTTGCTAAAGCCTTGGCTACTAGATTTCCTACAGCATGCAAGGCTGTCACATTTCCAGTGCCACAGAGAATAACATTATCTACTTGCTCTCCGTATAATTGAATATAGCGTCTAGTAATGAAAGAACCCATACTATGGCCAAAGAGAATTAATGGTACATTAGCGTATGGTACGTGAAGTTGTGTAATCACTTCATGAGCATCTTTTACAACACGCTCAAAGCCGTTTTCTTCAGCAAAAAAGCCCAATGTCCCATTATATGCTGCCGTTTCACCATGCCCACGGTGATCGTGCATCGTCACAACATAGCCTGCTGCGTTGAGTGTTTTCGCAAATGTTAAATAGCGACCGCTGTGCTCTGCCATGCCATGCAAAATGTGAATATGTCCAATACATGGCGTTGAAGGCTCCAATGTTCGCGTGAAGACAAATTGTTCATCCGACATTTGAATATAACGCTCCATCCCTTACTCCCCTTCTTTCACAAAATTTGTTGCATCGTTAATGGCTTGTTCTAATTCAGCAATATATCTATTTTTTTGCTCCTCTGTATAATTTAAGCGTTGTTGCATCACCTGAATCACTTGCTGTTTATAAAGTTTTACTGCTTCAATATCGAAGTATAATAAACCAGTCCGACGGATAAAGAAGTCGCTTGGTGTATAGACCATTTCGGCTTCAATGCCATACAGTAGCATCGCATGTAAGGCAAGAGGCATTGTACTACCATGTTCATGTAAAAATTTCACCCGATCAAATAAGGCATCTACATTCGTGCCATACTTTTGTACGAGATGCTTGGCTTCATCATAATTTAAGCCATATTGTACGCCTTCACGAGCTTTATAGGCAATATAGTCAGGGAAATTAATAGCGTTAATTCCCTTTGCACCAGAAAGTGCTAGCTCACGTGTTAAACAGGCACTTGCATGCTTGTAGCGACGGGACTTCACAATTTTATCCACAATCGTTTCAGCCATTTGGCGATAGCCCGTAAGCTTGCCACCCGCAATCGTCATTAAACCACTTGGCGCTGTCCAAATTTCATCTTTCCTTGAAATTTCTGATGGATCCTTACCTTTTTCATAAATCAGAGGTCGGACGCCTGCCCAAGAGGATTCAATTGTGTCTCTTGTGATAGTAGCAGTTGGAAAGACCTTTTTAGCAGCCTCAATTAGATAATCCACATCTTGCTGTGTTGCCACTGGATGTACAGGATTACCTTCATAGACAGTATCCGTAGTCCCTACATAGGTTTTGCCATCTCGTGGAATGGCAAAGGCCATACGACCATCAGCAATATCAAAATAAACAGCTTGCTTTAGCGGGAAATCCTTTTGTTTGAGGACAATATGAACGCCCTTTGTTAGACGTAATTGCTTGTTATCTGCTACTTTATCTTTTTGTCGTACGTCATCAACCCAAGGACCCGTTGCATTCACAATTTGGGCGGCATGGACATTGAGCATTTTCCCCGTCACATGATCCCTCACTTTAATGCCAACAAGCTTTTTCTTTTCATAAATAAATTCCGTCATTTCAGCATAGTTGAGGCAAAGCGCTCCATATTCTACAGCCTTTTTTAATACTTCAATTGTTAGACGGGCATCATCTGTACGGTATTCTACATAATAGCCACCGCCGACTAAGCCCTCTTGATTGAGTAAAGGCTCTAATGCCAGGGTTTCCTGAGCATTTAACATCGTTCTACGTTCATGTTTTTTGACGCCTGCCAAGCGGTCATAGACCTTTAATGCCATAGATGTTGTGAAGGGACCGAGTGAACCCTTTTTATATAAAGGTAATAGCATTTTTTCAGGCGTTGTGACATGTACAGCATTATCATAAACAATTTCACGCTCTCGCCCTACCTCGGCTACAACTCCTACATCAAATTGCTTTAAATAACGTAGACCACCGTGAATCAATTTGGTTGAACGGCTCGACGTACCAGCTGAAAAATCTTGCATATCAATTAATGCGACAGAAAGGCCTCTTGATGCGGCATCTAATGCAATTCCTGCACCTGTAATACCACCACCAATGACTAATACGTCAAAGCTATAGTGCTCTAGATAATATAAAATTTTTGGTCGCTGCTCAAATGAAAACATACCTTTCTCCCCCAATAGCTATGATTTAAAAATTCGTGTTGCCTCTACAGCCTTCTGCCATCCTGTATACAGAGCTGTGGCTTGTTCTTCATCCATGTGAGGTTGATAGGTTTCCCCACTCACCCATAATGCAGATAAAGCCTCTTGGTTTGGCCAGAAGCTTGTCGCCAGCCCCGCTAAATAGGCTGCACCGAGTGCTGTTGACTCATTCAGTTTTGCTAGCTCTACTTGTAGCTGTAAAACATCACTTTGGAACTGCATTAAAAATTGATTTTTGACAGCTCCACCATCTACACGGAGTACTTCAATCGGAGTACCTGCTGCTTCTTCCATTGCATCTAGTACATCTTTCGTTTGATAGGCTAATGATTCTAGTGTTGCTCGAATAAAATGTTCTTTGGATGTTCCACGTGTTAACCCAAAAATGGCGCCACGTGCATCTGTATCCCAGTAAGGTGTACCGAGTCCAACAAAGGCAGGGACAACATAAACCCCATCGGTATGATCTACTTTTCTAGCATAGGATTCAGAATCCTCTGCTGTACGAATCATCCTAAGTCCATCGCGTAGCCATTGAATAGCTGATCCTGCTACAAATACACTACCTTCCAATGCATAGGTCACTGTCCCATCAATTCCCCACGCAATGGTTGTCAATAAACCATTTTCCGATGTCACTGCCTGCTCTCCTGTATTTAATAGCATAAAGCAGCCAGTGCCATACGTGTTTTTAGCCATTCCTTTGGTAAAACAAGTTTGTCCAAAAAGTGCGGCTTGCTGATCACCCGCAATTCCAGCTATCGGAATTTTTTCTCCAAAAAATATACTTGGAGCCGTTTCTGTATATATTTCTGATGAATTTCTCACTTCTGGAAGCATGGACATTGGGATAGCTAAAAGCTCACAAAGTTCCTCATCCCACTTCAATTCATGAATATTGTAGAGCATTGTTCGAGCTGCATTTGAGTAATCGGTCACATGAGCCTTTCCCTTTGATAATCGCCAAACAAGCCATGTATCAATCGTCCCAAATAATAAATCCCCATTGTCTGCCTTTTCACGAGCGCCTTCAACATTATCTAAGATCCATTTAATTTTTGTCGCTGAAAAATAAGCATCTAAGCGAAGCCCTGTCTTTTGCTGAAAATGTTCTTCCTGTCCTTGTTCTTTTAAGGTATTCACAATGTCCTGTGTTTGGCGTGATTGCCAGACAATCGCATTGTAAATCGGCTGACCTGTGTGTTTATCCCACACCACTGTTGTTTCGCGCTGATTGGTAATGCCGATCGCATGAACCTCACTTGCTTCATGGCCACTTTCGGTTAATACCGCCGCAATAACGGACAAGATAGAACCCCATATTTCATTGGCATTATGCTCTACCCAGCCAGCCTTTGGAAAAATTTGTTGAAATTCTTTTTGTGCTACATGAACAATTTGACCTTTTTTATCAAATAAAATGGCTCTTGAACTTGTCGTTCCTTGATCAATCGCTAAAATAAATTCACCCATCCATTTTCCCCCTCTCCCTTACATAACCCGTTTAAACATTTTTTCCACTTCATATGATGTAAAGTGAATAAGCACTGGACGTCCGTGTGGGCATGTAAATGGATTATCTGCATTGCGTAAATCTCGTAGCAATGTTTCCATTTGCTCTTTTGTTAAATAATGATTGGCTTTGATTGACTTTTTACAGCTCATCATAATTGCAGCTGCCTCACGTAGTTTTTTGATATCAGCCTTTTTAGTTGTCAACACCTGTTCAATCAAATCCTCAATGATTTCCTGTTCCTCCCCTTGTGGAAACCAACTCGGATGCTCACGTACAACAAAAGATGACTGTCCAAATTCCTCTAAAAATACGCCTACAGCTTCTAATTCATGCCTGTGTTCTCGTAAGATCAGTGCTTCATCTGCTGCATAATGGAATGTTAGTGGTAACAATAATGCCTGACGTTCATGAGGATTAACTTGACCGACTTTTTCATGGAAGAATTCGTATTTAATACGTTCCTGAGCAGCATGCTGATCAATTAAATAAAAACCATCCTCCATTTGTGCAACAATGTATGTGCCATGGATTTGTCCCACTACTTCGAGTTCAGGAAAGGGTTCCTTCGTAGGCATCTCTTCTAATATTTCCGACTGTACGGCTATTGTTACTTCATCAATTGTTTCAGCCTCTATTTGTGATGTAGGCTGCCAACTTGTCTCTCGAACCGTAGAAATAGGCTTAGGCTCATCTATTGGTTCAGGATTGTTTTCTTGAATGGTTTGGACATCATATAATTTTTCCACGATGGCATTCATTTTCTCTACATCGATCTTCGGAGCAGGCTTCCAAATGTTTAATTGCTCAGTAGCTGGTTTAACTATTTTTTCTTTCTTTTCCATTTGTGGGACTCGAATAATGTTGCGTATTGTTTCACGAATGGTTTCCTCTATTAACTTTAAAAGCTCAGCCTCTTTACTTAAACGAATTTGATGTTTTGCAGGATGCACATTCACGTCTGTTAAGTAAGGATCACCCTCTATATATAGAACAACTATTGGGAAGCGCTCGATAGGTAAATACGTATGGTAAGCATCCACAATGGCCTTTTGTACTAAATAATGCTTGACCCAACGACCATTAACAAATAGAGACATATAATTTTTAGAAGCACGTGTTACCTCTGGTAAGGATACAAAGCCAGAAATTCGATAATCATGTGACTCGCCTTGGAATGACACCATTTTCTTCGCATTATGTATTCCATAAATAGCTGCTAGCACTTGTTGTACATCTCCTCGGCCATTTGTTTGCAGTAGTTGTTGACCATTATGCAATAATCTGAATGCTATTTGTGGATTACCAAGTGCGAGGCGATTCATCAGGTCTATTGTATGCCCTAGTTCGGTTTGAATGGTTTTCATATATTTTAAACGGGCAGGTGTATTAAAGAATAGCTGGGAGACTGTTAAATCAGTCCCTTTACGTAACGGACCAGGTTTATGAGTGAGGATATGTCCACCTTCAAGTTCTAAATGTGTTCCAGATTCACCATTTGATGTAATCAATGTCATTTTAGAAACAGAGGCTATGGATGCTAACGCCTCACCACGGAAGCCAAGTGTTCTAATACGAAATAAATCATGTTCCTGATGAATTTTACTAGTAGCATGACGAGAGAATGACATTAGTGCATCCTCTTCATCCATACCGCTACCATTATCTATTACTTGAATAGAAGTGAGACCTGCTTCTAGTAAAAAAACATCAATGGACGTACTCCCAGCATCAATAGCATTTTCCACTAGCTCTTTGACAACAGAAGCTGGCCTTTCTACTACCTCTCCTGCTGCGATTTTATTGGATAGCCATTCGTCCATAATTTGTATGTTTCCCACTAACGTATCACTCCTTTATTTTTTAGCGTTCACTAGCTCTTGCTGTAGCTCATATAAAATATTCATTGCCTGCATCGGTGAAGTACCTAGAATATTTACCTTTTCTAATTTCTTTAGCACCTTTGTCTCGGCTGGGGAAATCGGTTCGTCCTCTGTAAATAAAGACATCTGTATTGGTTGTTCAGCTATCACCTGTGTTTCGGCAACTACTTCTTTCCCTGCCTCAAAGTTCTCAAGTAATACACGTGCTCTAGCTAAAATTTCCTCAGGTAATTGAGCAAGCTGTGCCACATGTATACCATAGGATTTATCAGCCGCTCCTTTTTTCACCTTATGCAGGAAAACGACCGTACCATTTTTTTCAGTGGCTGAAACATGCACATTTTGTAAGCGTGGCAAATCCTTTTCAAGTGCTGTCAATTCATGATAGTGCGTAGAAAATAACGTATTGGCTCCTATTTTGTCATGAATATATTCCATCATCGATTGTGCCAAGCTCATACCATCATAGGTCGATGTTCCACGTCCAATTTCATCAAATAGCATTAAGCTATTTTTTGTTGCATGCATAATAGCATGTTGCGATTCAAGCATCTCCACCATAAATGTAGATTGTCCTGCCGC
This sequence comes from Lysinibacillus sp. UBA5994, assembly GCF_002429725.1. Classification (NCBI taxonomy): domain Bacteria; kingdom Bacillati; phylum Bacillota; class Bacilli; order Caryophanales; family Bacillaceae; genus Lysinibacillus; species Lysinibacillus sp. UBA5994. The sequence continues at coordinate 50,435 of NZ_DJAU01000050.1, read as the reverse complement.
TAAATCATCAGCCGCCCCAATCCGAGTAAAAATTTGATCGGTAATTGGTAGCTTCGCTTTTTCAGCAGGTACATAGCAGCCCATTTGAGCCATAACAACAATTAATGCTACTTGACGCATATAAGTACTTTTACCAGACATATTCGGCCCTGTAATAAGCATCATATTGTTCTGCTCTTCTAGCACACAATCGTTTGGTACATACATTTGCTTGTTCAGCATTTTTTCAACGACAGGATGGCGTCCTTCTATAATTTTAAGGGCACGTCCACCATGAAATTCTGGTTTCGTAAATCGATATTTTTCTGAGACGCTTGCAAAGCTTAATAAGACATCCAATTCACTAATGTTTGCTGCTAGTGCTTGGACACGCGGAATATAAGTTTTTAATACATCACGAATTTCTACAAACAGGTTGTACTCTAATGTTAAGCTTTCTTCTTCAGCATTTAAAATCAATGCTTCTTTTTCTTTTAGTTCCTGTGTAATATAGCGTTCCGCATTCGCCAGTGTTTGTTTTCGCTCATAGCGTGTTAAATCTGCTAAATGAATATTTGATTTTGTAATTTCTATATAGTAACCAAAAATGCGATTATAGCCTATTTTTAAATTTTTAATACCCGTTTTCACACGCTCTTCTTGTTCAAGTTGGGCAATCCAATCCTTACCATTACGAGCGGCATAGCGAAGTTCGTCTAAGCGTTCATTATAGCCGTCACGGATAACATCCCCTTCTTTAATGGTAATAGGGGGATTATCTGTAATCGCTTTTGCTAATAATGCCTCGACATCTGAGCATGTATCAAGTTCCGCACCTAATTGCTGTAATGTTTCTTTATTTGACCCCACCAACTGCTGTTGAATAGTTGGCACTTGGCGTAAAGAATCACGCAATTGGGCTAAATCTCGTCCACCCACATTGCCAAAAGCAACACGACCAGCCAAACGCTCTAAATCATATACTTGTTTTAAGGATGCTTGAAGCTCTGTTCGTACAAAATATTCTTCCAATAAATCCGTAACAATCGCTAGTCTAGCCTCTATTGCTGAACGTGTGGCAAGCGGTTGGTGTAGCCATTGCTTTAATTTCCGTCCACCCATCGCTGTCACCGTGTCATCTAATAGCCATAAGAGTGTACCTTTTTGATCTCCACCACGAATCGATTGAATCAGCTCTAAATTGCGCTTTGAGCTAGAATCAATGCGTAAATAATTTTTAATTTCATTAAACGTGAATGCCTGAATATGTGATAAAGATCTCATTTGTGTTTGGTCAATATAAGCTAACAATCGAAGACACGCAATTTGTAACGGTTTTGGTACAGCTTCTAGATAACTTGCTGCTTTGTCCATTGGCATTTCATTCACTTCAATTGAAAGTACGATCCCAGCATTGACGGCATGCTCTGCTAATAATAGCTGCAAACTATCCGTTACAATCAGTTCTCGAATTCCGTAAGCCTGCATTTGCATTAATAAGGCTTTTCCATCGCCTTCAATAGAAGACGCTACGGCTTCACCTGTGGATAAATCTAAATAAGCATAGCCAAATGTTGTGTCATCTAATTGCTCTGCCGCTCCAATAAAATGATTAGATTTACCATCAAGAGCCTTTCCTTCCATAATTGTTCCTGGTGTGATAAGCTGAACAACTTCACGTTTGACCACACCTTTTGCTTGCTTTGGATCTTCTGTTTGTTCACAAATAGCCACTTTATAGCCTTTTTGCACAAGTGTTTCAATATAATTTTTAGCCGAATGATGCGGCACACCGCACATTGGTATTCGCTCTTTTGCGCCTGCATCTCGGCTTGTTAATGTAATTTCTAAAATTTGTGAGGCATTGATTGCGTCCTCAAAAAACATTTCATAAAAGTCACCTAATCTAAAAAATAAAAAGGCATCTTTGTAATCTTCCTTTACCTGTAGATACTGTTGCATCATTGGTGTATATGTTGTCATATCACTATTTACCTCGCTCTTGCCTTATAGATATATTTATTATAACAAAAGATACATGCGAAACGCTTTATTCACCTTTTTTAAGATGCTAGCATTTCGCATGTATCAAAAAATGATGTTTTTTAGACTTATCTTGGTCGTTCATCAGGAAACGATGAAGACTCTAACACATACCTGCCTTCTCCTTCAGGACTTGAAGAGGAGCTAGAACTAGAGCTTGATGAGGATGAAGATGAACTTTCATCATTAAGGCTCCAATCTTCTTCATAGTCTAGTGGATGGACACTAATACAAATTGTTGTTTCACCCATTACCTCAACAACTACTTCACGTTCCACTACAATTTCAAACTTTGTACCACATGGAGAGATAATCGCTTCAATACAATTTGGTTCTTGTATCACACGTACACGAACATCATCACCAACGCTAATTTCACCGTCTCGATAGTGAAGCTTCACTTTGTCTTTATAGTGAATCGTTTCAGAAAACACAGCTGTTTTCGAATGATTACTATAGGCATACCATACATTGACATCAAATTTCCCTGTTACTTCTACAAATTTCCCGACTCTTTTTGCAGAGCAAGTGTGATTGATTACCCAGCACCCTAAAATACTTGTCGGTTTATTTGTTGGTGATAATGTTACACGTTCTTCCGTTCTCTTCTTCCCTTTGGCAACTACTGCTTTCGTCACGATTTGTCGTAAACGTTTCAGCGCAATTCCTCCTTCGACTCTTTTCACTCCATCATATGCAGGTAGCGCCCATTGGGTGAACATATATTTTTAGAGAATGAAATGGATCATTTAAAACTTTTCGATGAGAGGTCTATTATAGCAGCTGAATGCTTCAATAGAAGAAGACGTAAAAAAGCTCGAATGACAGCATTCGAGCTTTGATTTCTATAATCTGTTAAGAGCAGCTACCTGGTTGAGTATTTTCTACGTATGAACCCGTTTCACCACGAAGAACATCGCCACCAGTTGAGCGAATAATTTCATTTGTAACATTATTTGCGATCGTATTTGAAACAAGTTGCAATAAATCATTCACATCGCCTTGTGATTCTTTAAATTGTTGCACAACTGGGATGGCATTAATTTCTTCCTCGATTTTAGCAATTTTATCTTCAATCATTTTTAATGCTTTTTCTTTCCCTAGGTGTTGGAAATTAACCGCTTGTTTTTGTAAGCTTTTTAAGCTTGCAATACGTTCACGTACTTGTTGATTTTCGTTAATTTGCGCTTCTGCCTTTTTGAAAAATTCAACCTCTGGCGTATTTGCAATCATATGTGCAATTTCATGTGATTTTTTAATTAAATCTTCTTTTGTATATAAGACTTGTGTCATTTATGCTTCCACCTTTTCATTTTTTACGACTTCCACAAATTCACCAGTAAGTGAATAGGATGTAGTCTCTGTTATTTTTACTTTCACTAATTGACCAATTACTTCTGCTGGTGCTTTGAAGTTAACTAAACGATTTTTCCTCGTATAGCCCGCTAACACATCGTCGCGTCGTTTACTTGTGCCTTCAACTAATACTTCGACAACCTGACCATTTAAACGCTCTAATGCTTTGCGAGAGTATTCACCCACCACTTCATTTAAACGTTGAAGACGCTCTTTTTTCACCTCTTCAGGTACATTGTCAATCATTTTTGCAGCTGGTGTACCTTCACGCGGCGAATAAATATACGTAAAGGCTGCGTCAAAGCCAACTTCACGGTATAAGGACAATGTTTCCTCAAACTGTTCCTCTGTTTCATTCGGATAGCCAACGATAATATCTGTTGTTAAGGTTACTTCAGGTATTGCCGCTTTAATTCTATCCACTAAACCAAGGAAATGCTCGCGTGTGTATTTACGCGCCATAATTTTTAGCACGTCATTCGAGCCCGATTGTACTGGTAAATGGATATGCTCCACTAAGTTGCCACGCTTTGCAAGAACTTCGATTAAATGGTCATCAAAGTCACGTGGATGACTCGTTGTAAATCGAATCCGCGGAATATCGATCTTTCTTAATTCATCCATTAAATCGCCAAGACGATAATCAATATCCTCAAAATCTTTACCGTAAGCGTTGACATTTTGCCCCAATAACATAATCTCTTTGTAGCCCGCTGCCGCTAGCTCACGAACTTCAGCAATGATTTCCTCTGGTCGGCGACTGCGCTCTTTACCACGTGTATATGGAACGATACAATACGTACAGAATTTATCGCAACCATACATAATATTAACCCAAGCCTTAATGGAGCCAAGACGTTTCTTCGGCAGATTTTCAATGACATCGCCTTCTTTAGACCAAACCTCTATGACCATTTCTTTCGACATATAGGCTTCTTTTAAAATGTTTGGCAGACGGTGAATATTGTGTGTACCAAATACCATATCGACATGTGGATAGCTTCTTAAAATTTTATTAACCACAGATTCCTCTTGCGACATACAGCCACAAACCCCGATTAGCATCTCAGGGTTTTTTCGTTTATATTTCAGCAGGAAACCAAGTTCTCCAAATACTTTGTTTTCTGCATTTTCACGAATAGCACATGTATTTAGCAAGACAACGTCAGCCTCTTCAATCACCTCTGTTGGTGTGTAGCCTAGCTGCATAAAAATCCCGGCCATTACTTCTGTGTCATGCTCATTCATTTGGCAGCCATAAGTCATGATATGATAACTTTTTCCCTCGCCTATTCCACGGAAACCGTTTTCTAAAGCATATTGAATATGTTCAGCTACTGTTTTACGTTTTTTTCCATCGATCATTGATGGCCCTTGAAAATATGTTGAATAATCTTTTTCTGATTCTTTATTTTTATTTTTCGGTAATGTTTTTAGTTGTTCTTGCTCTAATTCAAAAACACTCTTACCTGTTCTCATTTCTTCACTCACTAAACGGACGCTCCTTCCTCACAAATGAATTATACAATTATTTTTATGTTTTATCATTAATAAGCAAAAAGTAATTGTTACAAAACTAAAACGTCACATTTCCTGTCCATACAAATAATTTTTACTAATCCTTTATAATAGATGAAACTTCACCTTTCTCAATAGTTATAACAATAATTAGAATAGTTTATAAATAATTCCAAACCTTTGTTATTATTGATTTATATAAAACAAAGGAGTTTAGGCGTTATAGGCTTTACTGTTGTAGCTGACAAATCAGTGGAATTACAAACGATCTTGAAGGAAAACCCGACATAAGTAATTTTGAGTACAAACCAGGGTATTTTTGAGTAGATAATGATATTACTTCAATTTATGACTTACATTCAACTGCAAAAGATGAATTGTTAGTTGTAAATGGAGGCACAGCTTTGGACAGATTGCATTATTATCAAAGGTTACAAGTGAAGAATTTAAACCTCTTTTTGCTAAAGAAGGTGGCGGTTCAAAATATATAATGGCTTTAGCTCAAACTGTTATTGTTGATGGTAAAACTGTGTCGAACAATTTGTCTTCAGATTATTTGTTCTACAATCAAAACAGGCTATACTAATATTATTTTGGAAGCAACACCCTCAAAGTTATAAAACTAAAGCTAATGAATACGAAAATGTACGAACATTGAAAGATGGAGATATTATTGATCAATAATAAATAACAAAAGACACCAGAGTAATGAACTGCTCCCTGTCAAGTAGACAGTGGAAATAATAAAAAATGTATTAAGCGGCTTGAGTCCTGAATTCTAACGGACTCAAGCCGCTTAACGTTTCTGATAACGATAGTAATTATAAAAATGAATATAATCATCAATCGCTAGTTTTAACTCTTCATATGAATTGTACTTATGTAAATAATACTTCTCACACTTCAATGTGCCCCAAAATGATTCAATTGGTCCGTTATCAATACATCGACCAATACGGGACATACTCTGTGTCATATTGGCAGTTTCCACAATTCGCTTAAATTCCTTCGATGTATATTGAAAACCTCGATCACTATGTATTAATGGCTGTTCGCCTGATTGTAATGATTGAATAGCTGATTTTATTGTTTTGAAAACAAGGGAATTATTATTCGAATGACCGAACACATAACTCACAATTGAACCATCATATAAATCGATAATTGCACTTAAATAAGGTTTTTTCCCGTTTCTATACTTAAACTCTGTGACATCTGTACACCATTTTTCATTTGGCTTTTCCGAGGTAAATGCCCGATTAATACGTTCTCCGCCACATGATGCGCTGGAGATTTACGATAAGGCTTTCTCTTTCGCCTAATAACGGACTTCAATCCACTCACCTGCATTAAACGATAAATACGCTTCTCGTTAACCGTCGCTTGATTATTCTCTATTCGTTGACGATTAATTGTCAACGTCATACGTCATACGACAATAGCCGTAAATGCCATCTACTTGGTGGTAAAGGAGATCAATATCCTTTGAAATGGCTTCATTTTCAACTTCTCTGTTAGATGGCTTGCGACTTAGCAACTTATAGTAAGCAGCGCGCGAAACACCCACGATTTCACATAATAAAAGAATCTCAAGTTTCTCCTCTTGGTGTAATTCTTGAATTGCTAAATAGCGTTGTTGTAAGCGAATTTGGCTTAGCGACGCCTCATTTCGATTTCCTCTAACTTTTTTAAAAATAGATTTTCAGCACGTAAGCACTCATTTTCACGCTCGATTCGTTTGATTTCTAACCTTAATTTTTCTTCGGCTGTTAATTCAACTTCATTTTTTGTTCGACTGCGATGATCACGTAATCGCTCTTCACCAGTCGCTTCAAATTTCTTCACCCAATGGTATACCTGTTGATACGAAACATCATAGGCTTGTGCTGCTAATTGATAATTTTTCTGGCTCTTTAAACAGTAGTTGACAATTTGAATATGTTCCTCAAACGTTTTCTTTCTTCCTTATATAGAACTATTTACTTATGCAATATTTGCACAGTATATAATAAATTATTTAAATTTAAAATGTACAGATTTAATATTTCATAAATCGAATATTTAAATAAAGCACTACGTTAAATAAAGATTATGAAAAGCTATATAATTTTATCTTTGGTTAAAACCCTATTAATAATTTCACAATTGGATAATCATTATTAAAATTGTTAATATTTGTTTATTTTTGTAAATTATTATGTTGTTATATAAATAATCTACTAGAAGGAGGTTACTAAATGGAAATAATATAGTTACTTGATATTGGTTGTCACACAGTGTTGAGAATCATATTATTAAAAGGATGGGATAAAAAATGAAAAAAATTATTACAGGAATCGTTGCAATAATTTTTATGTTTTCAATAACAACGCAGTTTCCCGCAACCGCAGCACAAATAGAAAATGAAACAATAGATAATTTATCGACTATTCTTACAAGTGTATTAGAATTAGATAAAGAATTTGATAAAACAATAGGTTTCGATGGAGACTATATTGCTATAGATACTAATTTAGCAAAAAAACAAGGTGCAACAGATTCTGATATCAAGCTTGCAATATCAAAAGTAAATGAACATAATCAAATAATAAACGATACATTGGCTATACAGCCATTTGTAACATATGATGAAAATGGTTTTTATTTTGATGAAGAGTCAGCTAGAAAAGAAAATGTATCTGAAGACTTAATTGAGTCTACTACAAAAGACTTTGAATTAATGAATTCTGTCCAGCCGTTAGCTGCATGTAACGGTAAAAGTAAGTATGAAAAGACTTCAGTTGGATTCTATACTTACTTTGATAGTTGTCAAGCTTCCAAGATAATAACTTATATTCAAATTGGAGCAGGAATAGCTACACTTGGAGCTGCTATCGCTGCCTTTATTGCTCCTCCTCTTGGATTAGCTACTATTATTGCAATAGGATTAATTGATATTGGGGCAACTGCCTTAAACTTATCAAGCGTTAAGGACTGTGGATTATGGATTAAATGGACAGGTACAGTAAATCCAGATCCTTTCTGGATAGGTTCTCAATGTTAATTATTAAAAAAGGGGGATAGTTGTGTTATCTATAGTTCCTATTATTCTTTTTGGTATTTCACTCACCCTTTGTATTGTACTATTTCTTAGAATGAATCGAATCAAAGAACGTAAAGAGAAATTACCTCTAATAATTCTATTTAGTTTCACTCTACTTAGTTTTTTAGTGCTATTGTATTCTGCACTATTTCATTAAATAACATTGTTATTTTTTTGAAGTGAGGGAATGAGCAGAACCTCTGAATCAGACTACTATTCAGAACGATGAAAGCTGAAAAAACACTCATTTGTTTTAGAGTTAAAAACAAATGAGTGTTCTTTTTTATGCTATTCTAGGTCACGTGCGCACACGCCTTTTCTTATACTACACTATATTTACAATGTCATAAAATTACCATAAAATACACACTCATTTTCACTTTTATATTTTGTCATTTAAACATAAATTGATATGATAATAGTGGGGATTAAAGAATAACTTAAAATAACAAATATACCTTTTTAAGAGGTGATAAGAGATTGAGCTATAAGTATGATTTGTCGATTCGGCAAATATAAATCGGTAAAATTTAAATATTCTCATCAAAATATGTTTGAATATTCCGAAACCGTTATTGCAATAAATAACCAAAAGAAAAAGCACAGTCTGTAAAGATAAGATTCTATCATTTCATTTTTAAAAATTATTTCTTTAAAAGACCAATAATTCTACTAATTTTATAGGAAACTAAATAATTCTCACATTTCTCTCTATCTCCACTTCCTTCTAAAAGCGAATATATTTGAAGTAATTCAAAATAACCTTAGTGCCCCACTATTTTTATTTGATATCTAAGTGACTTTTTTTAAAAGCCGCAGCAACTATATAATGTATTGTATCAGATACATAATTGTTATATCTGTAATCTGAATAGCTACTTTCTCTTAGATAATCAATTAAGCGAATTAAGTCTCCATCAAGAACTAGTAATTTTTCAATAAGTACTTTAGTATTATTTGCATTAAAAATAAAGGGAGCTTTACCTTAGTTATCGAAAAAATCTTTGAGATGTTTTCGTTGATATCATTTCAATATTAATAAGATTATTGGTTAAATCTTTTCCTACTGTTGGTTTAGTTTTTCTTCTAAAGTCAACAAATCAATCTTTATATCTTTAAATTCATTAGATAAACTTTAAATAATTTGATTTCTGATTTATACAAATTATGAAAATACTCTATAGCTTTTAATTGTTCGATATTATCCACAGCGCTCTCAAAAGAGTCTTTCCTAACCCTATTGTCATACACATGTGAACTCGCTATTAAAAGATTTTATAAGCATAATCAATATTATATTCACTAATTATTTTTAACAAATTGAAATACCCATCATTTTCAATTTTATTTTTGCGCAATTCATCCGTTATTTCCAATAAAGTACTACAATATTTTTTTACTATATTTGAAGGTACCAATTTTTATTTATCAGCTATTCGAAGCTTTCTAAAACAATTTCATCTAAAAGATAATCCTTTCTTTGATTCATTCTTATTAAAGCATTTTCTATACCTAAATTTAATGTCTCATAACGCTTTTCAATATCTAAATCACTTAACAAAAATGAAATAATAAATACGAATCTTAAAGCCCTATCCTTCATTTCACATATGCTAACCATTGCTCTTATTAAAATACTTGCTGTATTTTACCCGTAAATATGAATGATACAATTTCAGCTTTATCCAACGCTTGATATTCATATCTTCTTTATATAGTAATGCATCCGTGTATTGCCCTTCCTTCATTAATTGCTTTGCTTCTATTTTTAATTTTTCATTCTTCATGTATTTAAATAGTGTTTTTGAAGGAAGTAATGACCATACATGCTTCGTCTGGACATATGTTCGTTCAAGATTAACCTGGTATAAATAATCATCCATCACATATTGCATTAAATTATACCCGCTTGCGGTCACATAGTAGCTTGAAGCCCCTGCTCGCAAATTCATTTCAAATAGCTTGTATTTCCCGTCCCTTGCATCATATTTCATATCAAAATTAGCAAAGCCCGTATAGCCGATGTCCTCTAAAAAATGCCGAATGGATTCCATTAGCTGTTCATCATAATCGGTCATAACAGCTAAAGAAATACCTTTGTTTTGTGGAGATGGATCTTCGAGTAGCTTGTTGCTAACACACATTAATTTTACTTTTCGATCTCTTCCTACATATACATCTAGAACACGGATATAGGAATCGTCGCCTGGAATAAATTCTTGAACGATTAAGGTGTCTTGATAGCTAGAACGATAAATACAGCCAATGATGTGCTGCATCTCATCTGCATCGTGCACTAGATATATTTTTTTCTTTTCAGGAAAGGAACAGTTCGTATAGGCCACGGTATTGGAGGGTTTAATAATAATGGGATACTGGATTGGAATTTCTCTATTTGGATGATGTTCCTTTGTTATAATGATGGTTTTGGGGTATTTTAACTGATATTTATCACAAAGCCTGTAGAACTTCTCCTTTGTTTGCACCCTATTTAGTAAAGCCTGATCAATGTAAGGTAAAATAAAGTACTTTTCAAGCTGCTCTTTATTTTCAATGATAAGCTCTGCATAGTAGCAGTCACAAACTAATAAAATCAATTTCTTTTGTTGGCACTGCATGGCCAATCCCACTAGCGCTTGTACAAAACGGGTAGGATCATCTAAATGTTCAACGTATTGAAAATCCAGAATACCGCTATTCTGCGTGGCAATTCCCTGTGAGCCTTTCAAAAGGAGTGAGCGCATCGTTCTCCCTTTTTTTGCTGGCTCAATGACAAGACTTTTCATGCGGTAGGCTGCATAAAATGAGCGTGCTACCCCGTATGCATGCTGACCCGATTGTATAATAATAGGTAAAAAGGGTTGTTCTTTAATAGATGTCAATCTGAATCGCCTCACATTATAAAAATGAATTTAATCATTTGTATGCGAGTAAAATTGTACTTATGTAATACGAATAAAAGGCACTACATTGAAGCTTTAGTGCCCTTTACTCAACCTATAACGTCATCATTTTTTTCACTCTCTGTTCAAAGGAGGCAATAGCTTGAACGCCATAACCCTTTAGCAGCTCTGTATTGGCAAATGTATATTTACCTAAATCATCTGGAAAATGTGCATCAGAGGATACAGTAAAAGCAACTCCATGCTCAAGTAAGGTTTGTAAAAAACGAGGACCCGGGCACATTTCCTGTACAGGGTAACGATAATACAGCCCGGCATTGATTTCAGTGGCGGTTTCAGTAGACGTTAGTGCCTTTGCAATACGTTTATACCAAACTTCAAGAAACGCACGATCCTCCACCTGATAATTAAATACTTTAAAATTATCTAAATGGGCAACAAAATCAAACATATTGGAAAGAATCATTTTCTCTACTACTTTAAAAAAACGCTCATAATTTTGTTGTAAAGAGGGTTGATCCATTTGCTCAAAAAGATACTGTGTTTGTGGATTATCAAAGCCCCACCCATCAACAAAATGAACAGAACCAATTACATAATCCCAAGGATAACCTGCTAGTAAAGCCGTTAATTCCTCCTCACCACCAACAAAATAATCTGCCTCTATACCAAGTCTCAGTGTAATGCCATGTTGACGCCATTTTTCCTTTGCCTGCTGAATGGTCGTCACAAAAGCGTCCATATTTTCTGTCATCACACGATCCAGCCAATAGCGCTGAATTTGTCCAATTTCACTATCATCCAGCCTCATAAAACGCTCAAAATAGGCACGCGTTTCTTGAAAACGATATAAGTGATCGACAATCCCCACCTCACGTAAGCCGAGCTGCTTTGCCTGTTCAAGATATAAATCCAACCATTCCTCACTATAACAGCCATTTTTCACACGCCTTGCTAGACGCTGTAAATGACAAGTTATTTGTTGTTTGGAGCCTTTTTCCGTTTCATCATCCGGATAAAAAAACTCTAGTGCCTGCGATGTACGCTCTAGCCAGCGAAATGAATAAGGTCCCTCTTCTAAATGTACGTGATAATCAATTGTCATCCACTCTTCCCTCCATTACATATCGTCCATTTTTCCTCATAAGCCTGCCATTCTAATGGACAAGTGCTTTCGCAAAGAATTTCTGTACATTCATCAAGATGACAGATTTGAAAAAATGATTTGCCATTAATTTTAGATGCATCGGCTAATAAATAACTCACTTTGCTATGCTTGAGCATTTTCTTTGAAATAAGAGATTCATCCAAATCGTAATCATAAACAATGCCCTCACTCATGCCACCACACGATAAAAAGGCCTTATCAAAATTCATATTATCTAGCATTTCTAACGTCATAGCACCTGCAACAGAAGATTGTTTTGGATTCGCCGTGCCTCCTAGTAATATGACCTTGCCTGTCATGCGTCGTTCTTCTATGGCTAAATTAAATTGAATAGCTGCTGCAATTGAATTCGTTACAACCGTTATATCTTCCACAGCTAGTAAAAAATCGGCTATATGTACTGTTGTAGTACCTGTATCTACTGCAATAGTATCGCCGTCGCAAATGCGTTTTGCAGCAATACGAGCAATTTGTCTCTTTGCGTCCTTGTGCATTTGTAGCTTGCGTAAAAATACCGGTTCATTACGTACATTCGTATATTTAATAGCCCCGCCATGAACTCTTGATAATAAATGCTGTTGTTCTAATTCATCAAAGTCTCGGCGAATTGTTTCTGGTGCTACCTGAAGGGCATCGGCAATATTGGCAACAATAATTTTCCCTTCAGAATCTAATTGTTTTAAAATAAATTTAAATCTTTCCAGTTTAGCGTAAGTCATGATAGCGCAATCACATCTTCTTGTGCGACATAACACTTATAGGATTTTCCCATTTCAATCGAATACCCTTGTTGATGCAGTTGTTCCATTGTAAACGCCATTTCTCCTTCAAACGTAGTACGAATAATATTGCCGCTCATTAATGATTGTTTGGCAACCCCAAAGAGACATAAGTCCCCATCTCGTTGATCGAGATGTAACGCCTCAGGTCGTATAGCAAATTTCGTGGCTTGCTCTATTAAAGATGCTCCAAGCATTTTTTCTAAAGTTTGGCGAGGAAAAACATTATAATGACCGATAAAATTAGCAATAAATTCATTATTTGGTTTCGTATAGATTTCCGTTGGCGTACCATTTTGGGCAATGCTGCCATTATTCATGACAAATATTCTATCCGAAACAGCCATTGCCTCTTCCTGATCATGTGTAACTAGAATCATTGTCATATTTAATTTTCGCTGAATTGCTCGTAAATCTGCTTGAAGTTTTTTGCGAATTTGAGCATCGAGCGCACTAAGCGGCTCATCTAATAACAGTACTTTAGGTCGGACAATTAATGCACGGGCTAGAGCAACACGCTGCTGTTGACCTCCAGATAATTCTTTCGGATACGCATTAGCTTTCTCACTTAGATGAACAAGCGCTAGCATTTCATGAACACGCTGCTCTATATCTGCCTTATTAACTTTTTGCATACGCAAACCAAAAGCAACATTTTCGAGCACAGTCATATTAGGAAAAAGTGCATAGGATTGAAAGACCATACCCACTTGACGATCCTTCGGTTGTACCCCACTCATATTTTTTCCTTCAATCAAAATCTTACCTGCCGATGCATCTGTTAAGCCTGCAACAATACGCAAAATCGTACTCTTTCTACAGCCACTAGGACCTAATAGTGTGATAAATTCTCCTTTTTGAATTTCCATATGAATATTGGTTAAGACAGATACTTGTCCATATTTTTTATGCAGCCCTTCAATAACAAGATAACTCATAGATTTGTAGCACCTTTCGATCGTTTCGTTACGATAGCAATGACGAATGTTAAAAGACCCATTAGCACGAGATAGATGAAAACAACAGCACTAGCAATATGTCCACTTGTGCTAAGCTTTTTCATTAAATAAATTTGAACGGTTTCAAAGCGAGAACCTACAACAAGATTAATTAAGACAAACTCACCAAATAAGACAGAGAAGGATAACAATGCCCCTGCAAATAAGCCTGGATAAACGGTAGGCAGTAAAATTTTTGTGAATGCCTGCCTTTTGGATGCGCCTAGTAATTGAGCGGCATCAAGTAGCTGCCTCGCATCTATATTTCTTAAACTATTTCGTGTACCTTGATAGATATAAGGAAGAATTCCCACAACATAGGCACCTAAAACAACAAATATCATCGGTATACCTATTTGGCTATAAACGCGTATAAGCCCTACAGCTAAAATGATTCCTGGAAAAGAATACACCATCACCACTGCCATCTGTATCCATTTTTCATATCTTGGAAAGTATAGGACGATGACGAAAATGGCTGGCACAATGACAAGGAGTGCAATGCTAACTGCCCCCCCTGCTAAAAATACTGAACGACCAAATGCCTGAATAAAATCGGTATCCTGAAACAATGTGGAAAGCCATTTTAGTGTGAGTCCTTCTGGCAATATCGTTTTATTCCATTTTGTTGCAAACGCATAGAGCATTGTTGCTAACACAGGTAATAGTAAATATCCCACGAGCAGAAGGAAAAAGAAATCAGCCAAACCACGCTTTTTCATTTTACTTTCCTCCTTGTTTTAGAGATGCTCCACTCACTGATCAGCATGGCCGTCACCATTGTCACTGCTAATATAACTGCAATGGCACTGGCTAGCTCTGGCTGAGCAAAAATATCACCTTTTATTAAGGAGCCGATACGAATCGCCACTAAATTATAATTACTACTTGTTAATGCATAAGCAGAAGCATACGCACCCATAGCATTGGCGAACAATACACTAAAGGTTCCCACAATTCCTGGGAGCATAACAGGGAGACCAATTTTCATCCAAAACTGCCAGCTAGATGCACCAAGAAGAGCTGCCGCCTCCTTCCACTGTTGCTGAATTCCATCATAAATGGGATATAGCAGCATTAGTGATAATGGCAGCTGAAAGTAAATGTAAATAAGTAACAAACCGCTCCAACTGTATAATGAAAAGGATGTCAACGCCTCAATATCCCATTTGTCAAATAACAATGTAAATAAACCACTATTGCCAAGTAAAACGATAAAAGCAAATGCTAGCGGAATACCTGAAAAATTGGAGGTTAAGTTCGTAAGTATTAAAATCTTCTCCCGTACTGGCTCTGAAAACTGCATCATGGCATAAACTGCAAACAAGGTGATAAGTAACGCAATCATAGCTGAGATAACAGATAAAGTAATACTATTTTTAAAACCTTGAAGAATGTAGTCGTTCGTAAAAATTGATTCATACTGCTTCAGAGTAAAGCCCTCACTATTTTGAAAGCTTGTAATGAGCATATATAGGAGCGGTACTAAGAAAAACAGTAATAGTAATACAAGAAAAGGCGAAAGCCAAGCAATGGATTGCCGCTTCGATATCAACACACTCACTTCTTTCTATAAATGACTTGCGGCTCATGGGGATAATAGCCGCTCCTTATAATAAGAGCGACTACTATTATTTAAACCTCTTTTGCTGTAAACACACCTTCTAACAGGAGTGGTACCATATCTTCAGCAGGCTTGATATTTAATAAATGACAGCACAGTGGTGCAACTTGTAATTGAGAAATAATGCCTTCTTTTATGCCAGCCTTTACAGCATCTGAAATGACAAATAGCGGGACATGACGATCCTCATGTGTGGTACCGCCATGATTACCATCTCTTGTCATGCCATGATCAGCCGTAACGATAACCTCATAGCCCAGCGCCATACACTTTGGAATAAACAAGGATAGTAAAGCATCCATCGCTAAAACTCGATTGCGATATTGAGCAGAATCTGCCGTAAATTTGTGACCATCATCATCAACATTCATGGGATGAATATACAGGAAATCAGGCTGCTTTTGAGCCATTAACCATGCTGCATCGGCAAATACATGACTATCTGGATAATGATCCTCAAAATAGAACATACCATTGTCAATTGGTAAATGTGTATCGAGTTGTAGCCTGTCCTCCATATGATTAAATGGCGCTCTATTATAAAGCTCACTCACCCAATAATAGGCGGAGGCTGCTGTAGTTAAACCATGCTCCTTTGCGATATGAAAGATACTTTGCCCTTTCGATAAACGCACTGTCATATTGCTGGTAACGCCATGTACAATAGGGGGTGTACCTGTTAAAATCGTCTCATACAATGGTCTTGATAAAGAAGGCACCTCTGAGCAAACCTTATAGCGAGCAGCTACCTGACGCTCGACTAAATGGTGCAAGAACCCCATATGTGTGCAGGCTGTGTCAAAGCGCAAGGCATCGATAACAATGAGAACCACTTTGTTATTTTGCATGGATTAACACCTGCTCTTGATAGAGTTGAGGGATTTGCTTTGTTGTATCTTCCCATTTCTTTTGGTCTTTAACAGGTTGTGCATTCGTATACATATCAGCAGGTAATAGTAAATCTTTTACATCCTGTGGTAATTTCACTCCGTCCCGAATTGGACGCGCATAGCCTTTTGCTAAATTTTCTTGACCTGCATCAGATAAAATATATTCACGTGCTAGCATGGCAGCATGTGGGTTTTTGGCATATTTATTAATTACCGTTGCATAACCAGAAGTGACAGATCCCTCCCTAGGTATCACTACATCAAAGCGGTCCTCATCAATTTGATGACGATAACCTAATGCATTAAAGTCCCATAAGATCGCAACATCTATTTCACCTTTTTCTAGGTTTGCTACTGATGGATCTCCCTGTAGACGTCCTTGCTTCGCTAATTCAGCAAAGAAATCTATACCTGGCTGGATGTTGGACTCATCTCCACCAAATGCCATAGCCGCTGCTAAGATGGCAAACTGTGCTTGGTTAGCTGTTAATGCATCCCCAATACTTACTGTGTAATCTCCATTTTTCAGGTCTTCCCATGATGTTGGAGCATTCTTCACATTATTTTTATCTGTCAAAAAAGAAATGGTTCCTGTATAGCCAACAATCCAATGTCCTTCATCATCTTTAGCCCAATCAGGTATTTCATCCCAATAAGACGTTTTGTATGGTAATGTTAAGCCCTTGTCCTTAGCGATTGGTCCAAAAGCAATCCCGACATCTCCAATATCTGCCGTAGCATCATCCTTCTCTGCTTCAAACTTCGCTAACTCCTCTGCACTCGACATGTCCGTATCCTTGTGTTTGATGCTATATTCGGTCCCGAGTTCCTCCCAGGTTTCTACCCAGTTCGCCCATGTATCTGGCATACCGACAGAATTAACAGTGCCCTCTTCCTTTGCTTTTTCTGTAATGTCCTCAAGCGATAAATCCTTGTTTACCTCATTTGCACTAGATGAACTGTCAGAACAAGCTGCCAACATGGAAATAGCTAATGCACCAATTAGACCTTTTTTCCACAGTTTTTGAATTGCCATGTGTTGGACCCTCCATTTGTTTTGCTTTATTTTTATTTGCTTACAAACGTTATGTTATAAAACAAACATTAAGCAAGTATGGAGGTGTTAAGAATATTTAGTAAAAATTATTGAGGAATTATAAATATCTATGAATTTAATGAATAAATGAAGTAGGCTTCTAAAGCTAGCGGGGGAAGATAAGAAAAATCTAAGTATGTGTACGTTTGCTTTACAGACGTACACATACTTAGATTATTTGGAGAGACCTAAAAAATCAGCATATGTATGAGGCTCATTTTCCTTGAGAATTGTTAAAAATGTAAATGCCAATTGCACAACTGACCACCATCTCATATTGTAGGACATTTCAAAACGATAGGGCTCTAATGAAAAGACATCTTGAAAAATATCTAACGGTTCTATTTGCTCATCCTTTAAAATGGATAGAAAGCCAAGAAATAACGTATGATCTTTAACCTCAATCAATTTGTCCTCTACAAGAGCGTCAATATTTTCAGGGTGTTGAAAATTACATTGTGTGGCTACATAACGTTCTAAATCCTGAGCACGCTTTCGGTCTTCACGTTCCTTTTTTTTTGCAATAAAATCAATGACGTTATTCACGTACATCGCCTCTTTTTTTCTTTTATTGTAGCATTTTTTATAGAAACATTGCCTGAAATAGCCCTTTATCCATTCCGTTTAAATGGTTTGTTTTTTATTAAATTCCTCTAAAAAAGTAGTCAATTTGTGAAATTCCACAGAGAAGACATCTTGCATTCCAAAATATCCTTCTTTTTCATCTATAATAGTGGCAAACTTTTTATAAAGACGGTGAATATAGCCATGATGGCGATAAGCATAAAATTGGACTTCCTTCACTTCTGGGTGTTCTTCTAAAATATGTTTTAGCATTTGTAGAAAACCCTTAACAAAGGATCGACTATTTTGATATTCTTTCTTTAAAAGTGCGCAATCAATAAAAACGATATGTTTATTTTTAAATTGATCTTCTCTTACACCCAATGTATAGCTTGCTGCAGCAAATACTTCCTGCTGTGTATTTTGAAAGAGAAGCAGATTTGTTTCCTCTATCATGACATATAAACTACCAAGTGTATCTAAAATCGGATACATATCGTCAAATATATTTCTATTTTGCAAAAAGAAAAGAGCGAATTTTTCATAATCATTATCAGTCTTACACTGCACTATTTCCATTCATCTTCCCCCTTATTTAATTACCCACTCACCATTCACTAAAATCTCTTCGGCAGTACCGTCCTCTCGTATTCCATTCACCTGTAAGTTTTGTGAGCCTATCATAAAATCAATATGGATCATACTATTATTTATGTTTTCTAGGTTTGCACCATCTTCTTTCAAGCCTGAAGTATAGGCTTGCCCAATGGCTAAATGACTGGATGCATTTTCATCAAATAAATTATGATAAAATAGTAGATTGCTCGCAAAGATTGCAGAATCATGAGGAACCAATGCAACCTCACCTATATATCTAGCACCCTCGTCTTTTTGAAGAATACTTTG
Organism: Lysinibacillus sp. UBA5994; assembly: GCF_002429725.1. NCBI lineage: Bacteria > Bacillati > Bacillota > Bacilli > Caryophanales > Bacillaceae > Lysinibacillus > Lysinibacillus sp. UBA5994. The sequence goes on along the minus strand of NZ_DJAU01000050.1, from coordinate 31,529 downwards.
GAATGCATCCATCCCTTTTTCTGCAAAGAAATCAATAATTTCACCATCTTTAAATGTAAGTGTAAATTGATCAATGATCTGCCCTTCATAAACTAACGGCTTTGTATTTTTGACTATTCCATTTACTCCTTTTTTGAGTGGTGTCGTATAAATTTCTTCAGTCGGCATATTACAAATAAATGAGCTTCCCTTGTCATTCGTTTCCAAGCCATTAACCCAACGATGATTTTGTGGTAGCTCTATTTTTAGATTTGTGTCTTCGCTAATGAAATGTAAATAACGGAAATGCTTTTCATTCAATAACGTGGCCCTTTTATTTAATGTTTCAACATGCTTTTCCCAAGCTTGTAGTGGGCTCTCTTCATTTAATCTTAGTATTTCAAAAAACTTTTCCCATAATTCCTCAAGAGCATTTTTGGGCTCTAAGTCAGGGAAAATAGATGCTGCCCATTGCTCCGTCGGATAAACAATAACAGTCCAACTAACTTGCATTTTAATCAATTTTTCGGTAAAAGAACGAAAAGCAAGTGCAGAAGCATACTCTGCTTTTTCTACCTTAACAGGGTCTATTCCCTCCATATTTTGCAGGTGGGGTGAAATAATATAAAGAAAAGCGGCACCACTACTCGCCATTTCTTCATACCCCTTCACAAGCCAATCTGGTGTATAGGCTAAGCCTTGCTCTGTCATATATTCAAATTCAATTCGAGCAAGCTCTTCATCAATCCACTTTATATAAACATAATGTGCACCATTGAGATAGGCATGTCGGCAAACCCTCCGAACAAAATCAGCAGCAGCTATCGAGGCAGAAATCACTAAAGTCTGTCCTTGTTGAATATTAATACCTATTTTTATGACCAATTCAGCATACTGATCTATCTTAGTTTCAAAAGTTTTCATTATAAATTTAACTCCCTATTCAAATAATTTATTGAACACGCCAATGTATTTTTTTACTGATCAATAGATAAGAAAAACAGGAAAAAATAAGTAAGATAAGAACATCTATGAATGTAGAATTGGTCCATCCAACAGTTAACATACCGTGTAATACATTCGCTACATATGTTGTAGGTAACACGTAGGAAATCCACTGCAGAACGATGGGAAGGTCTTTCAGTTCAATCATAACTGGTGTTAAGAAAGTAACAAACATCAACAAAAATTGCGCTACAATATTTGTAAATTGAGGATTTGGAGATAAAAAACCCATTAATACACCAATGCCTACTACACTAAAAATCGCCAATAAAGCAACTGGTAGTATAAGCCACTCAAAATGAAGATTCACCCCATAAATTTGCTGACCAAACGTAAATACAATAATAAACGAAGGTAAGGAAGTTAAAATACCATAAAACAACAAAGATAAAATAAAATTAACCTTTCGAATGGGAAGGGATGAGTAATATGTAAAATAGCCCCCAAATTTTTGATACGAGATATCCTGCCCTAGAATATTCATCCCCATTAATAGAATACTAAAAATCATATTACCGATAATTAATCGTGCCAATTGTTCAGAGCTAGATTCACCCAGTAAAAATTCTAGAAAAACTAAAGTAACTATTGGGAAAATGGAAGACATTGCAATAATCCATAATAATTGATGCCTTACAATAGCTATTTGTATACGAAATAAAATAAGTAATTCAACAAAGAATTGACTAAAGGCATTCATTAACTATTCACTCCTTTGCTGTTCTTGAAGTAGTGAATAGACATCTTCTAGACTTGGTGGAAACAGAGAGTATTGGTTAATGTTCAATGTCTCATCCTGTATTATTTCAACAATAGTACGAACCATATTTTTCTCGATTAACATCGTGAGTTTTGTATCCTCTACTAATTCTGCTTGTCCAAAATCTTTCAGTCTGTCTTTGATATTGTGAATAGAGGCCTCCTGCGCATAAATTTCTAAACGCATTCTTTGGTCTACTCTTCTCTTTAGCTTTTCGACATGGTCAATGGCTAAAAGCTTTCCGTTATCTATAACAGCTACACGATGAACAACTTTTTCAGCTTCCAAAATATTGTGAGTGACTAAAATAATTGTTGTACCCTTTTGGTTAAGCTCACGAATGATGTCCCATACTAATTTCCGTTTTAATGGATCCAGCTCATTTGTAGGCTCATCCAAAATCATAACAGATGCCTGACCAATCAAAGTTGCTCCTAAACTAATGAGTCTTCTTTGACCACCCGAAAGCTTTGACAGTAGCTTATCTCGATAAGCTTCCATGTCTAACCTCAGCAAAATATTATCTGTCTGTTGCTTCGACTCTTTTTTGGAAAGCCCCTTTAATCTACCCGTAAAATAAATGGCTTCCCATGTTTTTAAAAATGATAAAGCAAAAGTCTCCTGTGAATAATAAGCAGTCTGTTTCAATACATACTTCGGATTCTTAGATACTTCTTGTTGATGAAATTTCACGGATCCCTCTGTTGGTGCTAGCTGTCCTATCATTTGCTTTATCAATGTCGTTTTTCCTGCACCATTCGGGCCTAATAATCCAATTATTTCACCTTTATATATAGTCAATGAAATGCCATTATTTGCTTTAAATTTACCTTTTTTATAGTAGAAAGTTACATTTTCTAATTCATATATTGGTTCAAGCATGGTAAACAGCCTTCCCTGATTAAATTTCAAAAGATGAGGTCTGACTAAAAAGTCAGACCTTGAGGTAATAATTATTTACCGAATGGCTTTGTATCGCCTTTTGGGAAACCCATTGGAGGAAACATCATTACTTTTCACCTCACTTTCTTTTCTCTATTGAGTGAACAACCATCAGATAAGCTAATGATAATCACTGCTTATTTTTGATTCTATATTACTTTAAAGTAATATACAACTAGAAAAATAGAAAAATCAGTTTTTTCTACTTCTAATAATAGACTAATTTAACTTATAATTTCTTCTATCTATTGGACTATTTACAAATAGAAAATATTTTTACCCTTTGTTGCTATACGTAATATCCATTACTTTTCTTCTTTAAATTAATGAGCTTTCAAATGTGATTATAAAAATATCTATTCATCGCTAATCTATATTACTTAAAGTAATATTCGACTTTACAGTGTTCATAACGATGTGAAGCTGTTAGATTACACAAAAGATAGTTAAAATTGGAGTGCCCTGAATAAAAAGGTCGCTAGCTCGGCACGTGTTACTGGCGTTTTGGGATAAAATTCACCATTACTCCCCAATGCAATCTCAACCTGTTCTAGTGCTGCAATATAATCCATGCTCCAATGATTACTAGAAACATCACTAAATGAACTTGTACCCTCAGAAGTTAGTTGTAATGTTTTTGCTAAAATTTTTGCTACTTGTGCACATGTAATAGCTTCTAATGGTCGGAATGTGTCACCCCACCCATCAATAATTCCCCCTTGCTGTAGCGTGTTGATCTCTTCATAGTAGATAGGTTTTGGTGCTATATCAGAAAAGACTTTTGCTGAGCGAATTGATTCAAACTCGAAGGTGCAAGCAAATAATACTGCTACATGCATTCGACTAATTGGTTCATTCGGACGGAAAGTCCCATGTTCATAACCTTGGATAATCTCTAGTGTCGCTAGTTCCTCGACTATCTCTTTTGCCCAATGGCTATCCATATCATCGAACCTTACCAGTGCTGCGGTGTGTCTGATTCGTACACTGGCAAAGGTATCCACTTTGCATATATTACTAAATTCTCTCGAATAACTGTATCTTCATCCCACTTAATTTTAAATGCTGCATCCTCATACCAGCCTCCAAAGCGAAAACCATCTTTGGTAGGCAAAGGTAAATCACTTATTTTTGTATTATAAGCAACCTCTAATGGCGGAAGTATTGTACCACCATTTGTATTTATTGTCACCTGATGATGGATTCTGTTGTAATTGTAAAATGAAGTGTCTCATTTATATTTGCAAATACGGTCACATTACCACACACAGGTTGTATAAGTAACAACCTGATGACAAATAACGAAACCACTTGTTGCCATGTTCTTCTCATAACATCACCTTTATCCCATAATCACACATGTTGATTAACAAAATTATACAAATATGAACCATGTTGGATTTTATTATTGTTGTAAGGCTCTGTATAAAAATGCTACAAATTGGGCACGTGTTACTGAAGATTCTGGTTTAAAGTAACCGTTATCCCCTAACGCAATATCATTTGCCGCCAGAGCGATAATATAGTCATGTGCCCAATGTGTTGATGGAATATCTTTAAATGTATGTGTGCTCGTTGGTGATAAGTTTAATGCTATAGCTAATACTTTCGCTATTTGAGCACGTGTCATATTTTCATTTGGCTTAAAGTATCCGTTAATACCTTGATACAGACCAGCTTGTTGCACCAACTTGATGGTTTCATAATACCGATGATTTAGTGGAATATCCTTAAATGTTTGTGCTTCCTGTATGGGATTTAGTTTAAAAATACGGGAAAATATTAACGCAACATGCTGACGAGAAATCGGATCATTTGGTTTAAAAGTACCATCCACATACCCTGTAATATATCCACGTTTAGCAAAATCACCAATCATTGTGTAAGTCCAATGATGCACGGGCACGTCTGAAAAGATAATATCTGTAATGGGCTCTTGCGGTTGCTTAGGATCAGTCGGTACCAGCTGAGGAAGCTCTATTGGTGCTGGTGCTGCTGGCTCTACAGGCGCTGAGTTTCCTGGAATTTGTGGTGAATCTACGGGTGCTGGTAGCTGTTCACGATATATTTCAACTTTGTATTTCTTTTTCGTAACCCCGTCTGGTGCTGTTATTTCTAGTAAAATAGTATTTGCCCCGAAGTTTAGTGACACTGTCATTTTCTTTCCACTGCTGCTTGGTATTCCATTAATCATCAGCGTTGCATCATGGTCATCCAGTATTGGTGTTAAATCTATACTATTCACATTTACATCAACATTAACTGAATATTTTTCAATTTGAGAATCAAATGACGGCTTCAAATTTCCATAATTCAACGTTAGACTTTTTAAATTTGCGTTACTCGATGGGAATCTCGTTACCGTTACTGTATAGGTCTGCGTTGTGTTATCTTCTGCTGTTACTTCGATTGTTACCGTATTCTGTCCTACATTCAGCGGAATCGGATCTGATGCTGTGCCACTACTCACCGCATGCCCGTCCACCTTTATTTTAGCTGTGGCATCTGCTGCTGTTGGTGTTACTGTTAAACTAGTAATAGCATTCTCTACGCTTGCTGTATAGGTGAAATCTCCCCCATTAAATACAGGAAGGAATGACCCCGTGCTTAGAGTGAGATCACTCAGGTTAGCATTATTCGATGGGAATCTCGTTATCGTAATTGTATAGGTCCTCTGCGTTGTGTTATCTTCTGCTGTTACTTCGATTGTTACCGTATTCTGTCCTACATTCAGCGGAATCGGATTTGATGCTATGCCACTACTCACCGCATGCCCGTCCACCTTTATTTTAGCTGTAGCATCTGCTGTTGTTGGTGTTATTGTTAAACTAGTAATGGCATTCTCTACGCTTGCTGTATAATTGCTATCTCCTGAGCTAATTTCAGGAGATAGTATTCCTGAGCTTAAAGTAAGACTAATTAGATTAGCATTACTTGATAGCGCCCGCGTTACTTTCACTTGGTATGTCTTTTTTGTGCTATTTAAAGCTGTTACTTCTATTAATATTGTATTACTTCCAACATTAAGGGGAATTGTAGCTGATGTTGCACCACTACTGACTAGATTCCCATTAACCTTAACTGTTGCAGTTGAATCTATAGCATTTGGTATCACTGTAACGGTTGAAACTGTGTTCATTACATTGACATCATAAGAAAGTATTTTTTTAGAAAATTGTGGAGAAAGCGTTCCTTCATTTAAATGTAAGCCCTCTAAATCCGCTGAATATAAATGCACGGTGGAGATTGACTTATTTCCTGCATGATCTTCCGCAAACAATGTATATGTCCCAAAATTATCCACAACAATTTTATTCTCAGTGAACGGATTTCCTCCCGTCAAAAAATAAGATTCATTTTGATTTCCAAATGCCCATTTCTTCGTTTTCACTCCACTTTTACTATCAGTAATGGTAATTGGAACTTCTAATTTCTGATTGGTAATTATGGTCATATTGCCACTTGTAATGATTGGTGCATCTTTATCGATATTATCAATAGTAATCGTTTGAACAGTTGAATTTAATAAAATATCCCTTGCATACCACGTAATCGTTCGATTTTGATCTATACTAACAAAAGAATCTACTAATGAGTTTCCAGCTGTATTAAAATATGATTCATTTTGAATGCCATAATCCCACTTTTGAATCTTCAAATCACTTTCACTACTAATATTTGCCGTAACTGTAACATCACCATTTGTCCATCCTGTAGGGGACTTTGTTAAATTGATCACTGGTGGTGTTGGATTTAATTTTAATGTGTAATTCACTTTTTCATACCTTAAACGTTTATGTGTTCCATTAGAAATGGTTTCATAGTAGCTTAAATTAGCCCATAAAGCATTAGCAGGAACGGTAGCACTTTCCACAATATTTACACCATCTACACTATAGCGGTATTTTTGATTCGTTATTGGGTTTTTCCCACTCCCAATATCACCATCAAAATTACTTACTGTTATCCACTTAACATCAGAAGGAATATCAGTCCAATTGTGAACATACTGCTTTTCTACAGATTTTCCATCACGACTAAACATGTATTCTATACCATTATCTAATGGCAGAGTAATTGGAAAAAATGTTATCCATTTCGCATCTGTCGGTAAACTATCTCTATCGGTAAAATTTTTTGTTAAATAATCTCCACTATATATATGGAGAATCCCTGCAGAATCTCCTTCTAGGTATTGGATATAGGATAGAACCTCTCCATTAACTGTAATTTCTGCTGCCTTTGTTGCATTTGGTAACAAGCCCAAACTACATAAAATAATAACAACACTAGTGACTAACAATAGCTTCCACTTTTTTAACGGTTGTTGCATCGAATCCCTCCTTCTTCTTTATTTAGTGATTCATCAGAATTACCCTCACTATCTATTCACTACTTTATATTACTCAAAAGTAATATTCAACAAAAATATTACTCTTTCATAGTATAATGGCGCGAAGCTGTTAGATAGCCTCACGCCTAAAAAATCATTTTTATTGCTGCATTGCTCGGTATATAAAAACCGCCAATTGGGCTCTTGTCACAGAAGCTTCAGGGTGGAACTTGCCATTATCCCCTAATGTAATCTCTGCTCGCTCTAATGCCGCAATATAGCCAACACTCCAATGATTGCTATCTACATCCTTAAAAGAACTCTTACCTTCTGATTTCAGTTGTAGTGTATTTGCTAAAATTTTAGCTAATTGTGCCCGTGTAATATTGTCTGTTGGACGAAATGCTCCATCCGCTCCATCAATAATGCCTGCCTGCTGTAAGGTCATAATCGCATCATAGTACATATGGTTTGGTGCTACATCCGAAAAGGCTGCTGTTGGGCGAATCACCTCGAATTCAAAAGCACGTGTGAATAATGAGGCAACATGCTGGCGGCTAATTGATTCATTCGGTCGGAAAGTACCATCTTCATATCCTTTAATAATGCCCTGCGTTGCTAATGCCTCAATCATATCCTGTGCCCAATGGTTTTCGATATCTTCGAAAGTCACCACGGAAGGCTTTGACTGTGGGGATTGCTGTGGTTCTTTCGGTTCTTTTGTTGGCAATATTATCCATTTTGCATAGAGCGTTAAATTCTCCCTCATAAGCGTATCTTCAGCCCATTGTATCGTTAGCGCTTTATCTATATACCAACCGTCAAAACGAAAACCTTCCTTTGTTGGTACAGGTAAATCACTGACTCTTGTATTATAGGTAATCTCCATGTCCTCTAAAGATAGGCCACCATTTGTCTCGAAGGATATTTGAATAGACGTTGATGGATGAGAAGCACTACCTCCATGCGGCATTGAAGGACCATTGGCATTACCTCCACCAGGTGTTGAAGAATTCGCTATCCATTGAGCATACAAAATTATATCTGCCTCACCTATTATTAAAGGCGTATTTGCTATATAGGCTATACCCTTACCATCCTGTGCTGTATTCCAGCCCGCAAAAGTATAGCCTGTTCTTACTAGATTTCCACTATTTCCTTGTACCATTACTGTTTCATTTTCTTCATATAATGTACTATCCTTTGGCACTGTCCCACTTGTTGCACCATTTGCATTATATATGACTGTATAAGTTGGGTTCGCTGTCCACTGGGCATACAAGATGACATCGGCTTTTCCCATTTGAAAGGTTGCATTTTCGGCATAGGATATTCCCTTACCATCTGCTTGTGTATTCCAGCCTTTGAATGTGTAGCCTGTTCTTACTAGATTTCCACTATTTCCTTGTACCATCACTTTTTCATTTTCCTCATATAATGGACTATCCTGTGGCACTATACCACTTGTTGCGCCATTTGCATCATATTTGACTGTATATGTTTGGTTAGCTACCCACTCCGCATACAATATAATATTATCTGTACCCATTGGGAAGGTATCATCCACTGCATATGCTGTGCCTTTACCATCTGCTTGTGTATTCCAGCCTTTAAAGGTATAGCCTGTTTTCACAAGATTATCGCTATTAACCTTCACTGTCACAAGGGCATTTTCTTCATATTTCTGATCATCTTGTGGCACACTGCCTCCCGTTGCTCCATTTGCATCGTAGATAATGTTATAATAATTTGGCACTTCATACGCGCCTAAATCAATCGCCGCTCCTTGCACACGTTTTTTCCCAGCAAGGTCTGTTGTTATATCTGCTAATTCAGGATAACTAGCATTCCCTTGATCTATTACTGGAGAATCTGCTTTTAAGCGATAATCTTTCTTGCTTGAATCCATAAACACATCTGTTGGCAGATAAGTGGGCGTATCAACAGCCGTCCCAGTCGTATCAAATAGTTTCCCTCTTATGTTCTTTCCTACTTCCACATCGAGCAAGCTATTTTCAACTTTACCTTTATAATTATAAAAGGCAATTTTCTTGTTATTTCCGATAATAATACTATTTTGAATTTTACTAGCTGAGCCACCTCCAGAAATAGCACCCACTCCATATTTCGGAACATCGCCACTGATGGTCACATTCGTTAAGATGATATTACTAGTTGGAGAGTCAGTACTTATAGTAGCACCATCAAAATCTGCCTTGTTGCCAGTAAATAACGTATTTCTTAAATTGGGGCTGCTACTGCCATCATTGAACATACCGCCCCCAATATACGCTTCATTTCCAATGAATAGCATATTCGTTAAAATTGGATTACTGACACCATCATTAGACATAGCCCCTCCACCATAACCGGCCTTATTTTCACGAAATGTTACAGTTGTCATCATCGGGCTACTATTGGTATTGTGCATGCCGCCCCCATTGATTGCATTGTTTTGATCAAACGTTACATCAGTTAAGCTTGGGATACTATAGTTCGTATTAAACATCCCTCCTCCTAACTGACTTGCCTGATTTTTATTGAATAGCACATTTTTCAATAGTGGACTACTATTGCTACCAGTATTAAACATCCCTCCTCCATACTCCGCCTTATTCTCGCTAAATGTTACCTCCATTAAGTTGGGACTGCTAGCATCATTGTATAGAGCACCTCCATAAAAAGTAGCTTCATTTTCATTAAAGGTTACGTTTGTTAAAGTTGGATTATTGGCATAATTGTACATGCCACCACCATGTTGAGTTGCCTTATTTCTATTAAATTCAACTTCCGTTAAGATGGGATTACTCACGTTACCGTTGTATATACCACCTCCGTATACTGCTTCATTGCTAGTAAATGTTATATTTGTTAAAGTCGGACTACTGCTACCACCATTATAGATAGCGCCTCCATAGCCAGTCGCTTTATTTCCATCAAATTTGACACCACTTAATCTTGGACTACTACTAGCATTGTAGATAGCGCCACCTAGGTACGCTTCATTTCCATTAAATAGAACATTTGTTAAAATCGGGTTACTTCCTCTAGTATTATACATAGCACCTCCATAGCCTCCACCATCTCCCTGTGCCTTATTCCCGGTAAATAGGACATTTCTTAAGAGTGGGTTATTGCCATCGCTATTGTACATCCCACCACCATACATATGCGTCCCCTTATTAGCAAAACCTCCCGTAATGGTGACACCATCGAGAATGGCTGTTTCATTTAATACACTTACATCAGGGTCATATCGATGATAAAATACATGATAGGCATTTTCTCCACTAGGAAGTGCTCCACTTAGTATAGTTTTGTATGTGTTAAAATCTCGCTGCGCTAATGTCTCTTCATCACCTTTAAAACCGCCATAAATTTCCACACCATTTCTCATTCGGAATGCTACGCTGCGTGAATCATTTACATCCATTTTTCTAGTTGGTGTGTATGTTCCTTGGGCAATCCAGATTTGCTGTCCACTTAGTGCGCTATGTAAAGCGGATTGTAAATCTTGAAATGCATTGTCCCAACTTGTACCATCATTATTCCCAACAGTAGCAGTTGCGTCCACATAAATAATAGAGTTACCTGCTGACAATAACGATGGCTTTTGTTCTGCGATGCGAATTACATGCTTACTAATGGCGGATTGCCCAATGATTCTAAACCAAATATGATAGTCCCCTGCATCTGTTAAAACAAGTGGCGTTAAAGTATTGAATACTGTCCATGTATTTCCTTTGTCGTTAGAAGTCTCTATCTGTAGACTAGCACTATCAACTGTAGTTGTTGTCGCTTGAATAGTAACAGGACTTGAAGCAATGTCACCATCTATATAAGGCTCTCCATCTGTTGTGAGTGTGACAGTTAGTATGGGCTGTTCATGATCATTCGTTTCAGCATACACTGGGAAACTACCAACTACAATCTGTGCCATTAACAAATAGATGACAAATACCGATACTGCCTGCTGCCATTTTCTCATAGCATTCTCCTCTTTCTATACATTTTACTTCTACCAATATGTGATTGAAAAAGAATAGGAGCACTCTCTTACATCAATCATGTTCTAATGCATATACGAATAACAAACATATACGATAATTATATTATTTAAAAATTTTAAATTGCTATAAAAGCAAAATGCGACTCTATTTTGGATTAATTTTACATATTAAACATTAAACATCACTCCCATGTACAATCTTCCTTCTTCTTAATGGTGTCACTCATTCACTAAGTCTATTTAAAGCCCCATCGATTTTTACAGTAGTTTAGAAGGTTTGATTTGATCCTAAAAAATCTGGATGAACGTTAACAGAGATGTTATTTTGGTACTCATAGATCCTTCTTTCTACATCTTGATATAAAATAACAATAAGCAATTTTATATTACTCAAAAGTAATATTCAACTATATAAAAGAAAAATCATTTTCTTTTATATAGTTATTTCCTCTATTTTCTCTAGTAAATATCCTTTCTATTACTAAAGTTACAATTATCTATCTCTTGGCTTTTTACTTTGGCAACAATTGAATGAATGCTAATCATTCAATCAATTCACTAAAACACTCTGAAACCCATATGTGTAACTAAATCTTTCCAAAAACACCCCTTGTCCCCTGAAATTTCACTAATCCATCTACAGTTGCTAATTGACCAATCAATTGCTTTATACCTTCTTTTCTGTAGTAGAAAGTTACATTTTCTAACTTACTCTGTTCAAGCATATTAAACAGTCTCTTCATTTAAAAGATAAAGGTCTGACTAAATAAGCCAGACCCTTAAGTAATAATTACTTAACAGTAATACGGCCACCTTTATCTCCTACATATGGCATTGGTGGATACATCATTCCATTCACCTCCTCTTTTCTTCTTTAATTGAGTGAACCATTTGAAATACTAATGGTAATCACTACATATTCCTAATATTATATTACTCAAAAGTAATATTCAACTTTAAAAAAAGAAAAAATCAGTATTTTCTTTTTTTAAAATTATGAAGTGGTTGATTATTAGTCATGACTTCCCCTATCCAACATACCATCTATTAATAAATTCACAATATCAGTGGCTATCTCTTCTGGCTTTTTTTGCTTTGGCAGTAATTGAACAAATGTTAATCGCTCAATAATACCTATTAAGCTCTCTGCAACTATATGTGTATCTAAATCTTTCCGAAAATAGCCAGCATCTACTTCATAATCCAGATTCTCTTTAATTTGCTTGACGATTTGTGCCTTTATTTCATCAGCCTTTGTCGATAAATATAATCCAATTCTTGTTAAATTTGGGTTTTTAGCAAAAAACGCTAATAATTCCTTAACATTATGGATAATACGTGATTTTACTGTTGCTTGCTCTAATGCAGGCTGTAAGCGGCTTTTTTTGGCTAAATCCATCATTCGTAAACGAAAAAGATTCTCTAATTCTTCAAAAATGGACTCTTTATTTTTAAAATACAGGTAAAAAGTAGGCTGACTTAATGATGCACTTTTTACTATCGTACTCACCTTCGTTTCATGATATCCATGCTGCGCAAACTCTTTCGCTGCAATTTCAAGTAATAATGCGCGACTTTCTTCTCCACTTGCGCCTTTTGGTCTACCTCTTTCTGCCATAAAAAAAACTCCTCCATTTAAGTACCCTTAAAACTTTTTTCTATAAAAAAAGCCCTTTATAAGGATAGTTAGTTGTAAAACCTTACTTCCAATAAAAAGGACTAAATTTATTACTAGGGTAACATGAAGGACTTCATTAGAGCAATGACTTTGATTTCTACCCGCAGTAAATTGGAAAAAATAAACTGTTACTCCATCCTCATAACAGGAATAGTGACTGTCACTTTTCCTCCACCCGTTATCGAATCATTAGCGAGTGTTATTACCCCATCATGCTTTTTAATAACTGACTCTGCAATATAAAGGCCCATACCATGATGATCTGTTGTATTTCTACTTGGGTCTCCACGATAAAATTGTTTGGTAGCCTCTTTTAAATCTTTTGCTGAAAAACCAGTACCACTATCTTTCACAGTAAAATGAATAACATCCCCCTTTCCTTCAACAGATAAAGTGACTTTGCCGTTATTTGGTGTGTGCTCAACTGCATTGACAATCACATTTAATAGAGCCCGATAAAAAAGCTCTTCCTCTATCATAATGGAAGTAGGTAGCCTGACCATTTCTACACTAACTTCAAGATTTTTTTCTAAAGCAAGAGCTTTCATTTGTTGTTCGACCTGTTGAATAAAAGAATGCATGGCGACATTTGATTTTGAGGTGACAATACCTTGCTCCACATTCGAAAGATCCATTAATTGCTTTGTGAACTTTTCAATTTCAACCGTATTTTTTAATATATAATGGTTAAATTCTTTTTGCATTTCATCTTGGGCGGTGTCCAATAAAAGTTCGGCATTTCCCCGAATAATCGTCAATGGTGTTTTCAGGTCATGTGCCAGTGCTGATATTTGTTCTCTGCGCAATCTTTCTGCCCGCCATTGCTGTGTCAAAGAAGTATTTAATGCTTCCTTCATTTGTTCAAAAGAAAGAGCAATATCATCAATTTCTTGGATTCCAGACGGTTGTAAATGAAATGCCAAATTTTGATGTTGTATTTTTTCAATAGCTTCTTGTAAGCCCATCATTTTTTGTTTTAGTCTTCTGCCAAAATGAACAGCAAGTACCGCTGCTTGTACAACAACTCCAATAATAAAAACTAATAAAACTGTTAATTGCGGATTAGGTAAATAATTTCTTATGATAGCAGAGCGATACTCAGGTACTAAACTATAGCGTAAAATACATACTTCCTGTTCGCGCTCAATAAATGCATAAAATCGAGAACTTCCCTGCTTTTCTCCTTTTTGTTTTAACTGCCATGCATAGGAAGCCTCTTCTTTAGTTAAATTGCCTGAAATAAACTCTCCCTGGTTTGAAACCACTGCATATTCTACAAGGTCAGGGATCATCGCATCCGTTACCGAGCTGCTTGTAGCAATTCGATCTTTTGCTAACGTGATTTGTGCCTCTGCATAATTTGCAGGTAAAATAATATTAGCTGAAAAGGCAAACATAAATAGACCTATTAATAGTGCCACTAAAAGAATGATGCCAATGCACAGAAAAAATAAATATCTCAGAAAAAATGTATGCAGACGTGTTCCTTTCCTCGGTTTTACGGTTTCCACTTATAGCCAATCCCCCAAACCGTATCAATGACTTCTATATCAAATGCATGCAGCTTTGAACGAATATTTTTAATATGCTCTGTTATCGCTGTACTGTCACTTTTGCCATCAAATCCAAAAATCGTTTCGTATATTTGTTCTTTAGAAAAAACTTGCCCGCGATGACGCGCTAAAAATTCACATATTTCATACTCACTTTTGGTTAACGGAATCCTCTCATTTTGAACAAATAGTTCTTTACCAGAAAGATTAAAATGAACTTTACCATGATAAAGAACATTCCGTTTCTCTCTATTTTCACGTCGAATATGAGCATTTACCCTTGCCCGTAGTTCGCCAATACTAAAAGGTTTGATTAAATAGTCATCTGCACCTAAGCCAAGACCAAACATAATATCTTCCTCTAAGGTTTTAGCGGTAAGAAAAAGAATCGGACAATCTACCGCATGGCGAATTTGCCTACATAGCGTAAAGCCATCAATAGCAGGCATCATCACATCAAGTAAGATTAGATCAAAGAAGCCTAGATCCATCTTCTCTACCTCTGTCGAATTAAACACAATATTTACTAAATGATTATCTTTATGTAGTGCATTTTTAACCAGCATTAAAATATCAATTTCATCATCAACTACTAATATATTTGCCATAATTTATCCTCAACCATCCATTCCTACTATTCAGCTGCTCTACCTTCCCATCTCCAAAACCATAGGCAAGATAATGCAAAAGCCAGTATGCTTCCAGCTAAGCACCATATTATACTAGTTTGGATACTTCCTTCGAGCAATGTTAAATTTGTGCCCGCCGAAGTTAAAATCCATAAAGAAACAAAGTGACCGCTCCATCCATACGGTAAAAAGGGCCAAATAGCATCACCTAAACCAGTAAGCAACAAAGCGACCAGCAGGGCTTCTACAATGCCTAAACCAATCGAAGCACCTTTTCCAAATTGGAAGCTTACAAATAAATGTAAAATATAAAAAATAATATGACTGCTGAATAAAATACAGGCAGCAACACTATAAAATAAATAGTCAAAATCTACTTCATGTAATAATTCTCTAAAGCCCATACTAAAAATAGCTACAGACATAAAGATGGCTCCAAAGCTATACATCAATAATAATATAAGCTTACTCAAGTATGCCTTTATTTTTATTTTTGTTGAGACTAGCATGCTTTGATAATGACCTGCCTTCGCCTCCTGATCGGATGCCATTGCACATACTAATCCTATAATCATAGGTAGTCCACACGCTAGGCCTTGAAAATAGGCAGTTACTTTTCCGTGAAAATCCCATGGTGAATAGGAATAGTAAGCTAAAAACAATCCAGAAATAGCAATGGGGACAAGTAGATGTGTAAGTAGTAATGGAGTTCGTCTTGTTTTAAGACTTTCTGCTCTCAATAATCGTAACATGTCCATTTGCTATTTGGCCTCCCTTTTTTGAAACCACTTTGTCGTGAGTGAAGTGATTATGATAAACCAAGTGATCGTTATCAATAATCCAGGAAATATAACATCGTTATTGAGTAAAGAACTACCCTCAGGTACTGGTAGACCATTTGGTAATATACCGAGAGTTGAGCATAATAGACGTGCACCTATTGCAAAAGGATAGCAATACCATAGCTCTCCATCAGCAAATACTACAATCCCTACGATATTGGCAACTACATTGAGCAAAATAGCCAAATAGGTTCCTAATTTAGCTGCCAGAAAAAGACATAAGGGAATTTGCCACAAAAACGTTACGAAAATAATTAGAGAACTTAATAAGCTGCTTGTTATTGGTAAGCTATGATCAAATAGCCATCCCCCTACTGTAATTCCTCCAAAGAACATAATAGTGATAATGAAAAGCCATACACCTGATGAAAGTATTTTTCCCAACCAAACCTTTTTGAGGCCAAGTGGTAGTGCAAGTATACTATGGTATTTCAACTTCTTATCTTTTTCGATCACTAAGGCACAGCAAATCGTCAGTGCACCTGGCAGAAGCATCGTATACCACCAGTTATAAGCTCCTGTTTGAAAATATTCACCTCCCATCAGTACAGCGCCTATAAGTAAGGTTATAAGTGGCGTAAGCCACAGTAGTTTGGGAATAAAAGTTCGCTTCCATTTTAATTGTTCTGCTTTCATGATGGCTAACATACTAATGACCTACCTTTCTGTTGGCAGTAACAACCTGCATGAAGAGTGACTCTAATTCATGACCTTGTGGAGCTGGTCCCTGATAGCCAAGCTTGCCACCAGCAATAATGCCAATATCATCCACAACTTGTTCTACCTCATGCAAAATATGACTAGACAATATAACAGTGATACCTTGTTCTGGCAAGGAGCGAATGAGCTTACGAAGCTCTTGTATACCGATTGGATCCAAACCATTTGTCGGCTCATCTAAAATTAACAGTTTCGGTTTGTTTAACAGCGCAATTGCTATACCTAATCGTTGCTTCATCCCTAAAGAAAACTGACCTGCTCGTTTTTTCCCCGTATTCGTTAAATCTACAATCTCCAATACTTCGTCAATCCGACTTTGTGGTATGCCTAACGCTATCGTTCGAACTTTTAGATTCTCTTTAGCTGTTAAATTATCATACAAGGGTGGTGTTTCAATTAAGACCCCGATATCCTGCAAATCTTTTCTTGACCATAGATGTCCATTAAAAATGATATCTCCAGCATTAGGTCGTAGCATGCCCGTTATCATCTTTAAGGTTGTAGATTTTCCCGCTCCGTTAGGTCCAAGTAAGCCATAAACTGAATTACGTTTAATTTCTAACGATAAATTATCTACAATGTTTTGTCCTTTAAACGCTTTATTCAGATTGTTTGTTTTCAATATCAAATCTTTCATAATTAGGCATCATCCTTTCGATGACCTTAGTGTAAAAAATAAATATAAGGATTTTATAAGGATTCCATAACAATTACTTACTTGCGATCGATTACTAAAGCATAAAAAAAGCATTTGGAATGACTTCATTCCAAATGCTTCGATCCTATCAATTTTACATAAATTCTTTTACTAAATCATTAAAATCATTTTCGCTCATTTTGATATCGATATCTGTTAATGGTAATTCAGAGTAGCCAGGTACTTTTTCTTGATACGACGTTGTTTCCGTATCATGATAAATAATGCCTGTTACTAACCCCTCGTGTTCCATCACTGTACGCATTGCCATACCACGATCTGAGTGATCATAACCTTCAACATCTGCTAATTTTGTTAAATTTTCTTTAAACCAATCATATGTGTTCACTTTGTTATACGTTACACAAGGTGAAAAGACATTGATAAATGAGAAACCTTTATGGTTAATACCAGCTTCAATTAGTGCTGTTAATTCTTTAATATCTGTAGAGAAGCCCTGCGCCACAAATGTTGCACCACTTGTTAACGCTACCTCTAATGGTTTCAATGATGGCTCAATCGCTCCACCTGGTGTAGATTTTGTAATAAATCCAGCAGCTGAACGTGGAGATGTTTGACCTTTTGTTAAACCATAAATTTGGTTATCCATTACAATATAAGTTATATCAATATTACGGCGGATGGCATGAATTGTATGCCCCATACCAATAGCAAATCCATCACCATCACCACCAGAAGCGATAACATGTAAATCACGATTAGCCATTTTCAAACCCTGTGCAATCGGAAGTGCACGACCATGAATACCATGGAATCCATAAGAATTGATATACCCTGAAATTCGACCTGAACATCCAATTCCTGAAATGACAGCAAGTTCATTTGGTTCTATGCCGACATTTGCAGCAGCACGTTGAATAGCTGCTTGTACTGAGAAGTCTCCACAGCCTGGGCACCAGTTTGGTTTCACTGTATTACGAAAATCCTTAAATGTTGCCATTAGCGAGTCAACTCCTTCACACGATTTTCTAATTCACCAGGCAAGAATGGTGTACCATTATATTTAGTGATTGTCGCGATTTTATCGTGACCACCAACATTCATCTTCATAATATTAGCTAATTGACCTGTATAGTTATTTTCTACAACGATCACCTTTTTCGCTTGTGCAACAAGAGGTGCTATTTCTGCAGATGGGAATGGGTGAATTAAACGAATATGGGCATGATTCACTTTCATTCCTTGTGCATTCAGTCGTTCTTGCACTTCTTCAATAGCTCCTCTTGTTGAGTTAAAGCCTACTAATAAAATCTCGGCTTCCTCATGTGGTGCATTGACAAAGACTGGGTTATCAAATTTCAAGCTCTCTAATTTGCGGAAGCGTTTATTCATCTGAGTTTGGCGATTACCCGTTGCCTCAGATGGCTTCCCTGTTTCATCATGTTCAACACCTGTAACGTGATGAATACCATGCAATGTACCTGGTAAGACACGAGGTGAAATGCCATCTTCTGTATCTTCGTAACGCTTGAAGTAGGCTTTATCTGCCGCTTCCTCAAGATCATCCATCACAATTTTACCGCGACGAATTTCAATTTTATTATAATCAAATGGCTCAACAGATTGTTTACCTAGAGATAATTGTAGATCTGTCATTAAGATTACTGGTAATTGTAATTCCTCTGCAATGTTAAATGCTTGGATCGTATCAAAGAAAGCTTCCTCCATTGTAGAAGGTGCAATGACTACTTTAGGAATTTCTCCATGAGTACCGTAAAGCATAGCCATCAAATCAGATTGTTCTTGCTTAGTTGGTAACCCAGTTGAAGGGCCTCCACGTTGTGTATCAACTACTACTAAAGGTTGCTCTGTCATACCTGAAAGACCAATTGCTTCCATCATTAATGAAAGACCAGGACCAGCAGAAGCGGTAAAGGAACGTACACCGCCAAAGTTAGCGCCAATAGCCATTGTTGCTGCTGCAATCTCATCTTCCGTTTGGATGACCGTTCCACCGAATTTCGGTAATTTTTTAATCAAGTATTCCATAATTTCAGACGCTGGTGTAATTGGGTATGCTGCCATAAAGCGTGTCCCAGCAGCTAATGCACCAAGTGCTATCGCATCGTTCCCAATCATAAACATGCGACGTTTACCATCTGCAGGTGCAAGCTCCCATTCGCCTATACGATCAACTAACAGCTCATTCATAATTTGACGACCACGTGTAATGGCTTCCATATTTTTTTGTACGACTTCTTCGCCCTTTTTACCAAAAATATCATCGACAACATTTTGGAATACTGCGTCTTCTAGGTTTAGCAATGATGCAGTTGCGCCGATAGCCACCATGTTTTTCATTAAGGAAGTACCAAGCTCTGCTGCTACTTCTGTAAACGGTACTGCAAATAATGGTGCTTTTGAATCCTCTGGTTTAACAGGATCAAATTTTGCATCGGCTAAAATAATACCCTTTTCTGTAAGCTCTTTATAATTGACATCAATTGTTTCTTGATCGAATGCCACTAAAATATCTAAATCATCCGCAATTGAACGTACTTCTGTTGGACGAACTGTAATTTTATTATTCGTATGGCCACCTTTAATTCGAGAAGAGAAGTGACGATAACCGTATAGGAAATAACCTAGACGATTCATTGCCATTGAGAAAATCTCACCTGTACTCTCAATCCCTTCACCCTGTTGCCCACCGACTTTCCATGAAAGCTGATGTAACATGTCAACAACTCCTTAAATCCAATGTGTACTATTATTTTTCCTTCATAAGTTTAACACGAAGAAACCGTCTGGACTATTGTTTCTCCACGATTTAGGCGAAAATCAGACCTTTGACTGAAAATCCTGTTCATAAAGTTGTAATTTTCAAATCTAAGCAAAATCACGCCCCTATTTCAAGTGACATCTATCATATGTAAAACAGGAAAACGAAAAAATGCTCCGCCACCATATTATGTGACAGAGCATTTTACTTCATTACTTTTTTATCGAATACGTTTTTCCACTAGCAGCTTTAATGCTGTTCGTTCTTCTCCAGCAATCAAAATATCGGCAAACGCCGGCGCGCAAATTAAATCTGTGCCACTTGGCGCTACAAATCCGCGTGCAATGGCCACTGCTTTCACGGCTTGGTTAAGTGCACCTGCCCCAACTGCTTGCATTTCTGCCTGCCCTTTTTCTCTGATTACCGCGACTAATGCACCTGCAACTGAATTTGGATTAGAGCGTGATGATACTTTTAATGAATCCACAATTATTCCTCCCCGTTTCGCGAATAGTGTTTACGCTCAACAACTCATGTCCCCCTTTTTGGACCTTAAGTTATTGTCCGTAGCACATTTTATGCTCCGCAAAACGGAAATAGACTAGTTTGACAAAGAAACCTATATCCCCGTAAAAGAAACGTAAAAAAACATTCTTCGACTTATCTACCCTTGAAATGGATAGTCTTCATTTATATAAATGCGTTCACAGGCAATAGCTTTTCCTGTTCGATCATCCATCTCTACAAAGAAACCACTCAAAACCTCTCGCCCTTTTTTCGGAACTTCAAAACGAGATGGCATGTTTGTTTGGAATTTATAGATGACACTTTCCTTCGTCATACCTAAAATTTCATCGTACGGCCCTGTCATACCAACATCCGTGATATACGCCGTACCTTGTGGGTAGATTCTTGCATCTGCTGTTTGCACATGTGTATGTGTCCCAACAACCGCTGAAGCCTTTCCATCTAAATGCCAACCAAGAGCGATTTTTTCACTAGTCGCTTCAGCATGAAAATCCACGAAGACAAGTGGAGATATTTGTCGAGCCTCTGCAATCAATTGATCTGCCATTGCAAACGGATCCTCATGTGGCGGTAAAAATACGCGACCATGTAAATTAATGACAGATAATGTCACGCCATTTTTAGAAATCTGAACCATACCTTTACCAGGTGCTTCACTTGAAAAGTTTGCCGGACGGATTAAGTAATCCGCGTCATCAATAAAATCAAAAATATCTTTATTGTCCCATGTATGATTCCCCATCGTAATAACATCTACACCCATTTGTAGCAAGCTATTATAAATATTACGAGTAATCCCTCGTCCTGCCGCAGCATTTTCCCCATTTGCAATCACAACATCTGGATTATACTTCTTTTTTAAGCGAGGTAAATATTTTTCCACCGCATCTCGACCAATTGAACCAACAATATCACCAATAAATAGAACTTTCATTATGCAAGACCACACTTTCTCTAAATAACATCTTTTAGTTTACCATCTTTGCTTTGGCAATCGCAAAGTAAAACGCAAGCCTTACCACATTTACACGTTTAAATACCCGTTTATTTAGGATTTCTGGATGGGAAATTGTGCATCTTTTTTATTAGAGGAGTCCCCATTGGTATTGAGTTGCCCTATAAAAAAAGCACCTAATTTCCATTTACTCATTATATATGTTATACAAATGGAGCAACTGAGACTGACAATAAATGAAATGGCAATGACAGAAAATACACTTAATGTTTCGATAAAATTCGTTAAAAAAATTTTAAGTAGGCTATTAACTAGGGGATGTAATAAATATATACCGAAGGAATAACGACTAATAAAAATGATAAATTCCGGCATTTTTCTTCTGTTACTCGCGATGAAAAATAACAGAAAAGCTACACTGAATGTATAAAGGATAACGTCTATTCTCTTTGAATGAACTTCCGTAATAATACCTGATAATTGAGTGGTTAGCAAAAGACTTACTGTGATTAGTAATACTGCTAGTAACAGAAAACGAAAACGCTGTAACCACGATAGAAATTTATCATAATTTTTTCCACAGTAATAAGCTACTGCAAAATAAGCAATCCACGCAGGAAATGGCATCTTATTAAAAAAATCCCATTGTAAACTAGTATACGCTAAATCAGGAAAATACTTAAATGGATCCAAAAAATTAAAAAAGGCTAAGTAACCAAAATTAATGATAAAAGCAGTCATTATTACTTTATAGGCAGGGTATCTTGAGGCAATAAATTTCACAAAAAATGGATGAATGATATAAAACTGAAAAATGATCACGATAAAATAACCATGGAAATCACCTTCCAAATAATTTAGTAGTAGTTTTTTAGCAAATTCAATAGAAGGCGATTCAATTGATTTAAGAACGGCATCAAGTAGTCCAATAAAAAGAAATGGCGTTAACATATATTTATAACGTTTTACATAAAACTTTTTCGGCAAACGATCTGAATAGGAATAGGCAATGACAAACTCTGAGATAAATATAAAAAGAGGTGTCCCGAACATAAAGATCAGCTGAATAGATGTCAGGATTACGAATAGTGGACCTTCTTCTATGTCATACATGTTCAATGCCAACGTAACACTATGCATTAACACAATCCCTAAGCAAGCAACGTATCGTAGTAAATATATTTCTTTGACTTCTCGCTTCATCACCCTCACCTGCCATTTCAAAGGAATCAATTTGCCTTTCAATTATGCTACTTACCTTACTCAATGCAGGGATAAAATTATTTACTATTGGTAGTTGTTCTCTTTAATTGCACCAAAATATCTCGCATTGTTTGAGGCTCAATAATAAAATTACCTACTAATAAAATAAACATCGTCCACAAGGAAATACATATAGCGGCTACAAGCCATGAACCTGCAGATGTAATATGGAGCTCGATAAAAAATATAAATGGTATTGCTGCAGTAAGTGCAAAAATACTATTTTGCACAATTTTTTTGACAGTATCTTTAGGTGAATTTTGTAAAATCTTTTTAGAAGAATAAATGATTAAATCATAAGTACGATAGCCGTATGAACAAATTCCTCCCAGTAATATTCCTTCTGCGCCAAAAAACTGTACAAAAACAAGAGAAACTACAAGGTTGATTAATGCTTCCATAATGGCACGATTTTTCGTCTCTCTAAAATGGCCTGCAGCATTCACTAACGTATTGGCAGGAATCCGAATTGTATTCGCTACTCCTACAATGACAAACAATATTGCTAACCAGGGCCTTATGTAATTGGCATCTTCAATCCCTGCTGTATAAATCTTTATAAATGGCAATATTAAAATAGCTGTACATGTGTAGCTAAAAGCAATGATGCCATAAAAAATATATTCAAAGTGATTAAAATATTTCCGAAGAACGTCCTTATCCTCTTTGACAAGAATGTCTCCAAAAGCTGCTAATATCGCCCCTGAAAAAGTGGATATAAACAAAGTGACTGCATTAAACACCATACTATAAACTGTAAACACACTGACTTCTGTTAAGCCCAGAAAAATCGTTATTAAAATAAACGGCGTGTTAAACACCACTAACGAGGCAATTTGATGAATTAAAGCATCCCATTTATCTTTAATTGCTAACGTATTCGCTTGTTTTTTACTATTGAAATATGGATATTTCTTTTTAACATACAATCTTAAAAAAAGAACATCCAGTAGCAATATGGCACTTGAACTAGCAACAACAATGACGATGGAAAAACCAAATGCTATCAAAGTAACTGACAATAGTGCACTCGCAAAAAGCAACATTGTTTGAATGCGAAAAATAACATAGCTTTTTTGATCTGCCGACAGTAGAACTAAATATTTCCCTATAAAAAAATACTCCCACATGCCACTAATCCCCAAAATAAGTACCATGTAAAGAGCCGTTCGCGGATTCACTTCATCTCCTACTAATAACGGATAACAAATAGCCAAAATGGCGACTAATCCAACAAAGACATAACCCGAACGTCTATAAAAACGATTAGTCGCTGAAAGAATTCCATTTATTTGGTCTTTATCACCCTTGGCTAGTGGCTTATAAAGTGCCACTATAGATGCATTACCAACCCCAGCCTCTACTATTTTTAAATAACTTAAAAATTGCTTAATCGACGAAACAAGCCCGTTTGTAGCAGAGCCGTATGTTGTCATAAATAGTCGAGGTAAAATGAAATTAATAACCGCTGCAACAACTTGTAGTAATACATTAGACATTAAATTTAAAACTAGTCTCTTAGTTCTCATGCTGGTAAGCACCTTTTCTTTTAGTAAAAGTAGGAATTAAACCTTTGCAATCACTGATCCGCCGTTTAAACCTATTCAACATGAAAAGTAAAAGAATTTGTTTTTTCTTTAATAACCAAGTATAGATCTTTGATTTGAGCGGCATATTTGTCATCCGAATCGCATGCAACGATCCATGAAACGCTTCATGAATCAACATTTTCTTAATAAAGGTACGCTTTTCATGTAAACGCTTATGGTTGAATCTATTCAATTCATTATTCACCGCTGCCATCACTAAATAAGTAAAATAATACTGAAGTTGTTCAGCAAAATTAGGAACCTGGTCTGCTTTCCTGTACTTTAAAACTTTCAATTGTTCATACAACACAAGTATTTTTTTAAAAAACATCTGATCATATCTAGCCGTCATGGAAGAAGAATGCTGACGGTAATGGTAGAGATACTGATTTTCTAATATATAAATACTTTCTGCATCAAGTAAGCTAGGATATGTACAAGCAACATCGTCCCCCATGCAAATTTGATCATCCACATCAAAGAGATTTTTCTCTAATAGGTCTCTTTTAAATATTTTGTTAGATAAAGATGGATATAAGCCAAAACGGTAATACTCGCCCGAATATAGCATAATTGGATATACTTCTTTTTCCATTCTATCCTTCCTGTACAAACCAGGCGAGACAAGCTGTGGTCTCTTCACTTCTTGGAGTGGATAATTTTCTACAATGTCACAAATAACAATATCTACATCAAAAACACGGGCAGTATTACATAATGATTTATACATATCAACTTCAATCCAATCATCACTATCTACATAACCAATATACTGTCCTTTGGCGACCCTTAGCCCTGCTTTACGGGCACTGACAGCACCACTATTTGCTTGATGAATGACGGTAATTCTTGTATCAGATTCGGCATATTCATCGCAGATTACCGAGCAGCTATCAGTCGAGCCATCATTTACTAATATCAACTCAAAATCTACGAATTCCTGTCTCAGAATACTATCAAGACACATTTTTAAGTAAGGTTCCGTATTATAGACGGGGACAATAATGCTTAAATATGGCACTCACCTCACCTCTCATTCATAGTAGTTCCCTTACTTTTACTCATAGTCAGTGCAAACATAATTAATAAAATATGATATGGAAAATAATCCATGACAAATGAATCAAGTCCTATATTCGCTATTAACATGATATAGAGAGGAATAGCGTTGATTGAAAGGATTTGAAAGCCTGGTCTATTCATAATTCCGACATTCTCTCTAAGTACTTTATAGAGGCTTGAAATGTATAGTACTGACAAGACTATTCCGATTAAACCTATATAATAGGGAGTTGATAAGTACATTGTATGTGCCATCTTTACCTTCGCAAAGCTTGTGCCAAAGCCTGCACCCAAAACAAATACTTTCGTGTTTTGAAGGATTTCATTTACAAATAGGCTCCAACTACTCACTCGACCAGTGGTAATGGCATCTGTCGATATTCCTGACCCAAAAAACCGAATCCAATAAATTTCGAATAACTTCTCGTAAAAAAAATAGAGGGCACCCCCACAAATAATCACGATAAAAGACGAAAATTTAATAGCAGTCTTCACATTATTTCTAATGAATACAACAAATGTCATCATAATGAAAACGATTAATGTAATAATAAACATTTTGGAATATGTCAGTATGCCAAAAAATGCTAATATCACGAGTAATACAATTGACTTTTTCTCCTTTTTTCCATCCAGATTAAAAAGCACTAATAAACAAGCCATAGCTATTAATACTTGCAAACTAAAGTAATTTGGATCTAAATCTAAACCCGTAAATCTTGTAC
Organism: Lysinibacillus sp. UBA5994; assembly: GCF_002429725.1. Classification (NCBI taxonomy): domain Bacteria; kingdom Bacillati; phylum Bacillota; class Bacilli; order Caryophanales; family Bacillaceae; genus Lysinibacillus; species Lysinibacillus sp. UBA5994. Next base: position 5,517 of record NZ_DJAU01000050.1, on the reverse strand, counting down.
TAATCGAGTTCATTGTCTTCACTGTATTCACAATGGTCATTGACTCTATGAAATGATCAATTTCTGGGATAGAATAACTAATCAATCGAACGATTGAAGCAGCTAGTAAACCCGATGCATAGATATACGTATACCTTCTGAAATATGCCTTATCATCGAGGGTCAATATTGCACAAAAGAGCACACTATAATTCAACACAAAGCCTAAAACTGCAATAAGATTACCACCACTAACTATCGTTACGGCCACCGTATAAAGTGCAAATAAAAAATAGGTTAATAGGAGTCGTTTTGAAATACCTTGCTTTTGTAAAAAGAGCGTCAAAATACTTAACAAAATATAGAAAGAACTAAGTACAACAAGCAGTGAGTATCCTGATATATCGAATTTAATGACATACACCCACGAAATAAAAAACAATAAATAGTCAATTCGATGCTGCTGCTTATCTAGCAGCATCGCCAAACTAGTTAAAAGGAAGAAGAGCCAGAGAAATAGATTACTACCTGTATATATTTTGAATACGACAAAGATACTTGAAATTATACAAATGAGCACACTAAAATTCTTAGATTCTATCATGTACATCAAACTCCAATACAAGTTGCTCTTGAGCTTTTTTGTTTGTGTAGTGATTTTCCTCTATGTAATTTTTCATATTGTGTAGTAATTCTGTATTTTTCATAACACTAGAAATGACTTGAAAGATGTCTTGAATGTTAAAGCCTGTTATCAATCCGTTATGACCATTACAAATTTGTTCACCTGCTGCGGCAAAGTCCGTTGTAATAACAGGCGTTTGTACAATTAATGCCTCCCCAATGACCATTGGATAGCCTTCGTAGGCAGATGTTAAAACGAATACATCACTACATTTTATAAATGGATAGGGATTTTTCATTTCTCCTACAAATTCAACTACATCCTCTACACCTAGTTGCAAAGCTAATTGCTGATTTGAAAGTAGGTCTGGTCCATCCCCTAAAATGCGCCAGCGAAAATTATTTATAGAAGCTTCCTTTAACAACTTACACAGATGTGGAATAAGGTCGAACCTTTTTGTACTATTTTCAATTCGCCCGACAGATATTAAATCCAACTCGCTTTTATGAAACGGTGTATATTGACATGCCAGTTCTTTAATCTCTTCGATTGGAAAAAAATTATAAACCACTTGAATTTTATGTTGATATTGTGGAAGAAAATTTATTAAATTTTCCTTACATGCTACCGAAACACATAACAATCGATCAAAATTTTTATAGGTTTTGACACAAGCCTCATAATTAAAATTCGCTTTAATGGGATCTGTATGAATCCATGCTAACTTACGATCTGCTATCACAAACTGATCTACAAATAAATTGGTCCCCTTATTGAAGTATTGATTGGGTACATCATTAAAATAAGATATGGCGATATCATAATGACAATTATTGCGATGTTTTTTTAAAAGCATCGAATAGAAGTTATGGGAACCTATTAATCGAACAACTATCATACACACAATGCGTAAAATAATATGCCATACGTTATTTCTTTTTTTCACTTCAGCAAAAGGTGTAGCAATTAGTTGTAACAGTAAGTTCCCTGTAGTTACCTTCACATTGGAGGGAATATCGTTCATTAATTCCCCTCCACTAAATGTGAAAACATCTATCTCATATTTCTCGTAGAGGCTGATTTCTTTTAGCATATTAATTAACGCCTTTTGGATGCCACCCATTTGAAAATTTTGTGCAACAAATAATATTTTCATATTAGCCCCCCCTAAAAATACTACTGTAAATTTTTATATTGCTCTTACGTTTGTGGATAAAAATTGGATCGATAGCGGCTACGAGCTACTCCCTTTGCTACTCACACTCCGCATAGCTTTTATAAATTACTGTATAAATCTGTTATCCGTTTCTCCATTTTCGCCCAGCTGTAACCTTCTTCGTACAGTGCCTTCATTTCACGAGAAATTTCTGGCCATTCTTTTCTACGCTTTACCAAATTCTCAATTCCGTTTTGTAAACTCTCTCTATTGTAATCAATAAGTTCTCCAAAATTATTTGTTGCAACTACTTCTGACATTCCCGTATTTTTCACCATAATCAAAGGCTTACCAAGCATTAATGCTTCATAGAATTTATTAGGTGCAGCATAATAATGGTTAGAGATGGTAGGATCATAAATAGCCGTCATAATGTCACAACTATTTTCTAACTCTATTGTTTTTTCATAGGGTAACTTACCATAAAAGTGTATATTGTCATGCATTTTCGAAGCTTGCAGCAATGTATCAGCTAACTTACCAAATCCACCAATATGCAGCTCATAACTTGGCGTATTTTTTACTACTTCAACCAATTCACTAATCAATCGATTTTCAGTAAGTATACCTACATAGACTATTTTTACTTTTTTCGGATTCAACTCTAAGCAATCATTGGAATCTATATAACGTGGAGTATTATATATGACCTCTATTTTTTTAGGTGAAGCTTTAGCAATCTGTTCTTTGCGCTTTTCTGTACATATAATGACTGCATCCACACTATTCATAAGGCGTATATCTAGACTAGCAATGACCTTTCCAATAATCTCCGGTCCATAAAATGGTGAAGTATACGAATCAAATACGTCGTAGATTACTTTTTTACGAAGTAATTTCCCACATATTGTACCTATTAACGCTGTATCAAAATCACAAGCGTGAATCATATCATACGTATTTTTATGGCGAAGTAACCATTGAAAAAGTTTAAGTTGAAAATTTATAAATGGGACTAAGTTCTTTTTCAAACCTCCTCCAAATGTTGCCGGAATACCAAACCTTGTAATACGAATTGCCTGTTCACCTTCTAACAGCTGGTTCTTTATTTTATATTTTTTATCTCTATCCCAAGCTAAAATGTGAACCTTCCAATTATTTTTCGCAAGGCAATGTGCTTCCTTTTCAACCCTTGGATCTGGAGAAACAGGGTTACTCCTCATAAAAACAACTCGCATCTCATATGCCCCCCCTTAAACACTTAATGTCTCTAGTGCTTCAGCTACTTTTCGCTTCCTTTTATGTCCTTACAACTTAAAGGTGCTTTCCCATTTTAAAAAAACTTCCACCATTTTTTTGTGAAAGTATCATCTGGTTCATATACAATTAATGGAAGATTATTAATGATTCGTTCGTTATTTTCAAGCAAAAATTCTACCATATCCAAACCTTTTTGTTTTTCTAAAAATCTAAGTCCCTTTTCAAATAAGAAAGGACGTGTATTTAAGTTATGCACATCTGAACCGTATGTATGGACAAGATTCGAGCGCACTAAATTTAGCGAAAGTTTTTGGACGGTTTTGCCAAACAATCCTGCTAAACTCCCTGATGTAATTTGTGCAAGTGCTCCCTCGCGTATAATTTGTTCCAAATGACTTGGATTTTCTGAAATGACTCTATTTCGCTCTGGGTGTGCAATAATTGGTGTTATGCCTGCTGTTAATAACGAGTAAATGATATCCTTTGTATATTTGGGAATATGATTAGAGGGAAGTTCCAACAGCAAATAATTGGAATTTGCTAATGTATGTAATTGTTTTTTTTCATACAATTCTAGAATGTTACCTGCCAAGCGTACCTCTTGTCCCGTGTAAAGTTTTAACGGCATATTACTTTGGTCAATTGCCATTTGTAACTGTACAATTTGCTCATTCACGACATCAAAGGGGACATTATACAATGGATGTAAAGCATGCGAAGTGGAAACAATCGTTGAAATCCCCTCCAAAACTGCCTGCTCAAATAAACAAAGTGTCTCTTCAATCGTTTTCGGACCATCATCGACATCAAATAATATATGACTGTGCATATCAATCACTGTACTTCACTTCCCTGTCTAGATACTTGAATTAACGATAATATTGCTCATAATATTGATGGAGTGGCATTTTATAGTTATTTAATACTACGCCTAAAATATTTGCTTTTGAGGCTTCAAGGCTTGACTTTGCTTTTAACACACTTTCATTTTCTGCAACTCCACTGTTCACAATTAATAATGTACCATCACATTTATTAGACAAAATTTGAGCATCTGTTACAGATAATAGGGGTGGCGCATCAAAAATAATGATGTCAAACTCTTTCTTTAGTTCCTCAATTACACTCCCCATTAAGGTAGAAGCTAGTAACTCTGCAGGATTGGGGGGAATAGGCCCACTTGTCAAGACATATAGATTAGCAATATCTGTATTATTGACGACTTCGGAAATTGTAAAATGTCTTGTTAGTAAATTTGATAGACCTCTAGCATTTTGCAATAGAAACGTATAATGCATTGTTGGTTTTCGTAAATCTGCATCTACGATGACGACCCGTTTTCCTTCTTGTGCGAAAACAACACCTATATTGGCTGCATTGGTTGACTTTCCTTCACCTGGTGTTGCAGATGTCACTAATATTGTTTTAATCTCTCTATCTGGCATTGAAAAAGTAATATTTGTTCGGATTGTTCGAAATTGTTCAGAAATAAAAGAATGGTCATTTGCAATCGTCACAAGTTTTCGTCCCATTTTCACTAACTTCTTCTTTTTCTTTTTTTTCCAAAACATTATGATCCTCTCCTCGTTTTACGAGATTTTATCCTAGTGCTTTTATTGTGAGCATCACTAATTTGACTAATCAAGCCAATAATCGGTAGTCCTATTAGCTCTTCAATATCTTGCTCCGTCTTGATTGTAGTATCTAAGCTCTCTATTATGATTATGAGAGCAGCACTTAAAACAAAACCAATAAACGAGGCTGCTACTATATAAAGGGTTTTATTTGGCGCAATCGGTACAGGTTCCTTATCTAATTGTGCAACTGACAAAATATTAACATTATCAACCGTCATTAAAACTTGGATCTCCTCTTGAAACACATCTGCTATTGTATTGGCAATTTCGACAGCCAACCCTGCTTGCTTGTCTACAACATTAATATTGACAACTTGTGAGTTATTGGCACTAGATACAGTAATTTGATCCATTAAAACTTCAGGTGTGACATCCAAATCTAGCTTATTTATAACTTTAGATAAAATAGCAGAACTTGTTATGATAATGTTATACGTATTAATAAGTCGGAGATCTGTTTCAACCTGTTGTACACCTAAATGTGGTTGCTCTATATTTTTTTGATTAACTAAAATTTGCGTTTCTGCCTCATAGGTAGGTTTTAACACAAAGATGCTAATAAAGGCTGTAACCAACGCTGCAAAAAGTGTAAAACTTATGATAAAAAGAAAGTTTTCTCGGACTATTTTCAATATATCTTGTAATGTGATTGTTTCTTTCAATGCTCTTCACTCCTTGTCAAAACATAAACCAGTTGTAAAAATGGAGTATAACTAGGCTGGTTAATTTTTAAAAGGTATTCATGTTGAGGCTAGTTCACTATGCTTTATTCCATACTATATTGTTGGAATCATCCATTTATTCTTACTGGGTAGATCACATCGAATTTATTCACATACAATCAGAACCACCAGTCTAAC
>NZ_DJAU01000035.1:0-115629 GCF_002429725.1 Lysinibacillus sp. UBA5994 | reverse complement strand
AACACGGAAGTTAAGCTCTTTAGCGCCGATGGTAGTTGGGGGCTACCCCCTGTGAGAGTACGACGTCGCTAGGCAATTAAAAAGTCATGGATGTATTCCATGGCTTTTTTTATTTTGTGAACTATTCATAAAATGCTATAATATATTTAATATTTTCAAGTGGATTTAAAGGAAATTTCTTTCGCCTAGATACATTCTGGATTTAATAATGGAGGAATCAAAATGAGGCAGAACATTTTTTCTGCGATTTCGATCTCAAGTCTACTACTTATATTCTTTATGTTTGGCTATGATTCATCCAAATGGTATGGAAACTTTTTTACATTTCTCTATCGTGTAAATATGTTTATGCCGTTTATTTTAGGTGGTTTAGGCATCACCAGTGCCCTATTTGGCATCAAAGGATATCGTATGGTTCTTGTTGTTCTTCATTTGTTCCTACTGCTATTATTTTTTTGTATCTATTTAAAGGCATTTTTTGTTCCATGAGCATTCATCAAAACTGCGGAGAGGAATTCTGCAGTTTTTTCTATTTATTTAAGTTCTTACATACTTCTGTAAAATGAATATGTACAAATGAAAGGAAGAAAAAGTTGGGAAAAAAGCAAATTTGGTATGAGGTACAGGAAAACGAGTCAATCGAGGATTGCTTGGCAAGAATGCGGAAAGATGGCTTTATGGTCATAGGACGAAAAGAAGAGCCACTTTTTCATATCGTAGATGGTGAGCCAGCTTATTTGCGCCAAAAAATTCAGTTTAAAGGTATACCTGCTCAAGATATCGAATGATTTTGACTAAAAACCGAACGTTTTTTTTCACCTAATAAAAAATGTTCGCATTTTTGGATTGACGATAAGACAATCCCTTGTTAAAATGTGAGAAGGAAAAACAAATAGATCCCACATATATGCTAGAGGATTGGCTCTAGTGTCTCTACCCGGCACCGTAAATGCTGGACTATGCGGGAAAGCACTTTTGGCGTATGGTGAGAAGGTCTTTGTACAGCTATGTACATGGAGACGATCTTGTCCGAATAATCCTCAAGTAAACTGCTTTCACGTGTACTGGTAGAGAGTAGTTTATTTGGGGATTTTCTTTGTAAATAATAATTGCAGTAGCTATTCAAAATAGAGGCTAGCACAATAAATAATTGATCATTTTTCTATCGTTTAAAAGGAGCGACAATTTATGAATCCGAAAATCGATGTCATTATGGGTAGTTCAAGTGACTGGGAAACAATGAAACATGCATGTGATATTTTAGATGAATTACAAGTACCGTACGAAAAGAAAGTTGTATCAGCACATCGTACACCTGATTTAATGTTTGAATATGCAGAGGCAGCTCGCGAGCGAGGAATACAAGTAATTATTGCTGGAGCAGGCGGTGCTGCACATTTACCAGGAATGGTGGCAGCTAAAACAACATTACCTGTCATCGGTGTACCAGTTCAATCCCGTGCACTTAATGGACTTGATTCACTATTATCCATCGTTCAAATGCCTGGTGGCGTACCTGTAGCTACTGTAGCGATTGGCAAAGCAGGAGCGACTAATGCAGGGTTACTTGCAGCTCAAATTTTGTCAACAACAGATGCGGAGCTTGCTAATAAATTAGATGCTAGACGTGAAGCAACAAAGCAGCAAGTATTAGAAAGTACAGGTGACTTAGTGTGACGAAGATTATTTATCCTGGACAAACGATAGGCATTATAGGCGGAGGGCAACTTGGTCGAATGATGGCACTTGCTGCAAAGGAGTCAGGTTTTAAAGTGGCTGTTCTTGAACCAGCAATGGACTCACCTTGTGGGCAGGTAGCAGATATTCGCATTGTAGCTCCATATGATGATGAAGCTGCTTTAGAAGAACTTGCAGAAGTAAGTGATATTATCACATATGAATTTGAAAATATTGATTATGAAGGCTTAAAACGTTTATCACAAATGGCTTATGTTCCTCAAGGAGCAGAGTTGGTACGTATTACACAAAACCGTATAACAGAGAAAGAAGCTATTGTGAAAGCTGGTTGCCCAGTAGCACCATATATTGTTGCAAAAACTTATGAAGAATTAGTAGCCAATATTGATTCGATTGGTTATCCTTGTATAGTCAAAACAGCAAGAGGTGGTTATGATGGCAAGGGACAGCAGCTTTTAAAATCAACTGAAGATTTGCCTTTAGCGAAAGAATTATTCACGCATTCGCAATGTATTGCAGAAGGATTTGTTCCTTTCGTAAAGGAAGTATCGGTCATTGTTCAAAGAAATGGTCATGGTGAATCGTATTGTCAGCCAGTTGGAGAGAACATTCATGTTCATCATATTCTTCACGAGACAATAGTACCTGCTCGCATAACTGAAAGCACAGCTCAAGCTGCAGAACGAGAAGCTTTGAAAATTGCAGATTATTTACATTTAGTAGGAACGCTAGCGGTAGAAATGTTTGTATTAGAAGATGGTAGTATTGTTATCAATGAATTAGCACCAAGACCTCATAATTCTGGTCACTATTCAATTGAAGCATGTAATGTTTCACAATTCCATCAGCATATTCGTGCTGTTTGTGGATGGCCGTTACGTAAGCCACAACTATGGGCACCATCCATTATGGTCAATGTATTAGGGCAGCATGTCGTGCCACTCAGTAACTCAATTGCTAAATATCCTGAATGGTCCATACATCTTTATGGGAAAGCTGAAGCTAAGGTCAACCGTAAAATGGGCCATGTGACGATTATGACAAAAGACTTAGAAGCTACACTACAACAAATCGAGAGTTCTGGCATTTGGTCAGAATAGAAGGAGATACGCGATGATTGAACGTTACACAAGACCCGAAATGGGCGCAATTTGGACAGAACAAAATAAATACCAAGCTTGGCTAGAGGTTGAAATTTTAGCTTGTGAAGCATGGGCAGAGTTAGGAGATATCCCTAAAGAGGATGTTGCTAAAATTCGCGAAAATGCTTCATTTGATGTGAATCGTATATTAGAAATTGAACAAGAAACTCGTCATGACGTTGTAGCCTTTACTCGTGCTGTTTCTGAAACACTTGGAGAAGAGCGCAAATGGGTACATTATGGTTTAACTTCTACGGACGTAGTAGATACAGCACTTTCTTATTTAATCAAACAAGCAAATGATATTTTACGAAAAGATATAGTAAATTTCATTGATATTATTGCTACTAAGGCAAAAGAACATAAACATACAGTTATGATGGGACGCACACATGGTGTTCATGCTGAACCAACAACTTTCGGTTTGAAACTTGGTTTATGGTATGAGGAAATGAAGCGTAACCTTGAACGTTTTGAAGCAGCTGCCAAAGTAATTGAAACAGGAAAAATGTCTGGAGCTGTTGGAACATATGCCAATATCGATCCTCGTGTTGAGCAATATGTTTGCGATAAATTAGGACTTGCAGCATCACCGATCTCCACACAAACTTTACAGCGTGATCGCCATGCTCAGTATTTAGGTGCATTAGCTTTAATCGCTACTTCAATTGAAAAATTCGCAACAGAAATTCGTGGACTACAGAAATCTGAAACACGTGAAGTGGAAGAAGCTTTTGCAAAAGGACAAAAAGGATCATCTGCAATGCCACATAAGCGTAATCCAATCGGTTCTGAAAACATGGTTGGTATGTCTCGTTTAATGCGAGGTTATATGGTGACTGCTTATGAAAATGTAGCATTATGGCATGAGCGTGATATTTCACATTCATCTGCAGAGCGTGTTATTTTACCGGATGCAACAATTACTCTTAACTATATGCTAAATCGCTTCGGTAATATTGTGAAAAACTTAACAGTATTCCCTGAGAACATGAAACGTAATATGGATCGTACATTTGGTCTTATTTATTCTCAACGCATCTTACTAGCATTGATTGATAAAGGACTAGTACGTGAAGAAGCTTATGATACAGTACAACCTTTAGCAATGCAGGCTTGGGACGAGCAAGTTCAGTTCCGTACATTAGTCGATGCAAGTGAAAAAATCACATCTTATTTAACAAAAGAAGAGTTGGATGATTGTTTTGATTACAACTACCACTTACAGCATGTTGATATGATTTTTGAACGACTAGGACTTAACTAATATTTATTTAGCCATCTAATAATAAATGTTAGAGCCACCAGTAAAAGTTTCAGAGTTGAATCGTAGAGATACGGTTCAATTCTGAACATTATTACAAGCGTATCTCATAATATCAGGGGGAAAACGAAATGACTAAAGGTCAACTTTTGTATGAAGGTAAAGCAAAAAAATTGTTCACAACAGAGGAGCCAAATGTGCTACTTGTTGAGTACAAGGATAGTGCAACAGCATTCAATGGTGAAAAGAAAGAGGAAATTGAAGGTAAGGGCATTTTAAATAATCGCATTACTTCATTAATTTTCGAAAAATTACAAGCTAACGGAATTGCGTCACATTTCGTAAAACGATTATCCGATACACAACAACTTGTAAAAAAAGTAGAAATTATTCCGATTGAGGTAGTTGTTCGTAATATTGCTGCTGGAAGTTTAGCAAAGCGTCTAGGTCTTGAAGAAGGGACACCTTTAAAACGACCAATCGTTGAATTTTATTATAAAGACGATGATTTAGGCGACCCACTTATTACGACAGAACATATTGATGTTCTTGAACTTGCCACACCAACTGAAGTAACAGCTATTTATGATGGTGCATTAGCCGTTAACAAAGTGCTACAGCCGATCTTTGCAGATGTCAATGTGACATTGATTGATTTTAAATTAGAGTTCGGCCGTGATATGGATGGTCATGTATTATTGGCAGATGAAATTTCACCAGATACATGTCGACTTTGGGATGCAACAACGAAGCAAAAGTTAGACAAAGATGTTTTTCGTCGTGACCTTGGTAATTTAACTGAAGTTTATACTATTATACTTTCTAGACTCGGAGGCAAATAACAATGAAAAAAGTAAAAATCTATGTAACATTACGTGAGAGTATTCTTGATCCTCAAGGCTCTGCAGTACAAGGTTCTTTAGCTAAGATGGGCTACGGTGAAGTAGAAGATTTACGTATCGGTAAATATCTTGAACTATCAATTAAAGATTCAGAACGTGACATTGATATTCTAGTAAAAGAAATGTGTGAAAAGGTTTTAACGAACGTTGTAATTGAAGACTACCGTTACGAAGTCGAGGAGGCTATTTAATCATGAAATTCGCAGTACTCGTATTCCCTGGGTCAAACTGTGATATCGATATGTATCATGCGATTAAAGACGAGCTAGGTGAAGAAGTAGAATATGTATGGCATACAGCAACAGATCTAAGTGGTTTTGATGGTGTATTAGTACCTGGAGGATTCTCCTATGGGGATTATCTTCGTTGTGGTGCAATGGCTAATCAATCTAACATTATGACAGAAGTTAAGAAGGCAGCAGATGCTGGTAAACCTGTATTAGGTGTATGTAATGGCTTCCAAATCCTAACGGAAGCAGGTTTATTGCCAGGAGCTTTATTGCGCAATAAAAACTTAAAATTTATGTGCCGTACAGTGCAGCTTAAAGTTGAAAACAACAATACATTATTCACAAATCAATATGAGCAAGGTCAAATCATCAATATTCCAATCGCACATGGTGAAGGTAACTACTACTGTGACGAGGAAACTTTACAATCACTAAAAGATAATAATCAAATCGTATTCACATACTCAGGTGACAATCCAAACGGTTCTTTAGAAGATATCGCAGGGATTATAAACGAGCGCGGCAATGTATTAGGGATGATGCCACACCCAGAGCGAGCTGTTGATGCACTGGTGGGCGGCGCAGACGGTCTAGCAGTATTTAAATCAATCGTGAAGCAGTGGAGGGAAAATCATGTCAACAACTAAGTTTGAGCCAACAGCACAGCAGATTAAAGATGAGAAGCTATACGCTGGAATGGGGATGTCAGACGAAGAATTTGCAATGGTAGAAGGTATTTTAGGACGTCTACCTAATTGGACAGAGACAGGTCTTTTCTCAGTAATGTGGTCTGAACACTGCTCATACAAAAATTCAAAGCCAGTACTACGTAAATTCCCTACTAAAGGGCCACAGGTATTACAAGGACCAGGTGAAGGTGCAGGTATTGTTGATATTGGTGACGAACAAGCAGTAGTGTTTAAAATGGAATCGCATAACCATCCATCTGCAATTGAACCTTATCAAGGGGCTGCAACGGGTGTCGGTGGTATTATCCGTGACGTTTTCTCAATGGGTGCACGTCCAATCGCTATGTTAAACTCATTACGCTTTGGTGAATTAAAGTCAGCACGTGGTAAATATCTATTTGAAGAAGTAGTAGCGGGAATCGCAGGATATGGTAACTGTATCGGAATCCCAACAGTAGGTGGCGAAATTCAATTTGATCCTTGCTATGAAGGTAATCCTCTAGTGAATGCTATGTGTGTCGGTTTAATTGATCATAAAGATATTCAACGAGGCATTGCTGCTGGTGTAGGTAATACAGTGATGTATGTTGGAGCGAAAACAGGCCGTGATGGTATTCATGGTGCAACATTCGCCTCTGAGGAATTAACTGAGGAATCAGAAAACCAACGTCCAGCAGTACAAGTTGGAGATCCATTTATGGAGAAGCTTTTACTTGAAGCTTGTTTAGAGGTTGTAAAATCGGATGCTCTAGTTGGTATTCAAGATATGGGTGCAGCTGGTCTTACTTCTTCTTCAGCAGAAATGGCTTCAAAGGCTGGTTCTGGTGTAGAAATGAACTTAGACTTAGTGCCTCAGCGTGAAACAGGAATGTCAGCGTATGAAATGATGTTGTCTGAGTCTCAAGAACGTATGCTTTTAGTTGTGAAAAAAGGTCGCGAAGATGAAATTAAAGCGATTTTCGATAAATACGATTTAGATGCAGTAGCGATTGGTCGCGTTACAGATGATAAAATGCTTCGTCTGCTACACAAAGGACAAGTAGTTGCAGAGGTACCTGCAGACGCATTAGCAGAAGATGCACCTGTTTATCATAAACCATCTGCAGAACCTGCATACTATGCTCAGTTCCAAGCAATCGAAAACACTGAACCTGCTGTGACTGATTACAAAGAAACACTCATTGCTTTATTAAAAGCACCGACAATTGCTTCTAAAGAATGGGTATACGATCAATATGATTATCAGGTACGTACATCAACAGTTGTTAAACCAGGCTCTGACGCTGCTGTTATTCGAGTACGTGGCACAAATAAAGGGTTGGCAATGACAACAGACTGTAACTCACGTTATATCTATTTAGATCCAGAAGTGGGTGGTGCTATCGCAGTAGCCGAAGCAGCTCGTAATATCGTGGCAACTGGTGGCACGCCACTTGCGATTACAGACTGCTTAAACTTTGGTAATCCAGAGAAACCAGAAATCTTCTGGCAAATTGAAAAATCTGCAGATGGTATTTCGGCAGCTTGTACGGCATTAAATGCTCCAGTAATCGGAGGTAACGTTTCTCTTTATAATGAGCGTTCAGGCGAAGCGGTGTATCCAACGCCAACAATTGGTATGGTTGGTCTTATTGAAGACTTAGCACATGTAACGACACAGGATGTAAAGGCAGCAGGAGATCTTGTCTTTGTTATTGGTGAGACAAAAACAGAATTTGGCGGTTCAGAGCTTCAAAAACTTTTAAATAATGGTGTTATTTCAGGGAAAGCGCCAGCTATTGATTTAGAGGTTGAAGCGACACGTCAGCAAGCTTTATTAAAGGCGATTAAAGCAGGCCTTGTTCAATCTGCGCATGATGTAGCAGAGGGAGGTCTAGCTGTGGCGATTGCTGAAACAACATTTGGCGCTAACGGTCTTGGTGTGGATGTAACATTAACAGGCTCTGCAACAACTGCGCTATTCAGTGAGAGTCAATCTCGTTTTGTTGTCACAGTTAAAGAAGAAAATGCTGCAGCATTTGTAGAAATCATGAAAGATGCTCAAAAAATTGGTGTCGTAACAAACGATGCACTTGTGAAAATCAACGGGGACAAAGGTGTGCTTGTAGAAGGTACAGTGGAGGAATTCCGTTCTAATTGGAAAGGAGCAATCCCATGCTTGCTGAACTCAGAGGCTTAAACGAAGAATGTGGGGTGTTTGGTATTTGGGGTAACCCAAATCCAGCACACCTTAGCTATTACGGGCTTCATGCTCTTCAACACCGTGGACAAGAAGGCGCTGGAATTGTCGTTTCAGACGGACAGCATCTTCGCGCGGTGAAAGGCGAAGGACTAGTTAATGATGTTTTCAACGAAGATAAATTAAAAGCAGTGAACGGCAAAGCAGCTATTGCGCATGTTCGTTATACGACTGCTGGTGGTGGCGGTATTGAAAATGTACAGCCATTATTATTCCACTCCTCAACTGGTAGCCTTTCAATTGCCCATAACGGTAACTTAGTCAATGCGACACATTTAAAGCAATATCTAGAGCGACAAGGTAGCATTTTCCACTCTAGCTCTGATACAGAGGTGTTGGCGCATCTTATTAAGAAAAGTTCGCATTCACCATTCCGTGCGAAGGTGAAAAATGCCCTATCTCTTTTAAAGGGTGCCTATTCTTTCTTAATTATGACAAAGGATGAAATGCTTGTTGCACGTGATCCACATGGTTTACGTCCATTATCTCTTGGAAAGCTAGGAGATGGCTGGGTGGTAGCTTCTGAAACTTGTGCATTCGATTTAATTGGTGCAGAATTCGTTCGTTCGGTAGAACCAGGTGAATTAATCATTATTAATGATGAGGGCGTAAAATCAGATCGTTTTGCTGATATGGATAAACGTTCGATGTGTGCGATGGAATATGTTTATTTAGCACGTCCTGATTCGGATATTGATGGTATTAACGTTCATATGGCACGAAAATGTATGGGTAAACAGCTTGCTCGTGAGTGTGCGCATATTGAAGCAGATGTTGTAACAGGTGTTCCTGATTCAAGTATTTCCGCAGCGATTGGTTTTGCAGAAGAAAGTGGAATCCCTTATGAATTAGGTCTTATTAAAAACCGTTATGTTGGTCGTACATTTATTCAGCCGACACAGGAGCTACGTGAACGTGGTGTGAAAATGAAACTTTCACCTGTTGTTCAAGTCGTAAAAGGAAAAAAAGTAGTAATGGTTGATGATTCTATCGTTCGTGGTACAACATCTCGTCGCATTGTCAAAATGCTAAAAGATGCTGGTGCAGCGGAAGTTCATGTTGTGATTTCATCACCGCCGATGACAAACCCTTGTTATTATGGCATTGATACATCAACGCATGAAGAACTGATTGCTTCTAGTCATAATGTAGATGAAATTCGTGAAGCAATTGGTGCAGATTCTCTGACATTCCTTTCTGTTGAGGGGATGGTAGAAACAATTGCACGACCATACGAAGATGAAAACCGAGGACTTTGTCTTGCATGCTTTACAGGCAAATATCCAACAGAGATTTTCCCGGATACGATTTTGCCACATGAAAAAGAATTATTACGTTAAGAACAACATCGCAACAAATTAGTGTCTTACAGTCATTTCTATCTAGGAAACTTAGGCGACTTGGATGATAAGGAGGAACTCTGCGTGTCAAAGGCATATGAACAAGCAGGTGTAAATATTGAAGCGGGCTATGAAGCCGTAAAACGAATGAAGTCTCATGTTGAACGTACGAACCGTCTAGGTGTAATGGGGACATTTGGTGGTTTTGGTGGCATGTTTGACTTGTCAGAACTGAATCTTAAAGAACCTGTTCTTATTTCGGGGACAGATGGTGTTGGAACAAAGCTAAAGCTAGCCTTCATGGTAGACAAGCACGATACAATCGGTGTTGACTGTGTAGCAATGTGTGTAAATGATATTGTTGCTCAAGGAGCAGAACCGCTGTACTTTTTAGATTACGTAGCTCTTGGAAAAGCAAAGCCTGCAAAAATCGAACAAATTGTCAAAGGTGTTGCAGATGGCTGTGTGCAATCAGGTGCGGCTCTAATAGGTGGAGAAACTGCGGAAATGCCTGGTCTTTATGAAGAAGATGAATATGATCTAGCTGGCTTTGCAGTAGGCGCGTGTGAAAAGTCTGCCATCGTGACAGGTGAAGAAATCGTAGAAGGCGATGTACTTATTGGAATTGCATCAAGTGGTGTACATTCAAACGGTTATTCTTTAGTGCGTAAAATTGTCTTTGCAGATCATCAATATGCTGTGGATGCTATTGTAGAAGGCTATGAAGATCTAGGCCCAATCGGTGAGGCGCTTCTAGTGCCAACAAAGCTATATGCTAAACCTGTGCTAGCAGCTTTAAAGGCAGCAGATGTACATGGCTGTGCACATGTTACAGGTGGCGGTTTCTATGAAAATCTACCACGCATGATGCCAGAGGGACTAGCAACGGAAATCGACTTAGGTTCTTGGCCTGTATTACGTATCTTTGAATTCCTAAAAGAGAAAGGTCAGCTAGAAGATAAAGATTTATATAATGTGTTTAACATGGGTATTGGCTTTGTAATAGCTGTGCCAGAAACTGAAGCTGATAAAGTAATCGCTGCAGTTGAAGCAAATGGTGAAAAGGCTTATACAATCGGACGTGTTATTAAAGGTGACGGAGTAGTATTTAATGGCTCACATGATGGGAGTTTAGTGTAATGACTGCACCAACAAAAATAGCCGTGTTCGCGTCAGGTAGCGGTAGCAATTTTCAAGCCATTCAAGAGGCCATTGAACGTGGTGAACTCCATGCAAAGGTCGCACTAGTGGTCACAGATAAGCCTGGAGCATTTGTAGTAACACGTGCTGAAAACTTTGGGATTCCAGTGTTAGCATTGAATCCAAAAGAGTTTGTCTCGAAGTCAGCATATGAGACAGCTATTATCGAAGCTTTACATGAGTGCGATGTGAAATGGATTGTGCTTGCTGGGTATATGCGTTTAATCAGTGACGTATTATTAGCAGCCTTTCCACAGCGAATTGTTAATATTCACCCGTCCCTATTGCCTGCCTTTCCTGGAAAGGACGCTATTGGACAAGCCATTAATCATGGTGTGAAAATAACAGGTGTAACAGTGCATTTTGTTGATGAAGGAATGGATACTGGACCAATTATCGCTCAGGCAGCGGTACCTGTCATTGAAGGAAATCGCGAGGCAACAGAAGCTGAAATTCACAAACAAGAGCATTTATTATATACAAAGGCATTACAGCAATTATTACAGTAACTGAAGAGGGAGTTAGGTCGAGAATCCTACTCAACAAGTAAGACCTAACTCTATTAATCTATTGAAGCAAGTCAGTTCGTGGACAGCACGATAAAAATTAGGAGGATATTGTTGTGACAAAACGTGCATTAATCAGTGTTTCCAATAAAGATGGTATTTTAGAATTTGCAAAGGAATTAGTAGCATTAGGTTATGAAATTTTATCAACTGGCGGTACAAAAAAAATGTTACAGAATAATGCGGTAGCTGTAACAGCAGTAGATGAAGTAACGAAGTTTCCTGAAATTTTAGATGGTCGTGTGAAAACTTTAAATCCAATGATTCACGGTGGTCTATTAGGAAAGTTTGATGATGTCTCTCATCAAGCACAGATGAATGAGCATGGAATTGAACCAATTGAAATTGTTTGTGTGAATCTCTATCCGTTTGTTGAAACAATTTCAAAGCCTAATGTAACTTGGGATGATGCAATTGAAAACATTGATATCGGTGGTCCAACAATGTTACGTTCTGCTGCAAAAAACCATCAATATGTAACAGTAATCGTGGACAGCAATGACTATGCAACAGTATTAGAGGAACTTAAAGCAGACGGTGCTACAACAATTGAAACACGTCGTAAACTAGCTGCGAAAGTTTTCCGTCACACAGCCGCTTATGATTCTTATATTTCGAACTACCTGACTGAAGAAGAGTTCCCAGAGAGCTTAACGATGACATATGAATTAAAGCAAAATTTACGCTATGGCGAAAACCCTCACCAAAAAGCGGCCTTCTACCAAAAGCGTCTTGGCTCTGACTTTTCATTAGCTTATGCTACACAATTACATGGTAAAGAGTTATCCTACAATAATATTCAAGATGGTAATGCAGCATTGCAAATTGTAAAAGAATTTGAAATGCCAGCTGCTGTAGCGGTGAAACATATGAATCCATGTGGTGTTGGCACTGGTGTCACGTTAGAGGCAGCATTCGATAAAGCATATGAAGCAGATCCAACATCTATTTTTGGCGGTATTATCGCATTAAATATGGAAGTGGATGCAGCAACTGCTGAGAAGCTAAGTCATATTTTCCTAGAGATTATTATTGCACCTGCTTTCTCACAAGAAGCATTAGATATTTTAACGAAAAAGAAAAATATCCGCTTACTAACAATTCCTTTCGAGCAAGCGAAACAAGATTCATTCAATGTAGTATCAGTTGAGGGTGGCCTTCTTGTACAGGAGCCAGATCGTTATGGCTTTGGCAATGCGGATATTAAAGTGGTGACAGATCGTGAACCAACAGAGCAAGAATGGGAAGCATTGCAACTTGGTTGGTCTGTTGTCAAACATGTGAAATCCAATGCGATTGTTGTAACAGATTCTCAAATGACACTTGGGGTTGGTGCAGGGCAAATGAATCGTGTAGGTGCAGCTAAAATTGCCTTTGAACAAGCTGGAGAAAAAGCGAAAGGTGCTGCATTAGCATCGGATGCATTTTTCCCAATGAGCGATACTGTGGAGGCGGCAGCAGCTGCAGGAATTACAGCAATTATTCAACCAGGTGGTTCCATTAAAGATCAAGATTCCATTGATAAAGCAAATGAATACGGCATTGCGATGGTATTCACAGGCGTACGTCATTTTAAACATTAATTGTAGAATTATATAGAAATCTAAACAGACCGAGATGTTGGTTCATCTCGGTTTTACTTACAAAGAGGAGGATTCTCTAAAATGAATGTATTAGTAATCGGAAGCGGTGGCCGTGAGCATGCAATCGCTAAACAATTTAGCATCTCTCCATCAGTGAACAACGTATTCGTAGCGCCAGGAAATGAAGGGATGCGAGGCGAAGTAGAAGTTGTTGCTATTGATACAATGGATTTCGCAGGTCTCGCTCAATTTGCCAAGGAAAATGATATTGCATTAACATTTGTTGGCCCAGAACAGCCGCTTGCTGAAGGCATTGTCGATTTCTTTACAGCTAGAGGTTTACGTATTTTTGGTCCTACAAAAGTTGCTGCTCAAATAGAAAGCAGTAAATCCTATGCGAAAGAAATTATGAATAAATACAATATTCCTACAGCAGCACATGAAACATTTACTGAAGCAGAAAAAGCAATAGCGTATATTAAAGAACAAGGGGCGCCTATTGTCATTAAGGCTGATGGTTTAGCGGCTGGTAAGGGCGTCGTTGTGGCAATGACAGAGGAAGAAGCGATTGAAGCTGTAGAGGATATGATTGGAAACCAACGTTTTGGTGAATCCTCTTCACGTGTTGTCGTTGAGGAATTTTTAGACGGTGAAGAATTCTCCTTTATGTCTTTTGTGCACAAAGGACAAATTTATCCAATGGTTATTGCACAAGATCATAAACGAGCTTATGACGGTGATAAAGGACCAAACACAGGAGGTATGGGTGCTTATTCACCAGTACCACAAATCCCACAAGAGGTAGTAGATATTGCATTTCAAACTATTGTAGAACCAACTGTTAAAGGGATGGAGGCAGATGGTGCTTCCTTTACAGGTATTTTATACGCAGGGTTAATTTTAACGAATAAAGGTCCTCAGGTCATAGAGTTTAATGCTCGTTTTGGTGATCCTGAAACGCAAGTTGTATTGCCACGTATGGTTTCAGATTTTGGTGCATTTATGATGGCGTTAATGGATGAACAGCCTTTTGATTTACAATGGTCAGAAGAAGCAATGCTTGGTGTAGTCATTGCAGCAGAGGGTTACCCAGGAGACGTTGAAAAAGGTAAGGTATTACCGAATTTAGAGGCACTTTCGACATCACATGCAGTTTTCCATGCAGGTACAAAATTAGTAGACGGTCAATTCGTTGGTAATGGAGGACGTGTACTGTTAGTTGGTGCAAAAGCAGCTACTTTACAAGAAGCACAGGAAAAGGTTTATGAAGGTATTGCCACGGAAACATGGGATCACTTTTTCTTCCGTAAAGATATTGGCTGGCGTACGTTTAAGTAATTATTATTTTCACTAAATATTTTTTATCGTCTTTTGAAACCTCTTGTTGTTTCAAAACGTAAGAGGTAAGAGCCGTCTCAATAATAGATTGGGACGGCTCCTTTGACTAAGAAGGATTCTGAGCTTTATTCGTTGAAGAATCGCTACTATTTGAGGAATTTTGAGTTGAAATGCTGGTGTTAGATTGTTTTGAAGCAGTAGCTTGTGAACCTGAAGAATTACCAGCTATAGCAGAGGAAAAATCCTTCATGAGCTTATCGATTTGTTCAGTAGACATAGAATTTTGCCCGCTGAACATACTTTGCATAGAGGTGTTCATGGCATTCTGCATATTGGAGCTTAAAACTGCTTTCGTTGGACAATATTTAAAAAGTCCCTCAGCCATTTTCATGGCACCTAATGCAATCATTAATCGACCTTTTGTACAATTAGGATTTCTAGAAACTTTAGCGATACCAAATGCGGTTAAACTTGTCCCCATGGCAAAACGACAAAATGCATTCTTTTCGCTTAAATTTGCTAGCTGCATCATCATTACTTCCTCCTTTAGTCATTGTGGAAAAAATAAGCGAGGTGCACTTTGCTTTATGAAAGTGCTGTGTTACGATTGAAACAAGATGATTGCATAAAGCATGATTTTTATGAAAATATGCGATTATGCAGTAGTAGTATGTGATTTCAAGTTGGATTTACACAATGAAAAATTACGTAATTTTAGGAAGGAGCGAATAGCATGGATCCAGTATGGAAAATAACAAAAATACGTCAACAATTAGCAGTAATCGATGGGAAAAAGGCACCAGATATCGTGCTGAAGAATGCACGTTATTTGCATAGTATGTTAAAGCAATTCATAGTAGGGAACATTTGGATTTTGGGAGATCGCATTGTCTATGCTGGTGACAGAATGCCTCCTTTATTAGAAGGAACAGAAGTGGTGGATTGTACAGGAAAAACAATCGTACCTGGCTATATTGAGCCACATGTACACCCATTCCAGCTTTATCATCCACAGTCATTTGCAGATTTTTGTGGTCAGCTTGGGACAACAACTTTTATTTCGGATAATTTAAGCTTTGTTTTAAATTTAGAAAATAAGAAAGCGTTTTCAATTTTAGAGAGTTTGAAAAAGCTACCTTTTTCTTTTTATTGGTGGACTCGCTTTGACTCACAAACCGAATTGGAGCAAGAAGAAGAGGTTTTCTCTAATACTTCTATATTAGAGTGGTTAGGGCGAAGTGATGTCTTACTTGGTGGAGAGTTGACAGGCTGGCCTAAGCTGTTGCATGGCGACGATCAAATGCTTTATCGTATGCAAATGGCTAAGGGACTGGGAAAAAAAATTGAAGGTCATTTCCCTGGAGCTTCAGAAAGAACATTGGCACGAATGAAACTCCTTGGTGCTGATGGTGATCATGAGGCAATGACAGTAGAAGAGGTAGAGCGTCGTATTATGCAGGGCTATGCTGTAACTTTACGTCATTCTTCCATTCGACCAGATTTACCACATCTACTAAAAGGAATAGTAGAAAAAGAGCTTCCGATCTTTGATCATTTAATGATGACAACAGACGGTTCAACACCTTCATTCCATGAGGATGGTGTGATGGATAAATGCATTCAAGTAGCTTTAGATGCAGGGGTATCTCCTATTGATGCTTATCAAATGGCTTCCTATAATGTAGCACGTTATTACAACATGTCTAATTTACATGGTTTTATCGCAACAGGGCGTTTTGCTTCACTCAATATTTTACAAGATGAATATCATCCTGTTCCAGAAAGTGTCTTATCAAAGGGTGTCTGGTTGAAGCGTAATGGAGATCGTGTGCATAGAATGGCGACAATTGATTATTCTTCCATCCCAGCTTTAGATTTAGATTTCTCATTAGATTCACAGGATTTCCAGTTTTCTATGCCGTTTGGGATTCAATTAGTTAATGATGTGATTACAAAGCCTTATAATTCTTTAATTACGAAAGAAGGGCAATTGGCAAATCATGATGAGTGCTATTTAATGCTCATTAACCGAAAAGGCAACTGGCATGTAAATACAATGATTAAAGGATTTGCAACAGATGTCCAAGGCTTTGCATCCTCTTATTCAAACACTGGTGACATATTGTTAATTGGAAAAAATAAAGACGATATGATTAAAGCCTTCGAAGAAATGAAGGCAATGAATGGTGGTATTGTTCTCGTCGAAAAAGGAGAAGTTATAGCGGACATACCATTAACAATTGGTGGACTTTTATATGATGGAGATGTATTCACTTTAACAGAGAAAGAAAAGGCTTTAAAACAAGCTTTAGCAGATAGAGGCTATCAATTAGGAGATGCCATTTATACATTATTATTTTTACAATCTACTCATTTACCATATATTCGTATAACACCACAAGGAATTTTCGATGTGATGAAGAATAAGTTATTATTACCTGCTGTTATGCGCTAATTCATGAAAGTGTTTCAGTTGTTTAAACAATTACAAATATTGTAATTGTTCAAAGGAGAGATATGCTTGTGTTCAAATCGAAAAAATTATGGATTGCTTTTGCATTTAGTGCTTTGGTAATCGGGGGATGTTCAAAGGATACACCAAAAGTCAAAGAGGATGATGAACCAATTGTAGAGGAAGAAGCAGTAGTGGAGGAGCCTGTGCAACAACCAGCATTTGTTGCACCACTTACTGGGGAGGCTGTACAAGAAGAAATTACACAGCGACCAATTATCGTAACCATTAATAATCATCCAGCGGCACGTCCACAATCAGGCTTAGCTGCGGCGGATATCACTTATGAAATGCTTGCAGAAGGTAATGTGACACGCTTTTTAGCAGTATACCAAAGTGAACTGCCTGAAAATATTGGGCCAGTTCGTAGTGCACGCTCTTATTTTATCGATATGGCCAAGGGATTTGATGCCTTTTATGTAGCACATGGCTATAGTCCTGAGGCGAAAACAATGCTTGATCATCGTATCGTCGACAATATCAACGGTATGGCTTATGATGGTATTCTGTTTAAACGTTCTAACGACCGCGTTGCGCCACACAATTCCTATATTACATCAGAAAACATTCTAAAAGGTGCTGAAATGGTAGGCGCTTCAATGAATTACAGTGAAAAAGTACTTCAGGCTTTTTATGAACCAGATGAACGTGGTAAAATAGGTATTGAAACAAGTCAAGTTGACATTTATTACGGAAATAATGAAGATTTCCATAACGCGTATGTGTATAATCATCAAACGAATCACTATGAACGACAATCGGCTAGCGTGGACACAAAAGATATGTTAACAGGCGAAACAGTGTCATTAGCAAATGTTCTATTTTTCGAAATGGATCACCAAACAATTGATGATATTGGTCGCCAAGCAATTGATTTAACGTCTGGTGGAAATGCGTATGTATTTCAAAATGGCTATTTGAGGGAAGTCAAATGGGCTAATGTTAATGGAATACCAATGGCTGTAGAGCAAACAGGGGATCCTGTAAAGCTTGTACCAGGAAAGTCGTGGGTTCATTTCGTACCATCTTCGCCAGGGTTACAAGCAATGGTGAAAACGCAGCCTTAAAGGGAGGAAAATTGTATGCAAATCGAAAAAATTCGGGGGCATCAAACAGATCAATTATTTAAAGCAGTGTTAGAGTTGAAGGACATCGAGGAATGCTATAAGTTTTTTGATGATTTATGTACGATTAGTGAAATTCAATCGTTGGCACAACGCTTTGAGGTTGCACATTTATTACGATTAAAGAAAACCTACGAATCCATTAAAAAGGAAACAGGGGCAAGTACTGCAACTATTTCGCGCGTGCGTCGCTGCTTCGATTATGGGAATGATACATATGATGAAATGTTAGGTCGTTTGTATCCAGATGAAAAACCATTCCAAGCACCAAAAGAATAGTCAGAAAAAAGGCTGAGTAGAAGTTCTACTCGGTCTTTTTCATTTTTTTGTCGTGTATCATAAGCTATACTTGTAAACGAATAGATAGAAAATGATAGGTGGTAAACATAGATGGATTATTTAGAATGGAGACATGTGTTCAAGCTAGATCCAGCGAAGGACATTTCCGATGAAGCATTAGAAAAAATTTGCGAGTCTGGGACAGATGTTATTTTGGTCGGGGGAACAGATAATGTAACGTTGGATGGGGTATTAGATTTACTTGTTCGAGTGCGTCGTTTTGAGGTGCCGATAGCACTTGAAATTTCTACGATCGATGCGGTAACACCAGGTTACGACTATTATTTCATCCCAACGGTATTAAATAGTGATGATCCAAAATGGATTAAAAATTTACATCATGAGGCTATTAAAGAATACGGCGATATTATGGTATGGGATGAATTAGTAGCGGAAGGATATTGTATTTTAAATCCTGATTGTAAAGTAGCCCATGTAACGGGTGCGAAAACAGATTTAACGATTGATGACGTGGTAGCTTATGCACGCATGGCAGAGAATTTCTTTAAACTGCCTGTTTTTTATTTAGAGTACAGTGGAATGTATGGCAATCTAGAGGTAGTTAGTGCTGTGAAAAACGAACTGAAGCATACCAAACTCTTTTACGGTGGTGGCATAACATCTGTAAAGCAAGCAGAGGAAATGGCACGCGTTGCAGATACGGTAGTAGTTGGAAATATTATTTACGAAGATTTAAAAGCTGCACTTGCGACTGTTAAGGCTGTTAAAAATACGTTATAATTTTAGAACAAATGTTTGTAAGGCGGTGCGAAATGGAACAGTTAACAAAAAATTTACTAGCAGGCATGAATCCTGAACAAGAAAGAGCAGTTAAAACAACTGAAGGACCATTACTCATTATGGCAGGCGCTGGGTCAGGAAAAACACGAGTTTTAACACATCGTATTGCTTACCTAGTTATCGAAAAGGAAGTATATCCTTCTAAAATTTTAGCGATTACATTTACAAATAAAGCAGCACGAGAAATGCGTGAACGTATTGATGGCATTCTTGGTAATGGTACGGGCGATAGTATGTGGGTTTCTACTTTCCACTCTATGTGTGTAAGAATTTTACGTCGTAATATCGATCAACTAGGCATTTCTCGTAATTTCTCTATTTTAGATTCTACGGATCAGCTTTCAGTCATCAAAAATGTGATGAAGGAAGAAAATATTGATCCAAAACGTTTTGAGCCACGAGCAATTTTAAATGCTATTAGTGCAGCAAAAAACGAGTGTATAGCAGCGGATGATTACGCAGGCCAAATGAATGATAAGAATCCTTATGAACAAACAGTTGCACGTGTCTATAAAGGCTATGAGAAAAGATTACGCCGCAACCAATCCCTTGATTTTGATGATTTGATTATGACGACGATTACGTTGTTTAAACGTGTACCTGAAGTGCTTGAATATTATCAAAATAAATTTCAATATATTCATGTCGATGAATATCAAGATACCAATAAATCTCAGTATTTACTTGTACAATTACTAGCAAAGAAATTTAAAAATATTTGTGTTGTAGGTGATTCCGATCAGTCTATCTATCGTTGGCGTGGTGCAGATATTGGGAATATCCTATCCTTCGAAAAGGATTATCCAACTGCAAAGGTGATTATGCTAGAGCAAAATTATCGTTCAACTAAACGCATCCTACAGGCAGCCAATGACGTCATTCAAAATAATACAACACGTTACCCAAAAGAATTACGCACAGAAAATTCAGAAGGTGAAAAGATTGCACTATATAAAGCTTATAACGAGCAGGAGGAAGCGCAATTTGTTGTACAAACGATTCAACAGTTAATTGAAAAAGAAAATCGTTCATTTGATGACTTTGCTATTTTATATCGTACAAACGCTCAATCTCGTGTAATGGAGGAAGTACTTGTTAAGTCCAATATGGCATATCAAATAGTAGGCGGAACAAAGTTCTATGATCGAAAAGAGATAAAGGACTTACTAGCATATTTACGACTTATTGCTAATAATGATGATGATTTATCACTAGCACGTATTATTAATGAGCCAAAGCGCAGTATTGGTGCAACTTCCTTTGAAAAAATGGCACGTTATGCGATAGATCAAGATCGTTCGATTTTTGACGCGATGAATGATCTTGTTTTCATGGGATTATCAGGGAAAGCAGCAAATTCGGCTGAGCAATTTTATGCCATGATTAAAGGCTTTACACAAATGCAGGAATATCTATCTGTCACTGAAATTGTGGAGCAAGTTATTGATAAATCGGGTTATCGAGCAATGTTACAAAACGAAAAAACAATTGAAGCAGAAAGCCGTTTAGAAAATATTGAAGAGTTTTTATCTGTCACAAAGGCTTTTGAAGAGCGCAGTGATGATAAAAGCTTAATTGCCTTTTTAACAGATTTAGCCCTTATAGCTGATATTGATGCACTTGACAAAGAGGATGCATCTAAAGGCAATATTATTTTAATGACGATGCATGCAGCTAAAGGCTTAGAGTTCCCAGTTGTCTTTATTATCGGTATGGAGGAAAACATCTTCCCACATTCACGCTCACTAGACGATCAAGAAGAAATGGAAGAGGAGCGCCGCCTTATGTACGTAGGTGTGACCCGTGCTGAGGAACGTCTATATTTAACATGTGCCCAAAGCCGAACGATTTTTGGTCGTTCAAGCTTTAATAATGCATCCCGATTTTTAGGTGAAATTTCTCAAGATATTACAGAGTCAATTTCTAAGGCAGGGACAACATCAACAGTACCATTTGCTACTAACAATCGTTCAATCGGTGGCCATCAAAAGCGTACGCTGGGTGCTATTCAGCAAACACAACCTGCCACAGCACGTTTACAAGCAACGGGGGGAGATCAATTTGGATGGAAAGCTGGAGATAAGGCGATTCATAAAAAATGGGGAACAGGTATGGTTGTTAGTGTAAAAGGTGAAGGTGATAGTACAGAGCTTGATATCGCATTCCCACAACCAATTGGTATAAAGCGATTACTTGCTCAATTTGCACCGATTGAAAAAGCGTAAGCGGAGGAACGTAAATGAACGAAATAGAACAGCGTATAGCGGAGTTAAATAAATTACTGCATGAATATGGTTATGCCTATTATGTGTTAGATAAACCTGTCGTAGCAGATAGTGTCTATGACCAGCTATTACAGGAACTGATTGCATTAGAAGAAGCGAACCCATCCCTTATTTACCCCGATTCTCCTACGCAGCGTGTTGGTGGAGCAGTGGTAGAGGGTTTTAAAAAAGTGACGCATGATTACCCAATGCTTAGTCTTTCAAATGCTTTTCATGAAGCGGATTTACGAGAATTCGATCGTAAAGTGCGTCAGGCTATCGGAGATCAATTTTCATATGTATGTGAGCTGAAAATAGATGGTTTAGCTATTTCATTAAAATATGAAAATGGCATGTTTGTACAAGGGGCTACAAGAGGAGATGGTGTGGTAGGAGAAGATATTACCGCCAATTTAAAGACAATCCGTGCGATTCCCCTTCGTTTAAAGGAACCCATTACGATTGAAGTACGTGGTGAGGCGTATATGCCAAAAAAATCCTTTGAAAACTTAAATGCCCAACGTGCTAACAATGGTGAGGAGTTGTTTGCTAATCCACGGAATGCTGCTGCTGGCTCATTACGTCAGTTAGACCCTAAAATTGCGGCCAGTCGCCAATTATCAACGTTTATCTATGCCATTGGCGGAGACGGTGAAGTATATGGTATCGACGGTCATGCAGAAATGCTTGATTATTTAGAAGGCTTAGGCTTCCCTTCCAATAAAGAACGCCAACGATGCTCTACTATTGAAGAGGTAATGGCCTTTATAGAACATTGGACAGAAAACCGTCCAAAATTAGCTTACGAGATTGACGGAATTGTTATTAAAGTTGACCGTTATGCTCAGCAAGATGAACTAGGTTATACAGCAAAGAGTCCACGCTGGGCGATTGCCTATAAATTTCCCGCAGAGGAAGTTGTTACAACGTTACTTGATATTGATTTAACAGTAGGTCGTACAGGTGTTGTTACTCCTACAGCGATTTTAACCCCCGTACAAGTAGCGGGAACGACGGTTCAACGTGCTTCTTTACACAATGAAGATTTAATTCGAGATAAGGATATTCGTCTTGGAGATACAGTTATTATTCGAAAAGCTGGTGACATTATTCCTCAAGTTGTGGGTGTGCTAATAGAACAACGTCCTGAGGGTTCAGTCCCTTTTGTCATGCCAAAAAATTGCCCTGTTTGTGATAGTGAATTGATTCGGATTGAAGGCGAAGTTGCCCTGCGCTGTGTAAATCCTGCGTGCTTTGCGCAAATTGCAGAAAGCATAAAATATTTTGTTTCTCGAAACGCGATGAATATTGACGGTCTTGGGGATAAAGTAGTGGAGCAATTATTACGTGCAGATTTAATACATGATGTTTCTGACCTGTATCATTTAACGGTAGAGCAGCTTGTGGAATTGGAGCGTATGGGCGAAAAATCAGCAACTAATTTAGTAAATGCCATTCAAGCATCGAAGGAAAATTCGATGGAGCGTTTATTAATTGGACTAGGAATTCGTCATGTTGGTGAAAAAGCAGCCAAAATCGTATCAGAGGAATTTGGTTCAATGGAAGCAGTGATGGCTGCAACAGAGGAGCAGCTTGTGGCAATTTATGAAATTGGAGATAAAATGGCTTCATCGTTAGTGGAGTATTTCTCAAATGAAGATGCACGAGCAGTCATTAAGCGTCTTGCTGAAGCAGGCGTGAATATGACATACAAAGGTAAAAAAGTAGAAGTAGCGATAGGTGATAGTCCTTTTGCAGGTAAAACAATTGTCTTAACTGGTAAACTTGAGCAATTGACACGCAACGAAGCAAAAGCGAAAATAGAAGAGTTAGGTGGTACAGTCACGGGTAGTGTCAGCAAAAAAACAGATCTAGTGATCGCAGGTGCGGATGCAGGCTCTAAACTAACAAAGGCTGAGCAATTGGGTATCGAAGTTTGGACTGAAGATAACTTAATTGAACAACTTAACCTCATTTAATAAGTGCATGATATCCTCCCTTTTATGAATAGGAGGCAATGTTGAGTGCACAACCGTTACAACAAGGCGTCGAGTAGATTCGTCGACCTAAAATTGACTATTAGTAAAGGAGCACTAAATAATGAAGTCTTTTCGACTCATTCCAGCAATCGTAGCTGCTGCAATGCTAGTCGGCTGTGTGCCTTCTGACAAGAAGGAGACAGAGCTTACACAGGAAACGCAACAGAAAGAAAAAGCTGAAACAACAATTATCCCAAGCATACAAATTGATGAATCTTATTATAAGACGCTTATCCCTTATAAAGAGAGTGCAAGTAGAGGTCTAGTGGTATCTAACATTTATACGAAGTATGATATGAAGGAAGTTGAATCAGGTTTAATGCGTTTATCTCAAAACGAGTTCGACACAGAAAACTACTACTTCCAAGAAGGTCAATATTTAGCTGAAAGTACAGTAAGCTCTTGGCTTGCTCGTAGTTCACAAACAGAGGATGGATTAAATCCACCGACAACAGACACAATGACACCTGAGGAGCGAGCAACAAAGGCTCCAGTTTATTTATCCCATATTGTAGAGCAAAACTACTTAACAAAAACGAAGGATAATAAAGTGAAACTAGGCGGGATTTCAATCGGTCTTGCCTTAAATTCTATCTATTACTATCAAAAAGAACAGTATGGCGAATATTACGAGGAACCAATTTCAGAGTCTACTCTTATTGAGCAGGGCAAAAAAATGGCTACTGAAATCGTTTCTCGTTTACGTTCACGTGAAGAGTTAAAGGATGTACCGATTGTAGTCGGTCTGTTTAAGCAGCAAGCCCGTAATCAAATTATTCCAGGGACATACTTTAGCTATGGTGTAGCAAAAGCTGGGCAGAACAGCATCGCTGATTGGGAAGGTATAGATGAAAATTACGTCTTGTTCCCAACAGATGATTCACAAGATGTATACCGAGATGTCAACAATAACTTCAAGAACTTCAAGCAAGATGTTGATAAATATTTTTCTAACTATACAAGTGTGATCGGAACTGGTTTCTATCGTAATAAACAAATACAAAACCTTTCGATTGAAATCCCAATCCAATTTTTCGGCAAAGCAGAGATAATAGGATTTACGCAATATTTAACAGGGATTTTAATCAATCAATTTGATAATATTCATGTGGAAGTGAGTGTTACTTCAGTGAATGGTCCTGAGGCATTAATCATCAAAAAGGCCAATGACAAGGACCCTTACGTGCATGTCTATGATTAATATAGTCAGCCTTTGTGCTGACTATATTTTTTATGGTAATGGATTGAAATAGAGGAACACAACAGGATGATAGAGACAACACTTTGTTATAGTAGTGAAAGTTTCTATATTTTTAGTGAAAGTTGTGATTTTTAAAATGAAAAATGTTATGATTATTGGCATGGTTAACTTTATTCAACCCTATTGTTATCAATAAAAACAATGAATTGAACAAGTATTCGGAGGTGTGAAAAATGGCTAAATTAACAAAAGAAGAAGTAAAGCACGTGGCAAATTTAGCACGTCTTGCAATTACAGAAGAAGAAGCAGAGAAATTTGCTGAACAGCTTGGTAAAATTACAGACTTTGCGGAGCAGTTAAATGAACTGGATACAACAAATGTTGAACCAACAACGCACGTTTTACCATTAGTGAATGTAATGCGTGAAGACGTAGCAGTAAAAGGTTTAGACCGCGAAGTAATGATGTTAAACGTAAAAGAACAAGAAGATGGTCAAGTAAAAGTACCAGCTATCATGTAATACTAAAACATAGGAGGATTCCTCATGACGCTATTTGAACGTTCAGCTAAGGAGTTACAAGCAGAAATTAAAGCGGGTAACTTATCTATCGCTGACTTAACGAAAGAAGCATACGAGCGTATTGCAAAGCTTGATGGCGATGTACAAGCATTCCTTGCTTCAAACGAAGAAAAAGCAACTGCTCAAGCTGCTGAAATGGATAAAGTACCATTTGAAAAGCGTGGACCATTATTCGGTCTACCGATTGGTGTGAAAGACAACATCGTAACAGAAGGCTTAGAAACAACATGTGCCTCTAAAATTCTAGAAGGCTTTATGCCGATCTATGATGCAACTGTTGTCAACAAGCTACGTGAAGCTGGCATGATTACAGTTGGTAAATTAAACATGGATGAATTTGCAATGGGTTCTTCAAACGAAAACTCATACTATAAAACAACAAAAAATCCATGGAACTTAAACCACGTACCAGGAGGTTCTTCAGGTGCATCTGCAGCAGCTGTAGCAGCTGGTGAAGTACCATTCTCTCTTGGATCAGATACAGGTGGTTCAATCCGTCAACCTGCAGCTTACTGTGGTGTTGTAGGGATGAAACCTACATATGGTCGTGTATCTCGTTTTGGTCTCGTTGCATTCGCATCTTCTCTAGATCAAATTGGACCAATTACACGCAATGTTGAAGATAATGCGCTATTACTAGAAGCTATCGCTGGATTAGATCCAAATGATTCGACTTCTGCGAATGTTGAGGTGCCAAATTACGCTGCAGCTCTTACTGGTGATGTTAAGGGCTTACGTATCGCTGTGCCAAAAGAATTCCTTGGTGAAGGAGTTGGTGAAGCAGCTCGTCAATCAGTGCTTGCGGCATTAGAGGTATTAAAAGGCTTAGGTGCTACTGTAGAAGAGGTATCACTTCCTCACTCGAAATATGCACTAGCTGCGTACTATATCCTTTCTTCATCTGAAGCGTCTTCTAACTTATCTCGTTTCGATGGTATCCGCTATGGTTTCCGTGCAGAAAACGTTACAAATTTAATGGACCTTTATAAAGAAACACGTGCACAAGGCTTTGGTGATGAAGTAAAACGACGTATCATGCTAGGTACTTATTCACTAAGTGCAGGTACGTATGATGCGTACTACAAAAAAGCACAACAAGCACGTACATTGATCAAAGCAGACTACGATAAAGTATTTGAAGACTTTGATGTTATCATTGGACCAACAGCTCCAACACCAGCATTCAAGATTGGTGAAAATGTTGATGATCCAATGACAATGTATGCAAACGATATTTTAACAATCCCGATGAACTTAGCAGGTGTACCAGCGATTTCAATTCCTTGTGGCTTTGAAAACGGCCTACCATTAGGTTTACAAATAATTGGTAAATATTTCGATGAAGCAACTATTTACCGTGTGGCTCATGCTTTTGAACAAGCAACTGAGTTCCATAAAGAAGTTCCTCAAATGTGGGAGGGAAAATAACATGAACTTTGAAACAGTCATTGGTTTAGAAGTACACGTTGAGTTGAAGACTAACTCAAAAATCTTCTCACCAGCACCTGCTCACTTTGGTGCTGAACCAAATACAAATACAACAGTAATCGATTTAGGCTATCCTGGGGTCCTACCAGTCCTGAACAAAAATGTAGTAGATTTCGCTATGCGTGCAGCACTTGCACTCAATATGGAAATCGAACAAGAAACAAAGTTTGACCGTAAAAACTACTTCTATCCAGATAATCCGAAAGCTTATCAAATTTCACAATTCGATAAACCAATCGGTAAAAATGGTTGGATTGATATTGAAGTAGACGGCTATACAAAACGTATCGGTATCACACGTCTTCATATGGAAGAAGATGCTGGTAAACTTTCACATGCTGGTGACCATTCACTAGTTGACTTTAACCGTCAAGGAACACCGCTTGTTGAAATCGTTTCTGAGCCAGATATTCGTACACCAAACGAAGCATATGCATATCTCGAAAAGTTAAAATCGATTATTCAATATACTGACGTATCTGATTGTAAGATGGAAGAAGGCTCATTACGTTGTGATGCCAATATTTCTATTCGCCCTTATGGTCAAGAAGAATTTGGTACAAAAACAGAGCTTAAAAACCTGAACTCCTTCAACTATGTTCGTCGTGGTTTAGAACATGAAGAATTACGTCAAGCAGATGTATTATTATCTGGTGGCGTGATTGAGCAAGAAACACGTCGTTTTGATGAAAAAACAGGTAAAACAATTTTAATGCGTGTTAAAGAGGGAACAGACGATTACCGTTACTTCCCAGAGCCAGACTTAGTTCGTCTTTCAATTGATGATGAATGGTTAGAGCGTGTGAAATCTGAAATTCCTGAGCTTCCAGATGCTCGTAAAAAACGCTATGTTGAAGAACTAGGCTTAACACCTTATGATGCTGGAGTTCTTGTTATCTCTAAAGAGATCTCAGACTTCTTTGAGGCAATGGTAGCAAATGGGGCAGATGCTAAGCTTTCTGCTAACTGGTTAATGGGAGATGTTTCTGCTTATTTAAACGCAGAGCAAAAAGATCTAAAAGATACTGCATTAACACCAGAAAACCTTGCTGAAATGGTGAAATTAATCACAGACGGTACAATTTCTTCTAAGATCGGTAAAAAAGTATTTGCTGAATTGGTAGAAAATGGCGGATCTGCACAGGATATTGTGAAAGCAAAAGGCTTAGTGCAAATTTCTGATGAAGGTGCATTACTAGCAATCGTAACAGAAGTTTTAGATAACAATGCTCAATCTATCGAGGACTTCAAAAATGGTAAAGATCGTGCGATTGGCTTCTTAGTTGGTCAAATTATGAAGGCAACAAAAGGTCAAGCTAACCCACCAATGGTTAATAAATTATTACAACAAGAAATTGCCAAACGATAATACTCGTTGTAACATAATAGCCGAGAGAGCTTCATTGCTCCCTCGGCTATTAATTTTCAAAAATGTAACAAATTTGCATTTTGCGAAACTTAATAGTTGTTTAAAAAGAGTATTCATAGCAAAATATAGAATAGACAGTAATAAGGGGGACGAGCCAATGAAAACAGAACAACAGTATTTTAATGAAGCTATATCAATACAGCAATATATGGAGAACATGACGACGTTAAAAGAAGAAAGCTTTCGTATTTATGATGGCTTTGAAGTACCAACAAACGATGATTTTATTGAGTTATTAAAAGAAAAACAACCTAAAATTTTAACGATTACAGAGGATTGGTGCGGAGACGCAATGTTAAATAATCCAATTATTCGCCGTATTGCTGAAGCGGCAGGATTAGATATGCGTACCGTTTTCCGTGATGCTGATACAGAACTAATTGATCGTTATTTAACAAACGGTGGTCGTGCAATTCCAATTTATCTATTATTAGATGATGCTGGAGAAGTGATTGGAAAATGGGGACCACGCGCACCAGAATTACAAGAGTTCGTCGTAACGAAACGAGCAAGCTTACCAGATAAAGAAGATCCAACATTTGAAGAGGCACAAAAGGCTCTTTATGCAGAAATTCGTGAAGAAAATATCTCCAATCAAACATATTGGACATTTGTTTATGAGGACTTTAAGAAGCAAGTAACAGAAGCATTACAAAAATAACAAGAGTATTGCAACATTTCAACGTACAAATCGTTGAATGAAGTAGAATCTTATGAAGCAGGAAGGTATGTTATGAAACGAGCAAGAATCATTTATAATCCTACATCTGGACGCGAAGTGTTTAAGAAACATCTACCAGAGGTGTTGGAAAAACTAGAGGTAGCAGGCTATGAGACATCCTGTCACGCAACAACATGTGAAGGCGATGCAACGCTTGCAGCAAAAAATGCGGTAGAACGCGGTTTTGATATCATCATCGCAGTTGGTGGAGATGGCACATTAAATGAAGTTGTTTCAGGTGTAAGTCCATTTGAAAACCGTCCGAAAGTTGGTCTAATTCCAATGGGCACTACAAATGATTTTGCCCGTGCCGTGCATATCCCTCGAAATATTGAAGAGGCAGTAGACATTATTATTCAAGGCGACACATTGCCAGTGGATGTTGGTCTCTTAAATGGCGAACGCTATTTCATCAATATTGCTGCTGGCGGACGTATTACAGAGCTAACATACGAAGTACCAAGCAAAATGAAAACAATGCTTGGTCAGTTAGCCTATTATGTAAAGGCAGTTGAGATGATTCCATCCATCAAAGCCTCACATATGCGCATTGAATATGATGGCGAAGTATTTGATGGCGACGCTATGATGTTCCTATGTGGGTTAACGAATTCAGTAGGCGGCTTTGAAAAACTAGCTCCTGATGCAAGCATTAATGATGGTTACTTTACTTTAATAGTGCTAAAGAAGGTAAGTCTTCCTGAATTTATTCAACTAGCTGCCATGGCACTAAGAGGCGAACATTTAAATGATGATCGTGTCATCTACAAAAAAGCTAGCGTTGTCAAAGTTACTACAGAAAATGAGGTCCACCTTAACCTCGATGGCGAATATGGCGGAGACGCTCCTGCTACATTTGAAAACCTAAAGCGTCACATCGAAATCTTTGTTCCACTCGCAGATATTCGAGAGGAAGACCGTATTTAATGAACCCGAAAAGCTCATCCGATTTTATTGTGGATGAGCTTTATTTTGTATTTTTTTGATTGCTTGAAGTGCTCTCAAAGAAGGAGAGGCCGCTCCAAATTAAAATTCCATCATTAGAATAAAACTGGCTAAATCCCATAAACTAAGCTTTAGAAGTAAGAATGTGAATGAAATTAGAAAAATGTTTGGCAAATGTGCGTATATTACTTGAACAAAATTTGAAACCTTAATAATAGACTGAAGTTTCGGTCCGTTATTAAGGTTTTTTTCGTTGGAATAGTGGAAAATGGGGGTATGGATAAGGGAAAGGAAGTGTTGCCTTTGTATAAGTCACAAGAAAAGAAGCTTATATGGCTAAGCTTTGGTGTTGCAATCATTATGCTACTTTCTATTCTTGGAAGAATATTTGGAAGTTAAGGGGGCAATGAGATGATTAATGAATCAGCGGTCTATTGGAGCCGAGCATTAACGGAGTTAACATTATCGTTCCATATTATTTATGCAACAATTGGTGTGGGTGTCCCGTTAATGATTATGATTGCTCAATGGACTGGGTATAAAAAGAATGATGAACATTATATCTTAATGGCAAGACGTTGGGCCCGTGGTTTTGTCATTACTGTAGCAGTCGGTGTGGTAACTGGAACCGCAATCGGCTTACAACTATCATTATTATGGCCTAATTTTATGCAACTCGCTGGTCAAACAATTGCGTTACCACTTTTTATGGAAACGTTTGCATTTTTCTTTGAGGCGATTTTCTTGGGCATCTATTTATATACTTGGGATCGCTTTGATAGTCAGAAAAAGCATATGCTTCTGTTAATCCCTGTTGCTGTCGGAGCATCGATGTCGGCAGTCTTTATCACAATCGTTAATGCTTTTATGAACGCACCAAGAGGATTTGATATCGTAGACGGAGAACTTGTTAATATTCAACCTTTTCTTGCAATGTTTAACCCCGCCATGCCAACGAAGGTTGCACATGTACTTGTGACAGCGTACATGACATCGGCATTTGTGCTAGCAGCTATTGCAGGATTTAGAATGTTAAAAGGCTCGAAGCATGTATACCATAAAAAATCACTACTTTTACTAATGAAAATTGGCTTGATTTTCTCCATAGCAGCCGCTGTGATTGGAGATTTTTCAGGAAAATACTTAGCCGAATATCAACCCGAAAAACTAGCAGCAGCAGAATGGCATTTTGAAACAGAAGGTAAGGCGTCTCTTGTATTATTTGGTGTCTTAGATGGAGAAGAAGTTAAATATGCTATCAAAATTCCGTATGCTTTAAGCATTCTTGCACATTTTAATCCTAATGCAGAGGTAATCGGCTTAGATCAATTTGAGGAAGAGGATCTACCACCACTCTATATTCACTATCTCTTTGATATCATGGTTTCCATTGGTATGTTTATGATGCTAGTTTCATTACTTTATGTTGTAGGGAAAGCACGGTGCTGGCAGTTTATTCATTCACGATGGTATAGATGGATTATCGTAGCGGGAGGACCACTATCAATTATCGCTATTGAAGCAGGTTGGTGGCTTGCCGAAGTTGGACGTCAACCATGGATACTTTATGGACTAATGCGTACACCTGAGGGAGCTACGACGAGCGACCATGTGGATTTAATGCTGCTTTTATTCGCAGGAGTCTATGCAGTATTAGCAGTGGGAAGTATTGTCGTATTGGTAAGAATGTTTAAAAAGAACCCAATCGAACAAGAGATTGAAGATCGCCACTCTGAAAAAGGCGGTGACATCCTATGACGTTAGAGATTTTAGGTATTTCAGTATTATGGATATTCCTATTTGGCTATGTCATAGTCGCATCAATCGATTTTGGTGCTGGCTTCTTTAATGCATACAGCCTACTTATTGGAAAAAATCATATTTTAACAAATATTATTAAACGTTATTTATCGCCTGTTTGGGAAGTTACCAATGTCTTTTTAGTATTCTTCTTTGTAGGAATCGTAGGTTTTTTCCCGCAAACCGCTTTTTATTACGGAACGATTTTACTTGTGCCCGTTAGTATTTCGCTTGTACTATTGGCAATTCGAGGCTCCTACTATGCCTTTGAATCGTATGGTACACGAGGCCATATCGGATATACACTGACATATGGTGTAGCAGGTTTATTAATTCCCGCTTCTTTATCCGTTGTCTTTGCCATTGCTGGTGGAGGCTATGTTGATGTAATTGATGGGCAGCCTGTGCTGAACTACTGGACTTTATATACAAGTCCATTTGCTTGGAGCATTGTGGTACTAAGTATCGCTGCGGTATTGTATATTTCAGCCGTATTTTTAACATGGTACGCGCATAAAGCAAATGATAGCGAAGCAACGAAACTAATGAGAAAATATGCTCTTGTGTGGGCAGCACCGCTAATGATTAGTGCGCTTGGCATTATGTATGAAATGAAATCCATCAACCCAGAGAGCTACAGTCATATGGTAAATTTATGGTGGATGTTTGCGATTTCAGCTGTCTTATTTATTGTCACAGTCGTACTCATTGCCATGCGTAAAAAGTACGGACTTGCAGTTGGGCTCCTGATTGCTCAATTTGCCGTAGCCTTCTTTGCTTATGGAATTGCTCAATATCCATATCTACTGTATCCGTATTTAACCATTTACGATAGCTTTACAAGCACACAAATGGCGATCGCTTTAGTTATCGCATTTATTTTAGGACTGTGTCTTCTTCTTCCTTCACTTTATTTATTGATGAAACTATTCTTATTCAATAAAAAATATGTGACAGGAAAAGAAGATAATCACGCATAGGAGGAAAGCACATATGCAAAGTTTTTTAATTTTTTATGCGCCTTTTATTGTCGTCATTCTTGGGATCTTGTGTGCATTTTGGTGGGCACCAAGGGATTATCATATTACAAAAGAGCAGGAAAAGAGTCGCGAATAGCGACTCTTTTTTCAAGTTAATTAGCAGAGACGCGCAACAGCCAAGTCTTGTTCTTTTTTCATTCGCCAACACATGCTACAATAAGGAGATTGAAATGGAGGATGTACGAATGTCAGCACCCGTGAAAAAAAATGAACGACTTTCAGTTTATATAGAAGATCTAACGCATGATGGCAATGGTGTCGCAAAGGTTGAAGGTTATCCACTATTCATACAAGGCGCACTGCCAAACGAAACGGCCGAAATCCATGTGTTAAAAACATTAAAAAACTATGGCTTTGCAAAGGTAATAGATATTATCAAGCCATCTCCAGACCGTGTTGAAGCTCCATGTGATTACTTCAAGCAGTGTGGCGGCTGTCAATTACAGCATTTATCCTATGAGGGGCAGCTAAAATGGAAAGAAAATATGGTGCGCAATGTGATGCAGCGGATTGGTAAAATTCATGCACCTGTTCACCCAGTAAAAGGTATGAAAGAACCTTGGCACTACCGTAATAAAGCACAAATTCCTTTCTCTGAAAATGAAGCAGGACAAGCGATTGCCGGCTTTTATAAAACAAAAACGCATAGCATTGTGGATATGGATCGCTGTTTAATTCAAACAGGAGAAGCAGATGCTATTCTTGCAGGCTTGAAAAAGGAATTAGCAACGTTAGGTGTTCGCTCTTACAATGAGCATACACATGAAGGCATGTTGCGTCATGTCGTTATCCGTAAAGCACGAGCAACAGGAGAAGTCATGGTTGTCCTTGTAACGAAAAAGAAAAAGTTACCACAAAAAGAGGCAGCTATTGCAGTAATCCAAAAGCTAGTGCCAAACGTTACATCAATTATGCAAAATGTGAATAGTGAGAAAACCAATGTTATTTTTGGTGATGACACAATCAACCTTTGGGGTAAAGACGTTATTATTGATACTATCGGTAATGTACGTTTTGAAATCTCTGCTCGTTCTTTCTATCAAGTCAACCCAGAGCAAACAGAGGTCCTCTACAAGCAAGCACTAGATTATGCTGACTTACAGGGAGATGAACGTGTCATTGATGCGTATTGTGGAATTGGTACGATTTCTTTATTCCTTGCTCAAAAAGCAAAGACTGTCATGGGCGTGGAAATTGTCCCACAAGCGATTGAAGATGCCAAACGCAACGCAGTGCTTAATGGTTTTACAAATACTTATTTTGAGGCAGGCCCAGCAGAGGAAGTTATCCCAAGATGGTATAAAGAAGGCAAGGAAGCAGACGTACTAGTAGTTGATCCACCGCGCAAAGGCTGCGATGAAGCACTGCTAACTACTATTCTAGAGCAACGACCAAAACGAGTGGTCTACGTATCCTGTAACCCAGCCACACTAGCACGCGATCTTCGCATTTTAGAGGATGGCGGCTATCAAACGCAGGAAATCCAGCCAGTGGATATGTTCCCGCACTCCACACATTGTGAAGCCGTGGCATGGCTTAAGTTAAATGTGTAACACATTACTAAACTCATCTATACAATATAAAAATTACCGTTTTAGGACGGAATTTAGTTAAAATCAATAAAAACTCGGATTCGATCAAATACGAATCCGAGTTTTTTTCGATGTAATTTCTTCCATCTGTAACATTCACTAATTGAGCCAATTCCCACTGACAAAAACCATTCAGAACATCCCATCACTTATAAACTATATATAATTGTGTATCTCTAGTTTTAATTGTTTTTTTCTCCAATATGACTTAAAAGAGACTCTGTTAATTCTCGTCTTATTTGCGTGATATGGTTTTCCATGAGTTGCTTAGCTTGGTTCGCATCTCCAGAGGCGATGGCTAAGTAAATTTTTTTATGTTCATCGATAGTCTCTTGCGTTCGTTCTGGATCTTCCAAGCGTTGTCTGCGGGTAGCTCGGATTGTGTCTTGCATATGCTCACTAAGGGTTTGGAACAGTTGTAAAAATATAGAGTTATGTGAAGCGAGTACAATATTATGATGGAAACTTAGGTCTGCTTGAATTCCTAATTCTACATCATTTTTACCTTGATCCATCATGTCTAATGCTTGGCTAATTCGCTCTAAGTCTACAGAAGTAGCTCGTCGTGAAGCTAAAAAGGCACACTCTACTTCAAGTGCTTGGCGAAGCTCCAACATTTCATAAATTAATTTTTTTTCAGTATTAATAATTGTAGAGGAGAGTTCTTCACCTAAAGTATGGGACTCTGCTGTTTTAATAAAGCTACCACTGCCTTGTTTAATTTCAATAAATCCCTTTATTTCAAGCTTTCGAAGTGCCTCTCTTACCGATGTTCGACTGACATTAAAACGACTCGCTAATTCTCTTTCTGTCGGGAGTTTATCCCCAGGCTGTAATTCACCATTTAAAAAATATTCCTTTATTTGATCAACAATTACTTGATACGCTTTTTTCTTTGGTTGAGGCATTACCTATCTCACCACCTTAAATACATAGTACTATAAACGCTTTAATCATACAGAAATACAGCATGTTTATCAATTTACGAAAAAAAATAATAGTTGATATTTTCTGAATATTTAGTACAATGTAAAAAGGTTGGACCAATTTTAAGAATATAGAAAATTGGTATGACATATAAAATTAATAATTAAACCATCCAAATACTATGAGAGCAAAAGGGGAAGGAAAAAATGATTACTACAAATGAAGAATTAGTGATGGCCCTACGAAGTGTTCTTCCAGAAATTGAAGTGACAATCAATCAAACGATTTTAGAACAGCATAGCAGTGATGAATCCTATCATAGTGCCTGTCTACCCGATATTGTGGTATTTCCGACAAAGACAGAAGAAGTGAGTAAGATAATGAACATAGCAAATCAATACAAAGTACCAATAGTGCCATTTGGAAGAGGAACAAGCTTAGAAGGACATGTGATTCCTTATAATCATGGGATAACAATTGATTTTTCACTCATGAACAGAATAGTAGAAGTTAGAGAGAAGGACTTTCTTGTGAAAGTTCAACCAGGGGTGACACGTTCTCAATTGAATAAAGAGTTGAAGAAATATGGATTATTTTTCTCCGTAGACCCAGGAGCAGATGCGACAATTGGAGGAATGGCCGCAACAAATGCTAGTGGGACAACATCTGTTAAATATGGTACTATGCGCGATCAAGTTCGAGATTTAGAGGTTGTTCTGTCAGATGGAACAGTGATTCATACAGGGAATTTAGCAGAGAAATCTTCATCGGGCTATCATTTAAACGGTCTATTTGTTGGGTCAGAGGGAACACTTGGTTGTTTTACTGAGTTGACGTTAAGAGTTTATGGTATTCCTGAATGTGTCATGGCTGCTAGAGCGTCCTTCGAAACAGTGAATGATGCTGTGGAAGGAGTTGTGAGTATTCTACAAGCGGCAATTCCCATTGCAAGAGTTGAACTTGTAGATGAACCTTCAATGAAACAAGTGAACTTGTATAGTCAAACAGCTTATGAAGAACAACCAACCTTATTTTTGGAATTTGAGGGAAATGAGGCTGGCTTAAGGCAGGATGTAGAATTTATGAAAGAGATTGTAGCGGCTCATAATTGCAAAAATATTGAATTTGAGATGGATAATGCAGCCCGAAATCAACTATGGGAAGCTCGCCATAATTTAGCTTACGCCTATGTCCATGGACATCCAGGAAAAAAACTAATGGTAACCGATGTTTGCTTACCGATATCCGAGTTAGCAGGTGCTATTGAACATGCAAGAGAAGCACTTGATATGTTAGCGCTTACAGGTGGGGTTGTTGGACATGTTGGTGATGGAAATTTCCATGTACTATTAATGATTGATATGAATGATCCAAAGGAAATAAAGAAAGCTGATGAATTAAATGAGTTGATTGTGATGTATGCACTGGAACGAGGAGGAACTTGCACAGGAGAACATGGTGTGGGCATTGGTAAGCAGAAATATCAAGAGAAAGAACACGGTAAAGCACTTCTAGTGATGGAAAAGATTAAACAAGCACTTGACCCTGACACACTTTTCAATCCGAATAAAATATTGAAAATAAAAATATAGGGAGTGGAAATATGAAAATTTTAGAAGCGATTAGTACGATTGCTGGAAAATACTTTGCTATATGGGTTATTTGTATTGCTGTTATTGCCTTTATAGCTCCAGAACCCTTTTTAATATTTGGCGGGTATATCACGATTTTGCTAGGCATTGTTATGTTTGGCATGGGTCTGACGTTAAAAGCAGTTGATTTTAAATTGGTTATCACGAATCCAGTACCAGTCATTATTGGTGTATGTGCTCAATATGTTATCATGCCACTTTCCGCTTTTTTAATTGCTTATATAATGAACTTGCCAGCAGAATTAGCTGCAGGGCTAGTCCTTCTTGGATCTGTACCTGGTGGAACTGCTTCAAACGTCATGGTGTATTTAGCTAAAGGAAATGTACCTTTGTCCATCACAATGACATCCTTTTCGACATTATTAGCTCCAATTGCCACACCAATCATCCTATTATTACTTGCAGGTAAATGGATGCCAGTTGATCCAATAGCAATGTTTACTTCAATTATTCAAGTAATTATTATCCCTATTATCCTAGGGATTATTATCAGAAGAGTTGTTCCTCAAATCGTAGAAAAAAGTATTAATGTGATTCCTCTTATTTCAGTAGTTGCTATTATGATTATTGTATCTGCTGTTGTTGCTGGTAATGTCGATACCATCGCTTCGGCAGGCTCCATTATTTTTGCAGCTGTAGTGCTTCATAACGCATTCGGATTGTTATTTGGTTATATAACAGCCCGTGTATTAGGCCTTGATGAAAGCAATCGAAGAGCTATTTCAATTGAAGTTGGAATGCAGAACTCTGGTCTGGGTGTAGCGTTAGCCACTGCCCACTTCGGTCCCTTAGCGGCCCTACCTAGTGTACTTGGGGCTGTTTGGCATAATATTTCTGGTCCGATTCTCGCTACCTATTGGTCGAAAAAACCAGAGAAACCAGAGGTACAGTATAATAAACAGATGCAAGAAGATAACGGCAGAACTCAAATATAGAAAGTAAATATTTGAGTTCCACCCGATAGTATTGCAGTCATATTATCTATTTTGTTTAAATCCACCTCACAAATGGATCCATTCGAAAAAATATAGAAATGAAAATTAGGTATAATAAAAGTAGATGAGGTAGAAATAATCTATACCATCTACTTTTTTGTTTGTTAAAATACCATTTAGGACTGATTTTCGTTAAAATAAACATTGTTGATTTTTACATTAGCTCTTGATAAATAATGCTTCTACCTCTATTAGGTAATGAGGTAAATATATCAATATGTCCATAGTGAGAGGATTTGGAATTAACATGATAGATAATTTTTGGCGCGATTTACCACGGCCTTTTTTCGTGCTTGCACCGATGGAAGATGTAACGGATGTTGTTTTTCGTCACGTTGTAAGTGAAGCAGGTCGA
Organism: Lysinibacillus sp. UBA5994; assembly: GCF_002429725.1. Classification (NCBI taxonomy): domain Bacteria; kingdom Bacillati; phylum Bacillota; class Bacilli; order Caryophanales; family Bacillaceae; genus Lysinibacillus; species Lysinibacillus sp. UBA5994. The sequence continues at coordinate 77,633 of NZ_DJAU01000035.1, read as the reverse complement.
CCAGATGTGTTTTTTACTGAGTTTACAAATTCGGATAGCTACTGTCATCCAGAGGGAAAGAAAAGTGTGCACGGTCGTTTGCTCTTTACAGAAGATGAGCAGCCAATGGTGGCACATATTTGGGGAGATAATCCCGAATATTTCCGTGAAATGAGTATTGGGATGGCAGAGCTAGGTTTTAAAGGCATTGATATTAACATGGGCTGCCCTGTACCGAATGTAGCATCAAGAGGGAAGGGGAGTGGCCTTATTCTCCGACCAGATGTGGCCGCAGAATTAATTCAAGCAGCAAAAGCGGGCGGACTGCCTGTTAGCGTGAAAACACGGCTTGGCTACAAGGATGTAAATGAGTGGGAGGATTGGCTAACGCATATATTAAAGCAGGATATTGCGAACCTTTCGATTCATCTACGAACAAGAAAGGAAATGAGCCTAGTAGATGCGCATTGGGAGCTTATTCCGGAAATCAAAAAACTTCGTGACCGTATTGCACCTAATACGCTACTGACGATCAATGGAGATATTCCTGACCGTCAAACGGGACTCCAACTAGCTGAACAATACGGGATTGATGGCGTGATGATTGGACGAGGTATTTTTAAAAATCCTTTTGCTTTTGAAAAAGAGCCAAAAGAGCATAGCAGTAAAGAGTATCTTAATCTTTTAAGACTGCAGCTCGATCTTCAAGATCAATACGCGGAAGAACTACCACGTTCCATCACAGGACTTCATCGCTTCTTCAAAATTTATGTCAAAGGATTCAGAGGAGCTGGTGAATTAAGAAGTCAATTGATGAACACAAAATCAACGGATGAAGTGCGTGTATTGCTAGACAACTTTGAATCAAACGATATTGATTGACAATGAAATGATGAAACCACCAATAAAGTCAAGTAAATAACAGTAGAAATAGGAGCAAAGATTTTGGGATGAGATTTCCCTTTCTTTGCTCCTTTCAATTTGTCGCTATTGAGGTTTTGTCAGATGCTAGGGGGCTCTTGTTTTTATGTTTGTGAAAATAACAATATTGCCCCTGAATCATTTGTAGATTGGTAATCGAAAATAACATATTTTTGTAACGTAATTAAATTCTAAGAGTTATATAAGTGAAAGGGGTGAAAATAGGTGGACTTTGAGGAAATCTATCACGAATACTTTAAAGAAGTTTATTTATATATCCTATCATTAAGTCACGATGAGCGCATAGCCGAGGAAATAACACAAGAAGCATTTTTTAAGGCATTAAAAGCAATAAAAAAATTTGATGGTTCTAAGGATATTCGAGCATGGCTTTTTACAATTGCGAAAAATACATATTTCTCACACTACAAAAGAAAGAAACGACAAGTAGATTCAGGTGCAGTAGAAGAATCAAGTATGGAAGTGCAAATTGTAAAGCATTTGATGAATGAAGAAGATGCCTTCATGGTTCATCAGTTTCTTCACTCGATGAATGAGCCATATAAGGAGGTCTTTTCATTACGTACTTTTGGAGAATTACCTTTTGAAAAGATAGGACGTCTTTTTGGAAAAAGTGCAGGGTGGGCAAGGGTTACCTTTTACAGAGCGAGAAAACAAATTATCGAGTATATGGAGGCGATGAATTATGAAAGAGATTAAATGCACAATTATTCAAGATGTTTTACCTCTGTATGTTGATGAGGTAGTTAGTGAAGATACAAAAGAAATGGTAGACGAACATTTACAGCATTGTGAAAAATGTCAAAAAGAATATGAAGCCATGAAACAGGAACTTTATATCCCGGCAGAAAATAAGGCTTTTCAATTTAAAGAGATCAGTAAAAAATGGCGTAAGAAAAAAGTGATCATTTCCATTACTTCGGTTTTCATAACGGCACTTATTTTATTGGGGACCTATTTGTCTGTTTTCTATTTTGAAACGGTTATTCCTTATTCGGAAGATTTGATCAAAATCGAAAGACAAAATGATCATCAGTTGGTTTCCCGATATTATGGCAAAAGCCGTGCAGGTGTTCACGGAACGTTTCCTAAGGAATTTGAAATTGATGGAGAGAAAAAGATTGTGAGTTTTATTTATTATACAAAAACAATGACTGATTCACCTTCGAGAAACCTGATTGATGATGAAAAGAGGCTTGGACAAGAAGATACCTTTGTTCTACCTGAAAGTGGAAATAACGATGCGGTATATTATGTGGAATTTGATTCAGAAGAGATGGTTCCTGGAGGAAAGGATTCTTGGGATTCAGTTTTAGAACGTGCAGTATTAATTTGGGAGAAATAATAATCTGATGGAAATCATATTTAGTTATTCCATTATCGGGTGCTTTTCCGTAATAAGGAAAAGTGTCATTCTTTATGAATAGGACCATATTGCTAAAGAAGACTCTTTAATGAAGAAGAAGAAAATTTCCTCGAGCAGATCATTGACAATAGTTGAAAGGCTATCTTGAATACAGAGACGAAGGTGTAAATGAAACAAACCCGGGATTGGATTCCCGGGTTTGTTTTTACTTATTGGCAATTATGACCAATTTACCTGTATCCAGTTCCTTCTCGAATTGAGCAGCTTCCGATTCACTTAATCCGACAGAAGCTAACTTGTTGCGGAGTTCATCTCCACGGGAATTCACCAGGTTCTTCAGAGAAGTCAGGAACCCTTGCTCGCTAATACCAGCTTCTTCTGTCCCGAGTGCTTCGTTAATATCATCTTCACGTTCTTCATAGTGCGCAAAGATGTAAATGTTATCTCGAAGATATCCTTGCGCTTCTAATTTCTCCACTTCTTGTTTCGCCTGTACTACGTTTTCTACTGTCAATTTGACTGTCATTATTGATCCCTCCTATATATGTTCACATTCAATCTATTCCACTAAATTGAATGGATAAAACATCTTTTTAGTTTTTAATTATGTTAGAGTGGCATTAACAACTAATGGAATACTAATGAACAACTAGAAAACATTGGGAGTTGTTATTCTAAATCTTTATTCCAAAGCTACGTCCAATTCTTTATAGAGTCGGGTTTTTTTGTTTGCAATCAATAGAGGATTTAGAGAAACATCAGAGAATTGTATATAAGTACCATTATATGTAATGAAGAGCTTATAGGAGTTGTATGAAGATGATTGTGACAACTAGACCGTTAAAAATTAAATACAATAAATCAGCAAATACTTTTCAGGAGTTTATGCAAATTAATCACAACAAACATTCTCTTACGAAGGAAGTTGTTTTTCTACGATATATCGGTATACCTGATTCTGTAGATTTTTATAAAGATGAGATTCTAAAAATGGAGGAGTATTTCTCCAAGCAAAGCATTTTTTATTTACGACTGCATAAGCTTGAGGTCATTCGTAATAAGGAAGATGTAGATAGATTGTCGGAAAGTTGGAGAATGTGGCAGACTGCTGCTGAAAACCCGCAATTACTGTATAAGCTATCTTTGTGCAGTAAATTAGCGAGTGATCAACTTGAATGGACAAAAAAGCTAAGCTTTAAACAGATGATTCAACTATTTAAAGAAAATCAGCCTTATCCTAATGAAACGTTGTTAAAAAATTTTGCAGTTAAATTTTTGTATTGGATGGATTATTATTTACCACAAATTTTTTCGGAGGAAAATCCAACTTCCCCCAAAATTGTTTTTATAGGTGACATTACGCAGCATGAATTACTATTTTTATATTTCTTATCGTCACTGGGGTGCGATATTTGTTACATGAATCCCAAAGGAGATATTGCCAATTTGTACCCTATAATAGAAGCGTCATCTACCTTACATATGTGTCGACATTTCTATGAAAAAGAAATAACATTGCCTATTAAAAGTACTTCAAGACAATTGAACATTCCTGCTCAAAAAACGAATGCGACGGAGGAGTGGAGCTATGAGCAATTAGCCTCCTTAGCCACATCTGTTGTGATGATTAAGACCTTCGGGGAGGATGACAAGGTTTTATGCTATGGCTCTGGTGTCGTTCTCCACCAAGATGGATATATTTTAACAAACCTGCATGTTGTGGGTGGTGGAAAATATTATTCTGTGCTCTATGAAAATGATACCAACGAGTATATTACCCATCAATTTGTAAAATATCATGATATGCATGATTTGGCTATTTTGAAGGTAGACAGAATAAGCCATCCTTTACCTGTAAAAATGGATGGACAATTAGTTCGAGGGCAAAAAATTGTGGCGATTGGCAGTCCGTTAGGATTGTTTAACTCAGTTTCTGATGGGATTGTTTCGGGTTTTCGTGATATTCGGCAAATGTCTATGATTCAATTTACAGCCGCTATATCAAATGGCAGTTCAGGTGGTGCTTTATTGGATATGCATGGGCGATTGGTTGGTCTGATTACAGCAGGCTTCGATGATGGTCAAAACCTTAATTTGGCTGTACCTGCCAATCTAATTTATCAGTTTGCTCAAAACTTTATAGAAATACCGTGTTGAATTTCCACTATTCGACCATTGCTTTTTCTTCAGTAATCTTATAGAATGTAGAACGGTATAAATGAACGATATATAAATCCTTTAATACGGTCCAGAGAGGCTGAAAAGGGCTATGTGATATTTTTAAGCTAATATCTTTGCTTTGTCATGCCCTTTTGTCCTCTGTGACGGAAGGGCTTTTATTATTGTTTCGTACCCCTCTTTTAAAGGAAGTCCCGTGAGGCTTCAAAAGAGAATGGACAAGACAGCTATAATCCATTCACTAAAAGAGATCGACAACTAGAAAATGGAGGCTAAAAAGAATGGATTATCGTAAAAAAACCGTGGTTGCTTCAGTGGCAGGGCTAACGCTAGAAGGAATGGACATTATGTTTATTTCCTTTGCTATGACAATGATTATTGCAGAATTTAATATTGATCTTGCAACAGGTGGATTGATTTCATCCATCACGAATATTGGGATGCTACTGGGTGGTATTATTTTCGGTGTATTAGCAGATAAATATGGTCGAGTAAAAGTGTTTACGTATACGATTATTTTGTTTGCCATCGGAACGGCCTTAACAGGAGTAGCAACAAGTATTGAACAAGTTTATGTTTATAGATTTATCGCTGGTTTAGGTGCTGGCGGAGAATATGGTATTGGGATGGCGCTTGTGGCGGAGGCTTGGCCAAAGAATAAACAAGGTAGAGCATCCTCTTATGTCAGTGTAGGTGCACAATATGGAGTAATTTTAGCTGCTTTATTAAGTGCTATTATTTTACCAACTTTAGGGTGGCGTGCATTATTCTTTGTAGGATTACTACCAGTTATTTTCGCCTTTATCGTACGTAAAAATATTGATGAATCACCAGAATGGTTAGCAGCGCAGAAACAACAAAATAATAAGCAAGAGAACGGGAAATTAGCACAATTATTTGCTTCACCTCGTATCACCATGACAACACTCTCCCTAATTCTAATGGCAACTGTTCAAATTGCAGGCTATAATGGTCTAATGATTTGGCTACCTTCGATGTTACAGAAATCGCAAGGTTTATCGGTTTCAAGCTCAGCATTGTGGACAATTAGTACCGCAGTTGGCATGATCATTGGAATGCTGACGTTTGGTAGATTTATGGATCGTTTTGGTGCAAAGCGAACATTCGGGATCTTTTTAGTAGCCTCTGCATGTGCTGTATTCTTTTACTCGTTTGCAACAGGTGCAGTAGCGATATTAGTAGGCGGTGCGGTTGTAGGATTCTTCTCTAATGGAATGTTTGCAGGGTATGGTGCATTAATTAGTAGCTTTTATCCAGTACAAATTCGCAGTACAGCAACAAACACCATTTTTAACTTTGGACGAGCTATAGGTGGGTTTTCACCAATCTTTGTAGGTTTTATTTTACAAAGCTACGATATGACTGTCGTGATGATTTACTTAGCAGCACTGTATTGTATTTCCTTTATCGTTATGCTAACGCTTAAGAGCTCAGGGAAGGAATTGCAAACAGCATAATTTTATAGAGCACGAAAGAACGAATTCCAATTATGTAAATGGGATTCGTTCTTTTCTTATTAGTATTTAATTATAATAAACCTTTTGAACGTTTTTCAGCGATTTCAACAAGACGTTTTGTAATCTCTCCTCCAACGGAACCATTTGCACGAGAAGATGCTTCTGGCCCAAGCTGAACGCCAAACTCTTGTGCAATTTCATATTTCATTTGATTGACAGCCTCATGTACTCCAGGTACTAGAAGTTTATTTGAACTGCGGTTATTGTTAGCCATTGTTCTCACCTCCTTGACCTTAGAATGGTTGCGATTAAATTTTTCATACATTTAAAAAGTAGGAAATGCACACGCTATTTGCTAACAACAACAACTTGTGGAAAGCTAGCAATAATCAGCAAACTCTCTGTTATAATTAAGCCTGGCTCTTTACTATATAAGGTTAATTAAAGGAGGAAATATAATGACAAATAATGATATCTTAATTCGTTTACGCTATGCGTTCGATATAAAAAATGTAGATATGGTAGAAATTTTTAAACTTGGTGGCATGGATTATACAAAGGAAGAAGTATTAAATATGCTGATTAAGATTAATGATGAGGAAGAAGCGCCAGAGGAATACATCAAATGTAATAATAAAATGTTAGAGGCATTTTTAAATGGATTAATTACTTTTAAACGCGGGCCTCAGAAACCAAGAGAAGGACAGGCTGTTGGACCTTTACCTGTGTCAGGTAAAGAAAGCCCAAATAATATGCTGCTAAAGAAAGTAAAAATTGCTTTAGCTTTAACAACTGAGGAGATGCTTGAGATTTTATATGACGGCGGCATTAAAGTTACAAAAGGTGAATTAGGTGCTATTTTAAGAAATCCAAGTCATCGTAATTATAAAGAGTGTGGCGATTCATTCGTACGAAATTTTTTAAGGGGCCTAACATATAAATATAGAGCATAATGCACAATGGATATCAATCATAAAGTGCCATTTTTTTCTTTAAAACTCGTTGACAATTTGTGACGAAATTGTGTACAATAAAATTATCACAAAATGTTCACAAAAAAGATGAAAAATGTTCACAGACAAAGGGGTGCTTGTATGATTTATTTTGACATCTTATTAGTAGCTATTGCATGTATTACAATGCCTTTTATTGTTGCAGTTATGTTAGATATTTTTTATGCGGAACGAAAAAAAGTACGCTTTTCATTACGTCGTACTTCCGTATGGTATATCGCTATGTTTGCGTTATCCTTTATACCTTCCGTATTACTTGTCACACAAAACGTATAATTTATTCAAACACTTAGGGGTAAGTGAATTGAAAGTGGACAGCTACAACGCTAATTGAGGTTGTAGCTGTTTTATTTTGTTCAATAGATGAATCATAATTAAGTAATTTATATAATTATTAATGAAGGAACAGCTAGTATAAAATATGTATGTTTTAAGTAGAGAGCATTGACTACTTTTACCTACTGTGTTAATTTTGGTAGGGAAATATAGGCAAATTTACTGAAAAGTAAAGACGCAAAGCTACAGGTCTAAGGCAATAAATGCTATGGCGGCTGGGTTGCAAAAGAGTGCTAGTTGTATCATTCTCATTCTAGTTTTTGTTCTTTTATGCCTATTTCTTTTGAAATAGGCATTTTTTTGCAAGTAAAGTTCAAAGGAGGAAAAGGGGAAATGAAGTTGTTAAAAAACACATCATTAAAAAATAAGCTTTTACTAACAGTCTCTATCGTTGTATTACTGCTTATCGCTATTATTACGACGCAAAGTATTAGTGAATTGAATAATCGGATGAATGTGGATTTGGAGCAAGAATTAAAAAGTGTTGGTTTATTAACAGCTATGAACTTAGACAGTGATGAAGTAAAAGATTTGCTGTCCGAAAAAGGGGAAACAAACGCAAAGTTTACAAAGATCCAAAAGCAACTTGATATGATTCAGGACCAGCAAGGTATTATGAGCTGGAGTTATATTTGGGATGTCAAGGATGAGGGTGGCGTCAATCCAATTGGCTATACCTCTAATCTAAATGAAGTATATGAAGCCGGTGAAATTTTTACTGATTTAGCGGATGAACATGTAGAAACAGCAAAATTAGCTATTGAAAATAATAGTACAGAGGTAACTGATATTTTCGAGGATCCTTTTGGTTCTTGGAGAACGGTTTTTAGTCCTATTAAAGATGATAATGGCCAACTGATTGCCCTATTAGGGATTGATTACTCCGCTGATTATATCAATACGATTATTAAAACAAGTGTGATTAAGCAAATTGTCATTGCCATTATCGGCATTTTAATTTTATTAGTTTTAGTTTACATAATTATAGATCGACTATTAAAGCCACTGAAAAAAGTAGTGAACGTTGCCAATCAAGTGGCAAATGGTGAATTAATAGATGTGGATTTAGAGACATCAAAGGATGAAATTGGTAAATTATCTGAATCCATTCGTACAATGGTGGCTAATTTGCAACATATTATTTTAAACATACGCAATACATCCAATCACGTTTCTTCAGCAGCCAATCAATTAACGGTACATGCTGGTGAAACTTATAACAGCTCAACAAATATTGCACTAGACATGAATCAAATTACACAAAATGCTGAGGCCTCGATGACCATGACAGAGGAAACAGCTGCTGCTATGGAAGAAACGGCAACAGGTATTCAGCAAATTGCTGATTCTGCAAATGTAGCTGCGGAATCCTCTATTTCAGCATCACAGGCTTCTGAACGAGGCAATGAAGTTGTACAACAAGTTATTGCTCAAATGGAGTTAATTAATGATTCTGTTGAACAAATAGGGACAACCATTAATGGACTACATGTTAATACTAAAAAAATAAGTGAAATTGTTAGCTTAATTACTGCTATAGCTGATCAAACAAATCTATTAGCTTTAAATGCTGCGATCGAAGCGGCACGAGCAGGTGAACACGGTAAAGGCTTTGCCGTTGTTGCGGATGAAGTGAGACGCTTAGCTGAACAATCCTCTCAATCAGCAACAGAAATTTACAATTTAATTAGTTCTATTCAGTCTGATTCAAACGCTTCTATCACGGTTATGGAGAAAGGTAAAGAGGATGTTAAGGTAGGGATGGCATTTACCAATGAAGTAGGCGAAATCTTTAAAGAAATTCTTACTTCCTCAGAAGAAGTAGCTAGCCAAATACGTGAAATTTCAGCAGCCTCACAACAAATTTCTGCATCCTCAGAAGAAGTGGCGGCATCTGTTAATAATATTAAACAATCTGCAGAGCAGTCAGCAGAGTTCTCTTCAAATGTCTCGAATTCTACACAAGAGCAATTATCTACCATGCAGGAAGTAAAGGATGCCTCTTCATCACTGGGCAAAACAGCAGAAGAGCTGCAAGGTCTAGTGGCAAAATTCAAATTGGAGAATAATCATAATGGACATTAATTTTACAGGAAAAAATGTTTTAATTACAGGCTCTAGTAAAGGAATCGGTAAAGCAATTGCTTTAGGCTTTGCGCAACATGGAGCCAATATTTTAATTAATTATATTGGGGATGAGCAAGAGGCAGAAGCTGTACGTGCAGAAGCAGAAAAGTTGGGTGTGAAAGCTTTAATATTCCACGCAGATGTTTCTAACTCTCAAGAAGTACAAGCGATGCATCAATTTATGGACGAGCATCTCGGGAATCTTGATATTCTTGTAAATAACGCTGGATTTGCACAGGGTTCCAGCATTACAGATTTAACGGATGAGCAGTGGGATCGTATGATTAAAGTTCATTTATATGGCTGTTTCTATAATTGCCGTGAAGCAGCAAAAAGAATGAAGGAACGTAATACAGGAAAAATCATCAATATTTCATCTGATATTGGTAGCTTGGGTTGTGAAGAATTCACGCATTATTCAGCTGCAAAGGGTGCTATTAATGCTTTTACAAAGGCTTTAGCAAGAGAATTAGCACCTTCTATACTTGTCAATGCAGTTGCTCCTAGTGGAACATTTACGGACATTCTACAAGAGTTTGGCGATAACTATGTGGAGGAAGAATCCGCAAAATATCCATTAAAACGTTTAGCACAACCAGAAGAAATTGCGAAAAGTGTATTATTTTTAGCCTCTAATCATGCTGACTTCTATACAGGTCAAATTTTAACGCCAAATGGTGGGGTCGTAATGAACGGTTAATGGAAAACGAAGGAGTAAATAATGTTAAATATTATTATCTTTTGCTTATACTTATTATTTATCTATTATATTGGCTATAAAGGCTATAAGCGTGTCAACACAGCCGAGGATTTAATTGTTGCTGGCTGGAGCATGCCTTTATCCGTTGTCACGGGTAGTTTAGTCGCTGCATTATTAGCAGCTCCCTTCTTTTTTGCAGCGGTAGGCTCTGGCTATACAAGTGGTGGCTTTGAAGGTTCGGCAACAATGGGTGGTTTAGGGACTTGTATGATTCTTGGAGCACTCATTTGGACAAAGCCATTACGACGTTTAAAGGGCTGGACATTAGCAGATTACTACGGTTTACGCTATGGCAGTAAAAAGCTAGGAGCCTATACAGGGGTTGTTATGGCAATTGCTTTTGGAGTTTTTAATGCAGCGGCGTTAACAGTTGGTGGAACGTATATTATTCAGCAATTGTTGCAAATTGATTTTATACCTGCGGCGCTTCTATTTGTATCGCTAACGGCTATTTATTCAGTTATTGGTGGTTTATGGGCAGTAGCCTATACTGAAATCGTACAAGGTGCGCTTGCAGTGGCAGGTATTTTGGGTATTACCATTTTTATTTTGTTTTACTATCCAGACGTTACATTTAATCCCGAGTGGTGGAATATCAGTACATTATTTGAGAAGGCAGGAGCAGAATTCTGGACTTTGTATCTTGTACTAGCACTTGGAGATATCCCTGCAGTTGACCTTGGGCAGAGGGTAGCTGCTGCAAAAAGTCCACGGGTGGCACAACGAAGCATGATTATTGCTGGTATTATTGTCATTGCAATTAGCTGGATTCCAGGGATGCTAGGGGAAGCCTTTAAGTCTATTTATCCTGAAAGCACAAACCCAGAAACATTGATGCTTACCTTTGCACAAGGTTATTTTCCTCCTTTATTAGCAGCTATTTTCTTAACAGCCATGGCAGCCATGGGGATGTCTACAGTAGCTGCATGTTATGTAGCGACTTCAGGGATTGTGACAAAGAATATTTATTTAGATTTTATTAATCACAATCCTGATCCTAAGAAGCTATTAAGATTTTCGCGATCTATTATTCTAGCTAGTGCTTTATTAGGTTTAGTGCTAGCTGTAAGCTTCCAAAAAGTAATTGATTTAGCTTATTTAGCTTGGGATATTATATTCGTAACAATATTCTGGCCAATCGTTTTAGGACCATTTTGGAAACGTGTCAGTACACCAGCAGTTTGGGCAAGTATTTCCGTTGGCTTAGTTTATTACATTGTTACATCACTAACATTCGTACCTAGTCTGACAATCCAATCAGAAGGCTTCATAGGTCTATTAAATGAATTATGGCAGGCTCCTGTATTTTCAGGTGTTGTTATAACTGGTATCACAATTGTCGTGGTGAGCATACTCGTTCCGCCATCTGAGCATGTTCTTGAGATGCATAAAATAGAAAAAGATAAAACATTAGACGACGTAAGTAGTAAAGAAGAGCTAATTGGTCGTTAAAAGCAAAAGCACGGATTCATTGTAAAGTTCAATGAATTCGTGTTTTTTATTAGAATGAAACGATAGAATCAAGAATACTATTGCTAGTACATCATCTGAATTTTTCTAGTGATTATCTTGATAAAGGCGGGAATTGGATGAAAAATATTTTCTTCATTTTATTAGGGATTGTCTATCTTTATCTAGCAAATGCCATTGAATTAGTCATTATTAAGCAACTATTTTTTTTAATCGGGCTGGCTTTAGTCGGTCTAGGGAGTATCCGTTATTTAAAAGAGCGTTATATTGCCATACAAACTTTGACAGCCATGACGGAAGCTAGTGAGGAGGAGATAATGGCTATTCCTCATACACAATGTACAGTTTCCAATGATGCTTTAAATGCTTTACTGTTAAATGAACAGACAAACATGCTTATTTTCGCCCGAAGAGAAGCTTTAGACGAAGAACTAAAAATTATAGAGGTTCCATTTAACAGAATATATGAGGTTGCCATCATGGAAGATGAAGTATTTACGGTTAGAACAAAGAATCATCTAATGAGTGGTTCCTTACTTGCTGAAGCAGATGAAATAGAAGAAGAGGAGGTAGAAGAAGATACAATTTCACAGCTATCGCTAAAGTTAGTAGTAGATCATTTATCAGAGCCTATTCAAGAATATATGTTCATGGATAATAGTGAAGATCCAATATCAAAAGAGGAGGATGACTATAAAGAAGCTATAGAGCTTTGTGAGAAATGGTTTCAAAAGATAAGTGTTATTATTAAACGTCATGAACTGGAACGAGTGCCAATAAGTCATTGGCAATAAGAGAGAAGGCTATCTCAAAATAGAAAAATTTGAGATAGCCTTTGTTGTTTAGATGATTAAATTTTAAATTGCTGTAGCTGCGTATTTAACTCTTCGGCCATTCCAGCAAGCTGATTTGCACTTCTAGCGATTTCATCCATTGTAGCGGCGGTTTCCTCAACAGTTGCTGTTGTTTGCTCAACGCCAGCAGCGGATTCCTGTGAAATGGAGGCCATATCATCAATAGAAGCATTAATGGTTTCCGAATTTTGAGCAAGCTGATTTAAATTCGTTGTAATCGTTGAAATATTAACTATCATATCCCCAACAGCATCAGAAATTTTTTCAAATGTTTCATTAGTTTCATCGAGCTGTGTGGTTCCTCTTCTTACTTCCTCATAGCCAGTCTGAAGGGCAGATGTTACATTGCCAGTTTCACCTTGAATACGCTGGACAATTGTTGCAATATCCGTGACAGAGAACTGTACTTGCTCAGCAAGCTTTCGGACTTCATCTGCCACAACAGCAAAGCCCTTGCCATGCTCACCTGCTCGTGCTGCTTCGATTGCTGCATTTAATGCAAGTAAATTTGTTTGGTTTGAAATATCATCGATAACTGACACTAGCTTGGATATTTCGGCAGACTGTTCATTTAAATTTTCTACCTTTTTCACAGAGTCTAATACAATTTCATTTATTGTAGCCATTTGTTTGGTAGATTGCACCATTAAACTTTTCCCTGAAACCGTTAATTTTTGAACATGACTAGAATGTTCGCTTAATTCAATGCCCTCTTGTGTAGTTTCATGAATGCTACGCTTAAATGCTGTCATTGTTTCTGCCAAATCACCTGTGGTAGATGCTTGTGTTTCTGTACCAGATGCCAGCTCTTGCATCGTTACTGTAATTTGCTCAGTACCTGCTTGTACCTCATTCGATGATTGAGCAAGTTCTTCACTACTAGCTGCTACTGTTTCAGAAACCGAGTAGATAGACTGGATCGTTTGTTTTAATTTTTCGTTCATGTCATTGGCTGCTACCATTAATGTTCCAATTTCATCTCGGGCTTTTACAGGCAGAGGCTCTAGTTGCAAATTTCCATCTGCTAATTCTTTCATCCGGTCGGCTACTACTGTAACAGGTTTAGAGATGGTACTGGCTGTGATAAAGGCAATTAGAATACCAGCTATAGTTAGAATCAAGCTAAAGGCGATACCAATTGTTCGATTCTCAGAGCTAGTTGATACAACATCATTACCGACATCTGTAATGGCTTTAGCTCGTTCATCTGCCAGTTTTTCGTAACCATATCGCACTTTCGTTACGAGTTCATGTGTATCCATTAAATTTTCTAAAGCTAATTCTTTATTGCCCTTTTGGTAGATATCAAATACCTCTGTATTGACAAGGGTACTCCAATCACGAGCGATTGCTACAAGTTGATCGCGTTCATCTGATTTTTCATATTTGTCTAGAATAGCATTATTTTCCTCAGCCATTTTGCGATACTCATCAAATGATTCTTTGTATTTTTCGTCGCCTGTCAACACATAATTTAACGCTGCAGATAGACGGACACTCATAGAGAGTGCTAAATTTTTACTTGCATTTAAAACAACTAAATCTTCTTTCACTAAATCTTTTGCCTGTTTTTCCATATTTGTATTGGAATTGTAAGTGTAGGTTGTAAAGCTAACTACTAAAACTAACAAAAGAATAAATGCACTTAAAATTCGTGTTTTAAGTGTTTTAAACTTGATAATGCCTTTCATTTTCCCATCCCTTTACTATCTCATTGAGAAATTTTTTCAACACAAGTATTATTTTATAACTAATTATGTGTATTAATAAGCCTTTCGATAGAAATATTTAAAAATAGTTTTTTAGTACAATGATATAATTATTTTCCTTTTCTTAATAGTTAAATATATATAGATGTCTAACAACTAATTTATATGTTTATGTAGAATTTCCTATATAGAAAGAAAATACACCTGAAGCAAAATGCTTCAAGTGCCATAAGTAAAGGATTCTCTATTGTTTTTGATTTTTCGCCTGGCGTTCCCACTGTAGAAGGGAAGGATAAGGGTCAAAAGCCCATTCAGTTTTTCCATTAAATTTATAAATACCATAATGGAGATGTGGAGGGAATTTGCCCGATGTACCTTCTTTCCCATATCCAGAGCTTCCAACATAGCCAAGAACAGTACCAGGTTTAACAATTGTACCTACTTCAATTTCCTTATGATAGCTACCGAGGTGGGCATAATAGTGGTAGGAATTATGATTGTCGCGAATACCAATACGCCAGCCACCAAATTGATTCCATCCTTTTACCTCCACTATTCCATAAGAGGTAGATAATACAGGCGTTCCATAGCTGGCAAAAATATCAGTTCCCTCATGAATACGGCGTCCACCCCAACCACGATTGGCGCCCCAAGTGCCCCTGTAACTGTAATCAGAGCGGATATTTAGCGGGAAGGTATGTGCATCAAGTTCTATAGTTTTAAAATGTCTGTACAATGTGGAGATGGTAAATATTTGATTGACTGCTTCTTCGCTTCCGTAATATTCCCATAATGCTAATTTAAAATCCTCATCTGTTGTTCCAAATTTCCCTAAATAACTAGCCATCGAAAAAATGACATCCTCATCATCCTTTGGACTAGCGATTCCATCATGATTACCGTCAAGGCCCATTCCTCCGAAATAGCTAATTGTCTCAGGAGAAGTGTCTTCCTTTACAGGATTTAATGCACCTGACCAGTATTCATCAGAAAATTGGATAGCCAAATAGCCTTCTCGTTTAGGGATGTCTTTACGAACTAATTGTAGGTTTCTCTCATACTGATCGATAGCAGCTAAAAAATGCCATGGAATGAGTAATTCATCGAATTGTACATAATAGGACATACGCTGCTGTAAAATTTCTTCTTCTGTAAGATCCTCCTTTGCAAAAGAGGCAGATGGGTACAGCATAATCCCTAAAAATAAAAATGTGAAAAGAAATATAAAATGGCGATGCAATGATGGACCTCCTTTCTAACGTTAGAATAACCGAAATTTTTATCTTCATTCAGTAAGGTTCTATGTATGAAAACAGTTGATATATCGGCAATTTTTTTGCCCCCAAAAATAGAAATAATAAGAAGAAACTTCATCAAAGAAAAAGTAATGGTATCATCATGCCATTAACTTCATACTATGTTATAAATCAAGCCCTGAATGGAGGGAAGGCTATTAACATTTTAGATAAAGTGAAAAACTATCGCGAAGAAGAAAACAGGCTGAAGTGGGAAGGGACATTTGCAGATTATTTAAACATCATTAGGGAAAGACCTGAAGTTGCTCAAACAGCCCATTCACGCGTCTACAATATGATAAAAAGTTCTGGTGTAGAGGAACGCGATGGGCAAAAAATGTACAAATTTTTCGGACAAGAAATTTTTGGGCTTGAAACAGCAATTGAAAGACTGGTGGAGGAATATTTCCATCCAGCAGCACGCAGGTTAGATGTTAGAAAACGTATTTTATTATTAATGGGACCAGTTAGTGGTGGTAAATCAACTATCGTTACCTTACTAAAACGCGGATTAGAGCAATATTCGCGAACAGATGAAGGTGCAGTTTACGCAATTAAGGGATGTCCAATGCATGAAGATCCGCTCCATTTAATTCCACATCATTTGCGTAATGAGTTCTTTGAGGAATATGGGATTAGAATTGAAGGAAGTTTATCGCCTTTAAATACAATGCGTCTTGAAAAGGAATACGATGGACGTATTGAAAATGTAATGATTGAACGTATTACTTTTTCAGAAGATAAACGTGTGGGTATAGGGACATTTACACCATCAGACCCTAAATCACAGGATATTGCAGATTTAACAGGAAGTATTGATTTTTCTACAATTGGTGAATTTGGTTCAGAGTCAGATCCTCGTGCTTACCGCTTTGATGGGGAGCTGAATAAGGCCAATAGAGGAATGATGGAATTCCAGGAGATGCTAAAACTAGATGAAAAATTCTTATGGAATTTATTATCATTAACGCAGGAAGGAAATTTCAAAGCAGGAAGATTTGCTTTAATTAGTGCAGATGAGTTAATCGTTGCTCATACAAATGAAACAGAGTATCGTTCATTTATTTCGAACAAAAAGAATGAGGCATTACATTCTCGAATTATCGTTATGCCAATTCCCTACAACCTCAAAGTTAGTCAGGAAGAGCATATTTATGAAAAGATGATAAAAGAGAGCGATATGTCCCATGTCCATATTGCACCGCATGCTTTAAAGGCCGCAGCAATCTTTTCGGTTCTCACTCGTTTGGAAGTTCCGAAAAAACAAGGTGTGGATCTAATTAAAAAAATGCGCTTGTACGACGGAGAAAATGTGGAGGGATTTAATTCCGTTGACTTAGAGGAGCTGAAGAAAGAGTTCCCGAATGAAGGCATGAACGGTATTGATCCACGCTATATTATTAACCGTATTTCTTCTGCTATTATCCGCAAAGAGATACCATCGATAAATGCATTAGACGTTTTACGAGCATTGAAGGATGGGTTAGATCAGCATGCATCGATTTCTCAAGAGGATCGTGAAAAATACATGAATTACATTGCGGTTGCTCGTAGAGAATATGATGAAATTGCTAAAAATGAAGTACAAAAGGCTTTTGTGTACTCCTATGAGGAATCAGCAAAAACATTGATGAATAACTACCTTGATAATGTAGAGGCATTCTGTAATAAAAATAAAATTTATGATCCACTTACTGGGGAAGAAATGAATCCAGATGAAAAATTAATGCGCTCGATTGAGGAGCAAATTGGCATTTCAGAAAATGCTAAAAAGGCATTCCGTGAAGAGATTCTCATTCGAATTTCTGCCTATGCACGAAAAGGTAAACGTTTTGATTATAATTCTCATGAAAGATTGCGAGAAGCCATTCAGAAGAAATTATTTGCAGATTTGAAAGATATCGTTAAAATTACTACTTCTTCTAAAATGCCAGATGAATCTCAACTGAAGAAGATTAATGAGGTTGTGGCAAGGCTTGTTGATGAACATGGCTATAATACAACATCAGCAAATGAGTTGCTACAGTATGTAGGAAGTTTGCTCAATCGATAACTTGATGTTCATTGTTCCAAGTAAGATAGGAGTGTCCCATTTTTAGGGCACTCCTTTTATTATCAGGAGGAGAAGATGTCCGAGACTTTGAAGAGATACTTTAGAGCATGGTCGAAAAAAATCTGGACGTTTGAGGCGTGATTGATAAATATACAATTGATTTTATGAAAAAAGTTCAAAAATTTAGCTCACAAGCATAGTATAGAAAAAGCGAATTTGATAGATGGGTGAGGATAAAAATGACTGAACACGAAAATAAACGCTTTGTCATTTCTCAGGAAAATTGGTCCCTCCATCGTAAAGGGCACCAGGACCAACAACGCCATATGGAAAAAGTGAAAGATGCGATTAAAAATAATTTACCTGATTTAGTTAGCGAAGAAAGTATTGTGATGTCCAATGGTCGCGAGGTTATTAAGATACCAATTCGGTCACTTGATGAATATAAAATTCGATATAACTATGATAACTCTAAGCATGTAGGGCAGGGACAAGGGGATAGTAGTGTTGGAGATGTAGTAGCGCGGGATGGCAGTAAGGCCAATCAGGCTCCAGGTAAAGGAAAAGAAGCGGGTGACAAGCCTGGCCAAGATTATTATGAAGCGGAAGTCAGTATTGAGGAAATTCAAAATGTTTTATTTCATGAACTAGAGTTACCTAATTTACAGCAAAAAGAAAAGGCAGATATTAAAACAGAAAAAATAGAGTTTAATGATATTCGTAAAAAAGGACTCATGGGTAATGTCGATAAAAAGCGTACCATTTTAAATGCATTAAAGCGCAATGCAATGCATGGGAAAGCAGAAATAACGCCAATCCACAATGACGATTTACGTTTTAAAACATGGGATGAAGTGGAGAAGCCAGAATCCAAAGCAGTAGTGCTCGCCATGATGGATACAAGTGGCTCAATGGGCGCATTTGAAAAATATTGTGCGAGAAGCTTCTTCTTTTGGATGACGAAGTTTTTACGGTCAAAATATGAAACAGTAGAAATTGAATTTATTGCTCATCATACTGAGGCAAAGGTTGTCACAGAAGAGGAGTTTTTTACAAAGGGCGAAAGTGGTGGAACCATTTGTTCTTCAGCTTATAAAAAGGCATTGGAATTAATTCAGGATAAATATCATCCGTCTCGCTACAATATTTATCCTGTCCATTTTTCAGATGGTGAAAATATATCGATGGACAATGAAAAGTGCTTGAAGTTAGTAGGAGAGTTAATGGATGTATCCAGCATGTTTGGCTATGGTGAGGTGAATCAGCATAACCGTTTCTCAACGCTTATGTATACGTATAAAAAAATTGATGATCCTAAATTCAGATACCATATTCTGAGAAAAAAAGGCGATGTGTATGACGCCTTAAAGAGCTTTTTCAAGAAAAGTGAAGAGTAACATGGAAGTATCCTCAGCACCACGTTCAAAGGAGGGGGCGTAAAATGGACACAAAAGAGCTTCATCGTGCAATAGATGAAATTACCGAAATTGCCTCAAGCTTTGGCTTAGATTTTTATCCAATGCGTTATGAAATTTGTCCAGCAGATATTATTTATACATTTGGCGCCTACGGTATGCCCACGCGCTTTTCCCATTGGAGCTTTGGAAAACAATTTCATAAAATGAAGCTTCAATATGATTTAGGACTTAGTCAGATTTATGAGCTTGTCATTAATTCAAATCCTTGCTATGCATTTTTACTCGATACCAATACTTTAACCCAAAATAAATTGATTATTGCCCATGTTCTAGGACACTGCGATTTCTTCAAAAATAATATACGTTTTTCTAATACAAGAAGAGATATGGTAGAAAGTATGACCGCAACTGCGGAGCGAATAGCTGGCTATGAGAGAGAGTATGGCAAGGATGAGGTGGAGCAGTTTTTAGATGCTGTTTTAGCTATTCAAGAACATATTGATCCGTCAATTTTAAGACCGAAGCTATCCTGGAGTGAAGAGGATGAGCTTGAGGAGGAAAAACCACCAACAAAATCACCGTATGATGATTTATGGAGTATAGAAGAAAAAGAAAAAGTTTATAAACCAATTCGACGCAGATTAAAGCAATTTCCTCCTCAGCCAGAAAAGGACCTGTTGTTATTCTTAGAGGAACATAGCCGTGAATTGGAAGACTGGCAACGAGATATATTAACAATGATGCGAGAGGAAATGCTTTATTTTTGGCCTCAATTAGAGACTAAAATAATGAATGAGGGTTGGGCCTCATTCTGGCATCAACGAATCATGAGGGAGCTAAAGTTAACTACTGCTGAAACTATCGAATATGCCAAATTAAATGCGGGGGTTGTGCAGCCCTCCAAAACATCGATTAATCCATATTATCTTGGGATTAAAATTTTCGAGGATATTGAAAATCGCTATAATAATCCTACCGAGGAAATGAAACGGTTAGGTGTTTTGCCAAATACGGGACGTGAAAAGATTTTTGAGGTAAGAGAGGTAGAATCAGATATTTCCTTTATTCGAAACTATTTAACAAAGGATTTAGCGAAGCGTGAAGATTTGTACTTGTTCCAAAAGAAAGGGAATGAATACCGTATAACGGATAAGGATCATGAGATAGTTCGCGATCAACTCGTATCCATGCGTGTAAACGGAGGCTTCCCATATATTGTTGTAAAAAATGGTGATTATTTGCGGAATGGCGAGCTATATTTAGTTCATGGCTATGAAGGGATGGAGTTAGATCCACACTATTTAGAAAATGTATTACCTTATATTTACCAGCTATGGGGACGTCCTGTTCATTTAGAAACCTATGTCGATAAAAAGCCGATGCTCTATTCATATGACGGCACAAAAAATTATAAACGCAATGTATAATAAAAAAACTTCTATCTGTTGAGGGTACCATCAAGCAGATAGAAGTTTTTTCATCGTGTCAAAAAACAAAACCATCAATAGTATTTTTGTGAAAGGTCAACAATCGGTTGCAGGCTACTTGCTTTCCAGTGGCAGAGCACAGAGCCTCTTCGTGTAAAATGTCCTTTTTTTTTGCTACTGACATGATCTTTTTGAAACCAACCTACTCATCTTCTTCAGTTAATACATCAGTTTCTTCATTACTTTCACTATGGTTAGAGGATGAATGAATATCACTTTCAATGACAAGACTATCTCGTACTTTAATGCCTTGTTGCCCACCAGCCTCGTCATTATTATTACCAGCAATACCACTTCTTCCATTACCGTCAGCAAATTGCGAATTGACGTTGCGTGTATGACTACCGTTACTAGCATTTTGTCCACCTTGGTTGGCATTTGTGCCTACATCATGATTGATTTGGCCTCCGCCTTCTGCACGTTGCTCAAAGTGAAAATCAGTATTTCCTATATTGAATGTGAAATTTATTGTTATATGATTTTTCCCTTGCTTGTTAGAGGATTCCTGCTCAGGTTCGTCAGGTCCATAAAATTTTTTAGAATTAAAACCAGACATCGTTTCTCCTCCTTCCTTTCCTATTACTATTAAGATATTAGCGCTTCTTGAACCCACCTGTACGTGTAGCCATGTTACCTAGAGAAAAGGTAGGTGTGTCTAGGGAAAGCTCAACGATTTTTGCTATCTATCCAATAAATTTGTTAAAATGAATGAGATTTGATTATTTAGTGAATGGGAACGGAGAAGCAACATTGAGAACATTTAAAAAGGTTTATATAGAAATTACGAGTGTTTGTAATTTAGCATGTAGTTTTTGTCCACCTACAGCGCGTGCAAAGGGGCTTATAAAAGTCGAACAATTTAATAAAATATTAGATGAAATTCGTCCACATACAAAATATATTTATTTGCATGTGAAAGGAGAGCCATTACTACATCCAAGAATTGATCAGCTATTAGACGCTGCCCATGCAAAAGGATTCAAAGTCAATATTACAACGAATGGTACGCTAATCAAAAAAAATCGTGAGAAAATATTAGGAAAGCCAGCATTACGTCAAATTAATTTCTCGTTGCATAGCTTTGATGGGCATGAAGGCTCTGAAAATCGTGAAAAATATTTAGAGGATATATTGGATTTTGTGCGAGATTCGAGGGAATACAATACGATTATTTCCTATCGTTTATGGAATCTACAACAGGATCATGTTTCGGATGTTGCAGCTCGTCGCAACCGCGAGACTTTAGAAATATTAGAAAATGAGTATCATCTTGATTATCGTATAGAAGAAAAAGTAGAACCTGGTAAAGGGGTAAAAATTGCCCCTCATGTATATTTAAATCAGGATCATGAGTTTAGATGGCCAAGTCTCCTAGAGCCAGAGGATGAAGGTAAGGGTTTTTGCCATGCACTGCGTAGTCAAGCAGCTATATTGGTGGATGGTACCGTAGTACCTTGCTGTTTGGATGGGGAAGGTGTCATTAATTTAGGAAATGTACATGAAAAATCCTTCTCCGACATTGTAGAAGGGGAGCGTGCCAATAAGATTGTTGAAGGCTTCTCAAGAAGAGAAGCTGTGGAAGAATTATGTAGAAAATGTGGCTATCGTCAAAAGTTCGGTATGTAGCTACTAAAAGTTACTTTGAAATAAAAAAGCAGCTCCAATGGTCATTGACCGTTAGAGCTGTTTTTCTTTGATTGAGAATCAATCGTATCTAAAAAATCCTTCGTTATACGAACTACATATTTTACCTCGTCTAAATTTCGTTCTCTTAATAATGAGCGATGAATGTCTAGCATGAGGTTTTTCTCCTCAATATCAGTAACGCCAGATAATTTTTGAAAATTAAATAGCTCCTCAGGGGTAATGTCTAATGCCTTCATGATTGTTTCCAAAGTACTTAAGGTAATATTAGATTGTCCATGCTCAATATTGGAAACTCTTCCTTTACTGAAACCTAACTTCCCTGTTCTTTCAGCCACTTCTTCTTGGCTAAGTCCTTTAGATAATCGAATAATCCGAAGTTGTTCACCTACTAGCTTTAAAAAATCTGACATATGATTCACCTCTATGTTAAAAGCTAGTGAAAAACAATGGAAATGACTATACTATTATAGTGGTATAATAGAGAAAAAGTTACATTAAAATGGTACAATCTTTAGAGTAATACTTTTATCCAGACAAATGACCTAAATAAATAACTAGGTATGCGTTAATGAAGATTGTATTTAGGGTATTAATTGGGACAGAGGATTGGAGGGTTCATACATGGTGAAGCAGTTTTTTTTAGAAGAAATAGCAAAAGTCCAAATTGGTCATTTAATTGTGAACGATCAATGTTTTACTAGGGAAGGTACTCCTTTTATCACCAAAGCAACACTATTGAAATTATTGGTAGATGATGATGCTAGTCAAGTGCCAAAGATTGATCACACGGTTGATTCATTAAATTTGTCACTGGTACCTGCAAAAAGCATTCTTCTCAACAAATTAAATTTAAAGGAAACCATAATTTATCAATGTAAAAAAGCTGTGTGCATCGGTCATGATATCATTGCCATTATTCCAAATGAATCCATTGTTGTTAGTGACTATTTATTTCACTTTTTTAAATGGTATCAAATAAATAAAGAGAGGCGTCATATCCTTCGTTTAATAATTGAATTACCTCCTCTTGATATACAGCATAGAGCAGCTCAACTATTAAACGCTATTCAACATTTATTAATGAATAAAGATTCTTTAGTCACAGCGGTAGAAAAACTTCCACAGTATTTCGATAATGTATCAAAACAAGTAAATCAGCATTCAAAAAACTTACATCATAGCTTTGAACAGCTCCAATATTTATATGCTGATATGTTACATAAGGTTTATAATGGAGATTTCTTAAATGATTCCTTTCAAAGGTTGAGCAATTAACATAAGTCGGTGCAAATGGATTGGGCAATCCTTGCACCGACTTGTTAAATTTCAATAATAATTGGTAAAATCATGGGCTTTCTTTTTGTTTGGGTAAATAAATATTGTCCAACAGCTCTTTTAATTTCTCGGCGAAGGACATGTATTTGCTGTCTGCCCTCTTCTTGAAGCTCATTGACGATTTCTTTGGTAAGCACATTGACTTTAGTTAACAGTGCCTCGAAATCTTTAGCATAAACAAAACCACGTGAAATGGTATCGGGTTCTGAAATAAAAGCACCGTCAGCTTTATTGAGTGTCAACACAATAACAAGCATTCCGTCTTCTGAAAGTTGCTTGCGATCACGGAGGACAATACCTTCCACCTCACCAATGCCAATTCCATCAACATAGGTATCCCCAGCAGGAATTTTCCGTGTCTGCCTTGCTTTTGAATTTTCAATATCAACTACATCACCATTTTTCATAATAAATGTATGTCCCTTTTGAACGCCAATAGATTCTGCTAATAAACGATGTTGATGTAACATACGATACTCACCATGAATAGGGATGAAGAATTTAGGCTTCATAAACGTCAGCATAAGTTTCAAGTCCTCTTGATGACCATGTCCTGATACATGCATACCTGTATGACTTGAAGAACCATAAATAACCTTAGCACCAAGCTGAAACAAATTGTCTACAATGCGAGAAACGCCCTTTTCATTACCTGGGATTGGTGAAGCCGCAAGAATGACTGTATCGTCTGGTAAAACTTTAATTTCACGATGATTACCATTTGCTATTCTTGCTAGTGCAGCTAGAGGCTCACCTTGGCTACCTGTGCAGAGGACCACGACCTCTTCTGGTGGGAGGTATTTGACCTCTCGTGCATCAATTAACAGATCTTCTGGTACAAATAAATAACCTCGTTCAATCGCGACATCAACGACATTGACCATGCTACGCCCTACTAAAGCTAGCTTCCTATTGGTGGCAATTGCAGCATGTACGATTTGTTGGATGCGATTAACATTTGAAGCAAAGGTTGAGATGATTACTTTTCGTTCAGCATGTAAAAAGGCTTCCTCTATATGATGCCCTACAAGTTGCTCAGAAGGGGTCAAACCTGGTCTTTCTGCATTTGTACTTTCAGAAATAAGGACAAGCACACCCTTTGAACCGATTTCAGCCATTTTATGAATATCAGCAAACTGATTGTTAACGGGCGTTAGATCAAATTTAAAGTCTCCCGTATGGACAACATTTCCTTCAGGGGTAGCTAAAACGATTCCTAAACAATCGGGTATACTATGATTGGTTCTAAAGAAACTAATATCGATTTGTCCTAAATGTAGTGCTGAATCAGCATGAATTTCAATTAAATCCGTTTCTCTTAAAAGTTTATGTTCCTTAAGCTTTAACTCAATAAGTCCGAGGGTGAATCGGGTAGCATACACAGGGACATTTAATTTTTTTAGTAAATAGGGAATTCCACCAATATGATCCTCATGTCCATGTGTGACAATTAATGCCTTAATTTTCTCCTTATTATCAAGTAAAAATGTAATATCAGGAATGATTAAATCAATTCCGAGCAGGGTTTCATCCGGAAATTTTGCTCCACAATCAATAATAATTATGTCATCTGCATATTGTACTACATACATATTTTTACCAATTTCATTTATCCCACCTAGGGCAAATATGGATAATAGCTGTTTACTCGTTGACAACGTATTTCCCTCCTATAGTTTTAAATAAAGCCATCTAAATGGTTTTGCCATAGGTAGTATAGCTTTTAGCATTTCATCCTATACGAAATTTACAGTACGACTAATTGTATAGCACGAAGAATAGAATGGGGAGATAACAAAAAGCAAAGACAGCTCGAGGGAAGTTTTTTAGTTTATTTCTCTAAAATCAAGATAAGAGGAGGTAGACCTTTGTCAAATTTTGTGCAACATGCCATTTTCGAGCATAAATTTTGGCTAGAAATCATGCAAAACCACGCTCAATTTATTCATGACGCCCTTTATCCCTCAGAAGAAGAAGATATTCAAAGAGCCCATACGTATATTTATCAATTCTCGCAGTTACTTACCTATGTCACTTCACTCGATGATTCAAATGCTGTATCCTTTTCAGTGTCCGTGGACGACAATATTGAGCAATTTAAGCAGTTCAAGCTTCATCTACTCAGACATCAACTATTGGGGGATATTGGGATTCATTTAACGCCTACGTTTGTCAATCATATGGTTAATGAATTAGAAGAATATCAAAATGTGCTGGGTTATTTAAAAAAAGGAGAAGCACCACCTATTTTTCATGAGCTTCATCATCATTTAGTTTGGCTTTTAGATGCCTCCGGTCATGCAGGCATTATTAATGATGATTTAGATGGTGTTGAGAAGCGTTTGAAGAAAAAGAGCCATGAGTTTGCTCAACACTTTGAGCAATTTTATTTAAAGGCTGTTGAATTAACAGGCTATTTACGTACGAATATGAATTCCTTTCCTGCTTTAAAACGCTTTAGTAAAGATGTTGAGCTTGAAATGACATTATTTAAAACATTTTTAAGAGAGCTAGAAGAGATGGAGCTAAGTGCAGAGGTGCTAGGTACATTTACAGCTCCTATGGCGGACCATATGTGGCGTGAGGAGCAATACTATTTAACGAAGCTCGCACAGGCTAGAGAACAAGATAAGTAAAACAAGAGGCTATCTAAACTAACTAGATAGCCTTTTAAGTTAGGGATGAATCACTACTTCTGTACCTATTGGCACAATACTGGCTAGCTCTTCAACATCTCGATTTTGCATGCGGATACACCCATGTGAAACAGCATGCCCAATAGAGCTAGGATCATTTGTGCCATGAATTCCGTAGTGTTGTTTAGAAAGACTCATCCACATCGTGCCAAAAGGACCACCAGGGTTTGGCGCTTTATTGATGATCATAAAACTACCTACTGGTGTTTCGTGAAGCATGCGTCCAACTGCAATTGGGTATTGTTTTTGAAGGATATTATCTCTATATAAACGGAGCCAGCGATTGTTGGTAGATATCTCAATACGGTAAGGAATTGTGTCGGGCTCAGGCAAGCCAGGGATGACGATTTGTTGACCCATGAAAAGATGATCAGGCTGAATTCCTGGATTAGCAGCGAGAATGGATGCCAAAGATGTACGGTAATCTTGAGAAATTTGAGTTAGGGTTTCACCAGCTTTGACAGTATGAATCAATTATTGTTCCCTCCAATGCAAAGGTTTATTGCTCTACTATATGCATCAGATGTTTTATGTAATTTTAGGAATGCAAGGTTTTTCAGTTTCTGGACAGAATAAGCGGTGACATTCAGGATTAAGGGGCATAAAGATGAAGGAATTTAAAATTACGTATTTTTTTGATGAGGTACATTATGTACGAAGATTCATTTTTATTGAATCGCAACAAGAGGCAGAAAAATTAGTGAAAAATGAACGTGATCAATATATCTCCTTTACGGATAGTAGGGGGATATACCATGAACTGCACACAAAACATGTACGAGTTATTCAAATAGCTGAGTATCATCGAATTGATAAAAGTACGAAAGAGAAAGACACATAATCTGTTCAGCATTACACACATTATAGGAAAAGGAGTGTGACAGAATGGACATCGAAAAAATACCACATGAAAAGAAAATGTTCATGAATTTAAATAGTAAGGACAAGCCTGACATGGTTGAATCAGATACGATTAGTCTTTTCGATCTGCATGAGGATATGCAAACTGTAGATGCCATTCCGATAGAGGAACTCAATAAGCGTGTAAAAAGAGAAGGCGACGAATTAATTGAAATGCAGCCAGATGAATTATAGGAGGTAAAAATGATGAATCGTGAAAAAGACATCCAGTTTACATCTGCAGGCACAAATATTAACGAAGTGAAGCAAAAAAATGCAGAGGCAGGATTATCCTATAATGAAGTGAAGGCCCTGTTAGCAAAAGGTGGCGGACGTGGAACATCTATTTATAGTGACACTGACATTGAAGAAGTAAAACAAGATATACACAAGCATCAACATTAAAGTTTTGGGAGGAGCAAGGTATTGAGCGCTCTTCCCTTTTTATTTTACAATGATGAAAAATAAAGGAGTTGTAAAAGCATGTCAACTGGAGAAATAAAATGTCCATTATGCGGAGGCGAAAACCATTGTGGCGTGGCAAAAGGTGAAAAAGAGTGCTGGTGTATGACAGTTAGCATTCCAGAAACCCTGTTAAATACAGTGCAAAGAGAGCCAAATCTATGCATTTGTTCAACATGCATAGCTACATATAAGAAAGAGGAAGTATAGTTTTTTACGATGATAAAGGTTGGTAAAAATTGAGCAATTGGTACAATTGTCTATCGCACAACAACCTAGCAGGCATACATTACTCTGAAAGGAGTGTGTCTAATGGCTAAACCAATTGAACTCAGTAATGTGACAAAGGCATATTTAGAGGAATATCAGCGAATCCTCAAAAAAATGATGCAGGGTATGACCTACGTAACCATTACTTGTAGTATCTCAGAAAATTTTATTAAGCAAATCATCCCTCATCAAGTTGCAGCAATACAAATGTCTGAAAATGTTTTACGTTATACAACGAATATACCTGTGCAAAATCTCGCCTTAGAAATCATTCGCACACATACAGAAATGGTTGAGAGTCTTGAAGCGATACAAAATCGATGTTGTGTCGTACAAAATTCAGAGTATGAATTATACGAGTATATGTGTGCTTACAAAGAAATTACAGAAGCTATGTTCAATGCAATGTGTGCTCCACCAGTCTCTAATAGCATTAATATCAATTATCTTCGGGAAATGATTGTCCATCATCAGGGTGGTATACGACTGGCACAAAATGTGCTTAGATTCTGCATCTGTCAAGAGTTAATTCCAATCCTACGTTGCATGATTCAAACGCTGTGTGAGCAACTAGAAGCCATGGAAAAGCTACTGGATAGTTTACAAAATTGCGATTGCGAGTGCTAGCACTAACGAGAAGTTTATATGGGAAGAAGGCGCTAAATCAATCAGGATTTTAGCGCTTTTTCTGCGTAAAGACAGTGTTTAACTAAGAAAATAAGAAATTGTCAATAAAGTGGACGAAAAAATAATAAAGTGTAAAGAATTAAATGAGAATCTATTTTTGTCATTCTATTGTTGGTAAAATATATATGTTTTATTAGTTGAAGGTAATGAAGAGAAATCTATAATTGGCTTTAAAATATTGGTAATTTTAATTTACTTGAATACAACTAGGAGTGGGAGCTATGTTCAAAAGGAAGAAGATTAATCAAAGTTATGATTATTTTTCGGCTACGAAAAATTCAGACATCGAAACAAATGAACGCTTTAAAGAAAAATTGGATTTCCTTGCTTTATCTAGAATTAGAAGAGAATCTGTTGGGTTTTTACGTAAAATTTATGAGAATAATCGACAGCATATACTCGATAATTTTTATGCTCGTCTACTGGAAATCCCAGAGTTTAATCATGTCATCAATACACATTCGACAGTAGAGCGCTTAAAAGGATTATTTGATACACATTTTATTAGCTTATTTGATGATGAATTAGATTTAGATTATGTCTTTAAGCGTCGTAAAATTGCTTATGTTCATGCAAGAATTGGTGTACTACCGAATTGGATGATATCTGCCTATACACTGATTAATCAATTAATCATTCCACTTATTGTCAAAGAACTATCTCGTGATGAAGAAAAAATGCTGGATGTTTTATTGTCTTACGATAGCTTAGTAACAATTGATCAACAAATTATTTTGGAGACCTATATTGAAATTCAAGCAGGATCTGTAGTAAATGGATTAGGTGAAATAATTACTTATAATACACAGTTAGACACCATTAAGGAACTGATTGAATTTCAGGAGATTCAGCAACAGGAGATTGTTGCAGCAGATCAATTAATGCATGAGTTAGACGAAAGTATTGAAGAAATTGCCACATCAGTGGGTGATATTTCAGAGCAAACAAAGCATGCCTTTAAAAAATTAAATCAGGATTTGGAATCATTACAACAAGTATCATCTATTTTACAGACAACCGATGAAGGCCATAAATCAATGCAGGAAGATATTAGGCGTTTAGTTGAGCGTGTAAATAGTGTAGCGAAATTAATGGAATTAATAAAAAAAATAGCAGATCAAACAAATTTGTTGGCTTTAAATGCATCAATAGAGGCCGCTCGTGCTGGAGAAGCAGGAAAAGGTTTTGCGGTTGTTGCAGAGGAAGTTCGGAAACTTGCTGATGATACAAGTACATCTGTCAAATCTATACATACAGATATACAGGAGCTACTTCATATTACCCATAATATTAGTTCATTAACGACTCAATTTTCCCAAGATTTACATCAAGGTGTTACAGATACCTTATATATATCACAGACGCTAGCTGAGCTAAATAAAAACTTACAGCAGCAGGGGGCGCGCTTTGAGGAAATAGCTACAACGACAAAGGTACAGGCACAATCTGCTACTACTATTTCTGAACGTAACCATACAATTACAGAGAGCATGCAAAAAAGTAAGGTAATCGTTTTTGATATGGGCTCCGCCATTTATAAATTAAGTAAAATGATTGATGGATACCGATCCACAACAATTTCTAAAAACTTTATTATTAGCCAAGAGGATATTATTGAATTAGCTATTACCGATCACCTATTGTGGAGATGGAAAATCTACAATTTGCTACTAGGCTTTGAAACGATGACGGAGCAGGATGTAGGGTCTCCAAAAGAATCACGCCTTGGCGAATGGTACTACGGCACAGGAAAGAAACTGTTAGGTGATGAGCGTGTCTACGCAGAGTTAGAACAACCATTTATTCACGTGCATGATATAGCAAAAAAAGCAGTGCGTGAGTACAATGTAGGCAATAAAACGGGCGCTGAAAAATACCTGAAAGAAATTACGGATGAATCGTATGTTGTAATTGAAAAATTAAAAGAGTTAAAGGAAATTTTATTGAGTGAGAAAAAGCAATATATTCATTAAAAAATGGAAAGCAAGCTAGTCTACATACTAGCTTGCTCTTTTATAGATTAATAGGTGGAACACACATAAATGTCACTGTACGCTTTTGGCTATCATAAAGACACCATTCACGGTGATTGATAACAGAGCCTACATTCACACCATATTGTTTGTCTTGTAAAGCAATTGGTTGCCCGTAGCGAATACGAATCGGCAGCTTTTTTTGTTGATGATAAAGACCTGATTCGTGACTATGCCCGAAGAAAAATAATGGTTTTTGAAAGTGTGGGAAAGTCGGTTGCCAGCTTACATTCCACCTAAATTGATGTCCGTGCATAAGCGTGGCTCCATCAATCTCTATTGTCTCTGGTAAAGCTTTAAAACGTTCAATGCCAGTGACCTGAGTAATACGTTCTTCTTGATTGCCTCGAATAGAGGGGAAGGTTAGCAGTTTTTCAAATTCACTTTCTACTATGGCCGCCTTTTGCAAAGGTAAGCCAGATATGGTTTGTGCCTTTTTCTTACTAACAGTGCATTCATATAAATCCCCTAACCCAATGATTGTTGCTTCCTCTGCTGTTTGTTGAATATGAGCTAGAACAGCTTTAGTGTCTTCTATATTAGAATGTAAATCTCCTAAAAGTGCATAAAGCATTTAAACCCGGCCTTTCCTAATAATAATCGTACAAGTATCATACACCTAATAGAAATTACTAGAAAAGTAAAATGTCTAAGAATATTTCGTTACTTCAGCTACATATTTTGAATGTGTGGAAAAATTGCCAAGAAATACATTGCTTGATAAAATATAATCGTAATTTTCAGAATTTTAAGAAGTTTAATAGTTTCCCATTCTTGTTTATTTAATAATAATAAAATGAAAGTATGGAGGGCTTATAATGACGAAGTTTATGACAGATATTCTTGAAGACTATGCAAGGCAACAACCAAATGCAATTGCAACATTGTATGATGGAAAGGCAATAAGCTATCATGATTTTTACCAACGTGTAGAAAGATTTGCGACTTACTTGCAGGAACAAGATTTTAAAAAGGATGATGTGATTGCCCTATATACGCTCAATTCAGATTTATTTTTAATCGCATATTTAGGTGTCCAATTAGCTGGATTTATTGTGATGCCAATTAACACTAAATTAGCTGCTCCTGAGGTTGATTTTATTTTTAATCATTCTCAAGCAAGGGGCTTAATTTTTGATGAAAGATTAACAGAGGTATTAGAGGACGTTTCTTATTCATTCCAACATACAATCGGATTTCAAGAAATGAAAAACATAATTGAATATGATAATCGTGCTAGAAAAATTGTGCAATTAGAGGCTGACGATACGGCAGTGGTCATGTATACGTCGGGAACAACAGGTAAACCCAAAGGCGTCATGCTAACGCATCAGAATATCGTGGCTACAGCAGATATTTGGTCGTCTTCTATGAATATGTCTAGCAGGGACAAAATGTTTATTTGTACGCCTTTGTTTCATTGTGCAGGTCTTCATGTATTTGCTATGCCTATGTTTTATAGAGGGGGAACAGTGGTCATTGAAGAAGCATTTTCACCAACTAAAACGTTAGCTCAAATTGTAGCTACTGAGGCGACAATTTTCTTTGGTGTTCCATCTATGTATACCATTATATTAAATACTCCTGGATTCAAGGAACATAGCTTTAATCATTTACGTTTACTATGTTACGGTGCTGCCCCGATGCCTTATGAGCTTGTAAAGCAAGTGAAAGAAGCATTTCCAAATGTAAAGGTTCAAAATCTTTATGGTCAAACTGAAAATTCACCTGCAGCTACCTCTTTATTAGATACGGATGCATTGACGAAAATTGGCTCAGTTGGAAAACCATTAGCACAGACAGAGGTTTGTGTAGTTGATAGTGAAGGAAAGACCGTACCAGCTGGAGAGGTGGGCGAAATATGCGTAAGAGGACCACAAGTAATGAAGGGCTATTTACGCAATCCAGAGGAAACAGCAAGAGCGATTAGGGATGGCTGGTTGTACTCAGGCGATTTAGGACGCTTTGATGAGGAAGGCTATTTATATATTGTAGATCGAAAAAAAGATATGATTATTCGTGGTGGAGAAAATATTTACCCAATCGAAATAGAAGAAGTTCTATATCAAATGCCGGAAATTTTAGAAGCAGCAGTGGTTGGATTGCCACATGAAGTATATGGAGAAGTACCAAAAGCATTTGTTGTGTTAAAGGAAGGGAAGTCTCTTGATGAAAATTCGATACTATCCTATTGTCAAACACGACTTGCCAAATACAAAGTACCTTATGAAATTGAATTTTTAATAGAATTGCCACGAAATGCCTCTGGGAAGGTACTAAAGCATACATTACGGCCGAAAGTGACAACAATTTAAGACAGTTCAATTATCCTTTGGCATAATTGCTATCCAGATTTTTGGGGTTCACTGTCTTGTGTAACTCGCTATTAGTACAAAAAATAGTTACTAAATGAAGATAAAATAGGAACGGCTATGAAAGTATCGTATAATAGAGTCTACGACAAATTGAATAATGAGAATGGCGAAGAGGCTGCTCTTCGCCTTAGAATAGGAGCGGAATTTGTCTTGTGGACGGGGTATAAACGCCTTTTACTTATTGGCATTTTGATTATTATGTTACTTTCAGGCTGTCAGCCATTTTCTTGGCAAGATGCTGAACAAAAAAATCAATTAACGGTTTTAACAGTAGAATTTAATAGCGGGGCACCTATTCCAAATCTTTTCCTTACGGTTACAGATGTACAAACAGGTGATGTAGTGGAAGAAGCGATTGGTTCAGAAGAGGGAGAAGCTATATTTTCGAAGCTAAAGGCAGGGAGAGAATATGCAATTGCGGCAACGACACTTGAAAATAGTACGACAAATAATGGGTATACAACAATCGAGAATTTCACTTACGATACAACAAAGCCCTATTATCGATTGCAAACACACTTTTTAAGAGACGATCAGGAGTTAGATGTCCCTGTTGTCATGCAAAACCCCGAGCTGCCACATGGCTGTGAAATTACTTCACTTACAGCCGTATTAAATTATTTTGGAATGAATGTGTCAAAACTCGAAATGACTGACAAGTATTTACCAAAGCAAGAAATACGAACAGTAGGCAATCAACGTTTTGGACCAAATCCCAATGAAGCTTTTGCAGGTAATCCTCGTGATAAAGCTCGTGGTATGTATGTTTTTGCTGCTCCAATTGTCAAAGCGGCTGAGGCAGTTATTACAGATAAACAAGCTGACTTACATGTCAAAAATATGAGTAACGCCTCACAGGATGACATTTTACAGCTTGTGCGTGAAGGTATTCCTGTCGTGACATGGGTAACGCTAGATTTATCAAAGCCTAAACGAAAAGCAGAAAGAGGCTGGATTTATACAGGGGAAACGACTCGACATGATGCTTTTATGAACTTACATGCAGTCGTCTTAACGGGACATTTAGGTGATAAGGTAGTCGTAATGGATCCTTTAAAAGGGTATGTTACTTACAATGTCGATCAATTTTTCAAAAGTTATCAGGAATTAGGCAAACAAGCTGTAGCTGTTCATAAATAAGCTATAAATCATTAGTATGTTACACTAATAAAAAAGTAAAAGTGAGTTGAGTAGAATGGCCATTGAGCACGTTTTTTTACCTGTTTTACTTGGAGATGAAATGAATGCTTATGGCATGGCCCGAGCATTTTACGAAGCCTATGGTGTGAAGCCACTTGCACTAAACCATACGAACATGGAAAAAATTCAACAAAGTGATTTATGGACTTTTCGCGAGATACCGCGACTTCATATCGAAGAAAGATTTGTGACCGCCCTAAAAGCCATAGCGGAGGAGTTCCGAGACAAAAAATTACTGCTATTAGCCTGTGATGAATTTTATGTCAAAAGAATCGTAGAACACAAAGAAGAGTTAGCAGAGGATTTTCTAGTTCCCTATGTAGACGCCACACTTGCGCATCAACTTTTAACTCGTGAAAGCATGTATGAGCTATGTGCACAATTTGGTTTTCAATACCCTGCTACACATGTATGCACGGTGAATGATTATGAAGACTACAACATGCCATTTGATTATCCAGTTGTCATTAAGCCCATGAATATGACAAAATATGCTACTTGTATTTTTCCTGGTAAGAAAAAAGTATATATTGCATATGATAAGGACGAAAAGGACAGTATATTACGTGCTATCTATAAAGAATCAGCTTATCGTGATGATCTGATGATTCAACAATATATACCAGGTGAAGACGCTAACATGCGTGTTGTTAATGCATATATAGGACAAGATGGGAAGGCAAAACTTCTTGCCGTAGGAAACCCTATTTTAGAAGAACATTCTCCAGAAGGGATAGGACGTTATGTAGCGATTATGACAACCTATCATCAGGAATTAATGGATAATGTTAAGCTATTCCTTGAAGCGATACAATTCCAAGGCTTTGCCACATTTGATATGAAATATGATGATCGTGATGGTCAATATAAATTGTTGAGTATTGAATTACATAATGAACTTTCCAATTATTATGTGACGGCCAGTGGCTTTAATTTAATGCAGTATGTAGCGAACGATTATGTTCGAGGAAGTAAACAACAACTAACATATGTGAGGAACAAGCATCTTTGGACAATTGTACCGAATGGTGTGCTTTTCAAATATGTTCAAAATGAACAACTAGTAATGGAGGCGAAAAGTTTAATTCGTCAAGGTATGGCTACAGATTCTATTTTTAATTATAAGGATATGAATGCAAAACGTTGGTTGAATGTCACGCTTGATAATTTAAGCTTTTATCGTAGCTATAAGAAATATTTTAATAACAAAGGTCTGTCTAACACATGAAAAAACAAACTTTAGGTATAATTGGTGGCGTTGGTCCACTTGCAACAATGTTTATAGGAGAAATGATTGTAAGACGTACGAAAGCACAAAAAGATCAGGATCATTTACATACCATTATTGATAATGATACAAATATTCCTGACCGTACGGCCTTTATTTTAGATAATACAAAGGATAATCCAGTTCCAGTCATTATTGAGGATGCAAAAAAATTAGCTTCGGTAGGAGCAGACATAATAGCGATCCCATGTAATACGGCGCATACGTTTTATCAAGAAATTGAAGAGGGTTCTCCTATACCTGTCTTGCATATGATTCGCGAAACAGCGAAGCGTGCTGCTGATTTAGGAGCAAAGCGAGTAGGTATTTTAGCAACAACAGGCACGTTAACATCACGGATGTATCAGGAAGCACTTGAGGAGTTTGGTATTACACCAGTTGTTCCAGATAATGAAATGAGATCCTATGTGATGTCGATCATTTATGATTATGTCAAGGCTGGGAAGGATGTTACGCTAGAAGATTGGCAACCGATAGAAGAGGCGATGCTAGGACTAAATTGTGATCGAATTGTATTAGGTTGTACAGAGCTATCTGTTGTAAACAGAGATTTAAAGCTAAGTGACATTTATATTGATTCATTAATCGTTTTAGCTGAATGTGCCATTTTAGCTTGTGGTTATGAATTAGTCGATTAGTTGAATTGAAAAGAATCTGCTTGCTTTTCACGGGTAAGCTACAATTCTTGAAAGAGTTGTGGACAGGCTTACTTTCCGTGTTGAGTGAAGCAGATTTTTTATGAAAGGAAGCAATGTTCTCTTGAAACGATTAGACAATTGCTTACGTACATATAAAGTAGGAACCTACGGAGTGTGTTAAACTAGTGTCAAGCAGATAGAAGGTGGGAAATAACATGTCAGTCATAAATTTATTAAAAGAAGAACTACAAGCAAAATGGAACTTTGAAACACCCATGAAAATTCAAGATGAAATGATACCAGCTATGCTTGAAGGCAAAGATATTGTGGCGGAATCACCAACAGGATCAGGTAAAACGTTAGCATATGTCTTACCATTATTAAATAAAGTGAATGGGGCAAAAAAGCAAACACAAGGACTGATTGTAGCTCCCTCGCAAGAGCTCGCTATGCAAATCGTAGAAGTTATTCGTGAGTGGACAGCTGGAACAGACATCACTGTTCAACAGCTGATTGGTGGTGCCAATTCTGCTCGTCAAATTGAAAAGTTGAAGAAAAAGCCAACGATTGTTGTTGGCACACCTGGGCGTTTAAACGAATTAGCACGAGCAGGAAAATTAAAACTCAAAGAAGTCGAAACAGTTATTTTAGATGAATGTGATCAATTACTAAGTCGTGAATACCGTGTTGTAATCAAATCCTTTATCGAAGGTTCTGCCTATGGCCGACAAGTTGTTGTTGTGTCGGCTACGATTACAGAGGAAATTGAATTAGTGGCAAGTCGTATGATGTTTGAGCCACTGCGTTTTAAAATTAAGCCTGAGGACATGTTAAAGGTCGGTAAAGTTGTCCATTCTTTTGTGAAGGTAGAAGAACGTGATAAAACGGATTTCCTGCGCCGACTTTCCCATACAGAGGGTTTAAGAGCGTTGGCTTTTGTTAATAATATCGATCAATTATTAATGAAGGAAACAAAACTACAATACCGTTCAGCACCGATTGTCACGCTCCATTCTGATATGAAGAAAGAAGAACGTAAAAAAGCGTTAGATGCATTCCGTAAAGGAGATGCACGTATTTTAATTGCAACAGATATTGCAGCTCGTGGTTTAGATATTGCAGGTTTAACACATGTTATTCATGTTGATGTCCCACGAACAATTGAACAGTATTTGCATCGTTCTGGTCGTACTGGGCGTGCTGGAGCTGATGGTGAAGTATTAACCTTATTATCTTATCGTGATGAAAAAACCTATAAAAAATGGACAAGGGAAATTCCGGGCAAGCCTGTGCAAAAAATATGGCATGATGGCGAGCTGATTGAAGGTAATTCTAAAACAATTGGACAGAAGCGAGGGAAATAGTATGACATTTGAAGAGAAATTACAGGCATATGCAGAGCTTGCAGTAAAAGTGGGGGTGAATATCCAACCAGGCCAGTACTTATTAGTCAATACATCTGTGGATGCTTTAGATTTTGCCCGTTTAGTTGTAAAAGAGGCTTACAAGGCTGGGGCAGGCCGTGTTCATGTAAACTTTTCCGATGATGAATTGGATCGTGCTTATTTTGAGCATGCATCCGATGAGGAATTTAATCGCTTCCCTGAATGGGTTGTGAAAATGCGTGATGAACTGATTGAACGTAAAGGAGCTCTATTATGGATTGATGCAGCAGATCCTGATAAGCTAACAGGAATTCCAGCAGACAGACTAGCAACACATCAAAAAGTATCAGGGGCAGCATTGAAAAACTATCGCAATGCAGTCATGAAGGATTTAATTGCTTGGTCCATCGTAGCAGTTCCTTCAGCTAAATGGGCAGCAAAGGTTTTCCCTCAATTAACAGAGGAGCAGCAAGTACCTGCATTATGGGAAGCTATCTTTAAAACGGTTCATATTGGAGAAGGCAATGCAGTTGATAATTGGCGTCAGCATGTAGCTAATTTAGAATCTCGTGCACAGCTTTTAAATAATAAAAAGTATGCAAAGCTTCACTATACAGCACCTGGTACAGATTTAACAATCGCTTTAGCACCACAACATAAATGGCTAACTGGTGGTAGTAAAACACCAGAAGATAATGTCTTTGTGGCCAATATGCCAACAGAAGAAGTTTATACACTGCCAATGAAACAAGGTGTAAACGGTTATGTTAGTAATACGAAGCCATTAGTCTATCAGGGCAATATCATCGATGGCTTTAAATTAACATTTGAAGAGGGCAAAATTATTAAGGCAGAGGCAGAAGTAGGACATGATTTATTGCAAGAGCTTATTCAAGTGGATGAAGGATCAAGCTACTTAGGTGAAGTAGCACTTGTCCCTCACGAGTCACCAATTTCAGCGTCGGAAATTTTATATTTTAATACGCTGTTTGATGAAAATGCTTCAAACCATTTAGCTATTGGTGAGGCATATCCGACTTGCTTAGAGGGTGGTAGAGACCTAGAAAACGGTCAACTTGAAGCATTGGGTGCCAATATTTCTGTGACACACGAAGACTTCATGATTGGCAGTGGAGAAATGGACATCGATGGTATTTTACCAGATGGTACAGTTGAGCCAATTTTCCGCAAGGGTAGCTGGGCATTTTAAATTTTTAGTCAATAAGAAAAGAGGGAAGCAGATGAAACGATTATGTAGCTTGCTAGGTATGACAGTATTATTCATGACAATTTGTGTTTCATCTGCTTTTGCTCAAACAGAAACCTATGTGGCTATTGGCGATTCCTTAGCAGCAGGTCAAACACCCTACAAAGAAATTGATGTAGGGTATAGTGATTTGATTGCCATGAAATTAAGTTCGATTGG
The DNA here is from genome assembly GCF_002429725.1 of Lysinibacillus sp. UBA5994. NCBI lineage: Bacteria > Bacillati > Bacillota > Bacilli > Caryophanales > Bacillaceae > Lysinibacillus > Lysinibacillus sp. UBA5994. The sequence continues at coordinate 38,826 of NZ_DJAU01000035.1, read as the reverse complement.
TCAATTATCATTTTATACAAAAGAACTTGCTTTTCCTGGCTTTACTACGACAGATGTATTAGAACGAATACGATCTGAGGAAGCGCAAAATTTATTAGCAAATGCGACGCTTATTACAATTTCGGCAGGGGCTAATGATTTATTACGTCTTGTCCAGGTTAACCCAAATGCAGGGACCTTAGCTTTTTCACAGCTTCAGGCAGATTACGCTTTAAATTTGGCAAGAAAAAATATGCTATCGATTTTGGATGAATTAGAAGAACGTGCGCCTAAAGCAAAAATCTATGTTATAGGGTATTATTTTGCTTATCCAACAGTTCATCCGACGCAAAAAGAAGGAACCAATGCCCAGCTAGTTAGATTAAATACGATTTTACAACAACAAGCAGAGCAAGCTGGCGCAGCTTATATAAATGTCTATGATGCCTTTGGATTGAATGCAACCAACTACTTACCAAATAGTGCTGATGTTCATCCAAATATTGAAGGCTATCGACAAATGGCTAACTCATTTTTACAAGTTTATAGTGGTAGTGATGCTTTAAACATCTCTTCAGCAGAATTGCCAAAGCCAAATCCCAAGTCATTTGAGGAAATCCTAAAGCAACAATCATCAGCGAAACCTCAGAAGCAAAATGTGACACAACATCAATCTCCTCGTATGACTTACGTAATTCAGGGATTCCCGGGATATAAGGCATTTATCAAATACATCTAAATAACAGGTATCTAAGGCATCTTACTTATAAGATGCTTTTTTCTATGAAAACCAATTTTGGCTAGAACTACTAAACCTTTAGTGTTCACTAGATTGGGAATAGTCATGCTAAAATATAGAGAAGACTAGGAGGTACTAGAATGAAAATATTTCATACAGCAGATTGGCATTTAGGAAAGCTTGTTCAAGGTGTCTATATGACAGAAGATCAACATTATATTCTTCAACAATTTATACAAGCGATTGATGAGGAAAAACCAGATGTAATTATCATCGCAGGTGATTTATATGATCGTTCGATGCCTCCTATTGAGGCAGTTAATTTACTAAATGATGTATTAGCGAAAATAGTATTAGAGAAGAAGATTCCTGTTCTAGCAGTGGCAGGAAATCATGATAGTGCAGGTCGTTTAAATTTTGGTAGCCGTTTAATGAGTGATAGTGGTTTATATATTAAGGGCCAATTTACAAAAAATCATGCACCTATTGTTTTGAATGATCAACATGGTGAAGTACATTTTCACCTAGTGCCCTATGCAGAGCCAGCTGCTATTCGCAACATCTTTGAAGATGAATCAATCCGTTCTCATCAAGAAGCCATGCAAAAAATTATTGAGCATATTACAGAAGACATGGACACAAGTAAGCGTCATGTTTTTGTTGGACATGCCTTTGTGACGAAGTATGGTGAGGAGGAAGCAAATACTAGTGATTCCGAGCGACCCCTTTCCATTGGAGGCTCAGATTGTGTGAATGCAGCTTTATTCAAACCTTTTCACTATACGGCGCTTGGGCACTTACATAAGGCACATTTTGTTTTAAACGAAACCATACGCTATGCAGGTTCTATCTTAAAGTACTCGTTATCTGAGCATTTACATGAGAAAGGATTTTTAATCATCGAATTAGATGAGCAAGGTAACACCATAGTAAGTAAAAGAAAGCTTGTGCCAAGAAGAGATCTACGAGTAGTAGAAGGTCAATTAGAGGAGTTATTAACGCTCACACCAAGTGAGGATTATGTATTTGTTAGATTGACGGATAAAATATCTGTGACTTCACCGATGGAACGTATTCGTAGTGTATTTCCGCACGCTATGCATGTGGAGCGGAAGGTACTAAGACAAGATATGCCACGTGAACTACAAGTAGTAGAAGCTGAAAAACTAGAAGATATTGATTTATTCCGTTCATTCTTCACCAATATTATTGGCATTCAGCCTGATGAAGATACGGAACGCCTATTCACAGAGATGTTACAGGAGTTATTAGATGAGGAGCGAGAGACTGTAAAATGAAGCCTTTAAAGTTAACAATTACAGCGTTTGGTCCATATAAAGACACGGAAGTAATTGATTTTCAAGAGCTAGGGGAGCATCGATTGTTTGCCATTTCTGGAAAAACTGGTGCTGGTAAAACAACCATTTTCGATGCTATTTGCTATGCTCTTTACGGATCAGGTAGTGGGGAGGACCGGCAGGATACAGCTTTACTAAGAAGCGGCTTTGCACATGATGAAGTTTATACAGCTGTAGAACTCGTCTTTGAAATGCATGGAAAGGTCTATCAAATAGTACGACAGCCAGGTCATATTAAAGAAAAAAATAAGACGGTTACTGGAAAGAAAATAGAGCTAGCAGAAGTAAAAGACGGAAAGCTAGATTATAGCATTGTAGAGAAACAGCAAACGCTTGAAGTCGATAAGAAAGTGCAGGAAATCATAGGTCTCACAAAAGATCAATTTAGCCAAATTGTCATGCTACCTCAAGGTGAATTTAGAAAACTATTAACCTCTGATTCAACAAATAAAGAAGTAATTTTACGGAAAATTTTTAAAACAGATCGTTTCGGTGTCATGGCGAAAAAGCTTGATGCCAAGCGTAAAGAAGCAGAAAGGGATCTTGAGCGTGCCAAACAATTAAAAGAACATTTACTTGGTCAAATTGTGGGCGCCTTACCACAACGTTCTTCCACTTTATTCACAGTGATTGCTGATAATACGGAAAATTTACATCAACTGACAGAGGCACTTGATGAGGAGCTTAGCTACTATAAGAAATGTGGAGAAGATGAACAGTCATACTATGAAGAAGCGTATAGCCTTCATCAAAAAGAGCAGGAATATTATCGCTTAGCAAAAACGCTAAATGAGCAATTTGATGAACAAGCTAATCGACAGCAACGGCTGCAAATGCTTTTACAACAGCAGGATTTATACCAAGCAAAGGAGAAGGAGATTGCTTTAGCAGAACAAGCAGAGCGACTTGTGCTGCTCGAACAACAATGCAAGGATTTACGTGCTGAACTGAATGTTAAAGAGATAGCATTTCAACAAGCAAAGGTTAAGCAACAGCAGTCACAAGAAAAGTTGCAAGAAGCGCAAGAAAACTATGAGATAGAGCAGGCTAAAGAATCTGAACGACAGCAAATCTTACAGCAGGAAATGCAGATGTTAGCGCTATTACCGAAATTTGAAGCCTATGAAAACAATATACAGCAGCTGCAAATAGCGGAGCAATATGCTGAAAATGCAAAACGAGCAGTAAATGATAACGTCAAACTTTTGGAAAATGAACAAGAGCAATTACATCATTTTTCTCAATCATTAGAAGGCTATGAAAAACAGGTTGAACCCTATGAAAGCTATTTAGAACAATTACCGAAACTACGGGAACAGGTTGCTTTAATCAAGCAAGCAGATAAATATAAACATGCCGTTGATTTAGCTAAGCAGGATGTAGCTGCTTCAGAAAGTCTCTATCAAGAAAGTAAAGAGGCTCTTCAACTTTTGCAGCAACGATGGCTGACAAGTCAAGCTAGTATTTTAGCAGAACAACTGAAGGAAGGAGAACCCTGTCCTGTTTGTGGTAGTATGACACATCAAAAAGCACACAATGAGCAACTGGAAGTTATTGAGCTTGCTCAAGTGGAAGCATTAAGAGCGAAGGCATCATCAGACGAGCGTAAGTATTTAGAGAAAGAGGCATTTTTAGCATCAGCGCAGCAACTTCTTCAAGATACATGGCGACAACTCGAGGCTCAGCATATTAAACAAGAAGACCAACCACAGATCACCGCTACTTTACATGAAGTGGAACAAGAGATTGCTGCATTAAAAATTATTCAACATCAATTAGCTGATGTGCGATTAAAAATAAAGCATCAGCATGACCGAATAGAGCAGCTACGAAATAAGCATATGAAGCTAGAGCAATATTTAGCAGAGCAGATAAAAGAATGGACAAAATTACAAGCGGTTGTAGACGAACAACTTAAGCAGATGCCCCCTAATTTACCAACTTTACAGCAATTAAAGCAACAACTAAATGAAGTTAGTAAACAGAAAGAAGAGCTTCAAAAAAGTTGGCGAGTGAGTCAAGAAAATTTGCATGCAGCAAAGGAAGCAGCTAGCAATGCAACACTAACTGTAGAAATTGCCAAACAGTCCTTTGAGGAATTACAGCTTAAAATGAATGAAAAGCTTCAGCAATTTTCAGCAGATATGCAAGAAATAGGTTTCGAAAGCTATGAGGCTTATGCAACTGCTAAACGGAGTGCCATACAATTGGATGCACTTCGAAAAGCATGTAGCGACTATGCTTTACAAGTACACACGTTGCAAATTCAGATTACCGAAGGGGCTACATACCTTCAAGGAAAAGAGAAGCAAGATTTAGAGGCGATGGAAGCAAGAGTAGAACAGCAGCGAATTTCCTATGAGGAAGCATTTAAACGTTTGCAACAGATGAATGGCTTTATACAAGCATGCCAAGGCTTTAGTGAAAGGGTGGAAGAAATAGCGAAAGAGCTTCATTTACTTGAACAAGAAGCAGGACGAGTAAAGGAGCTCTATGGATTATTAAATGGACAAAATTCGAAAAAGCTATCCTTTGAGCGTTATATACAAATTAACTACTTAGATCAAATTACAGAAGCTGCCAATATACGTCTGTATCATTTATCAAACGGTCAATTTGAGCTTAGACGTTCAGATAGATTAGAAAAGCATGCGAAGCAAAGTGGCCTTGGTCTTGATGTTTATGATGCTTATACAGATCAATTACGAGATGTCAAAACTTTATCAGGTGGCGAAAAGTTTAATGCTTCGTTGAGCCTTGCATTGGGGATGGCAGATGTGATTCAAAGCTACCAAGGTAATATTCATATTGAAACGATGTTTATTGATGAGGGCTTTGGCTCGCTCGATGAGGAATCACTAAATAAAGCAATCGATACATTAATTGATTTGCAGGATTCTGGTCGTATGATTGGCGTTATTTCGCATGTGCCTGAATTGAAATCTGCGATGCCAGCAGTTTTACATGTGGAAAAAACATTAAATGGCCATAGTCAAACCCATTTTGAAGTGAAATAAAACGAAGGCGTATTTCCTCTAAAAGGAATACGCCTCCGTTTTATTTTTTTCGAGTTGTGGTTGTAGGCGTTGTGCCCTTTTTTGCAGCCATTACTTTTTTTACGATAGGAATAACAATAGGTGCTAACTTAACGGCAGTTTTTACAACGTTTGATACTTTCATCCCAAAACAGCTCCTTTTACAATTACTACTACCTGTTTCACTTAAAAATAAAACATTAACGGATAACACGAACAGCCTGAATTATATTCCAAATCACAATACCTAGTGAGACGAGAGCATAGATGGCGAATGAAACAAACCAAATAATCATCACTGTATTATTACTGGAGGTTGGATCTAAACTAAATGTGGAAAAAACAAAGACAATAAAGAACAGGATGCCAAAAACAAAAGGAACTAAATGAGAGACAAGTGCACGAATCGAATGTTTTTTTACATCACTATCTTTAGTCACGAAATATACAATTAATGGAACGATAAAAGGGGCGAAGAAAATACTAAGATAACTAAAGGCAGCTAAAATTTTTTGATTCTCCATAGTTGTACCTCCTTTTTAAATATTTACGCATGAAAAACAGCAAAGTTTCAAAAAAATGATGTATGGAAGGTTGTAATCCTTCAATCCTTTGCGTACAATGAGAGTGTTCAAATAAATTCAGATGTAACGACCACAAGGGGAGCTGATGATGTCAGCTGAGACTGGGCACGTAATGCCTTGACTCTTCGAACCTGTAAGTTAACGCTTGCGTAGGGATGTGGATAGAAACCGACACTTGTACGATGTGAGGCTCTGTCCTGACATCGTTTTTTCGTCCGTAAAGGAAAAAAGGTGTCAGAAAGAGACATATCAGCGCTTTTCTATTCCTGCTCTTGTATCCTACATCGGAACAAAGGAGAGAATATGTATGGACAAAAAAAGACTATTAATGCTAGTGGAGATTGCGATTTTTGCAGCGATAGGTCTCGTACTGGATCAGGTTTCCTTTAAAGTATGGGCACAAGGCGGCTCAGTTAGTCTTGTTATGGTACCGATTATGTTAATAGCATTTCGCTGGGGCTTAGTAGCTGGTCTTACTACGGGACTACTTGTGGGTGTTATGCAAACAATGTTTGGTTCTTATATCGTGCACTGGCTACAAGGATTACTAGATTATGGTGTTGCTTTTACTGTTGTAGGATTAGCGGCGGTTGTACGTGGACCAGTGTTAGACGCTGCTAAACATATGAACAAAACAAAAATGGCACTTTATATAATCATAGGTACCGTTTTCGCAGGCTTCTTACGATACACAGCACATACAATCGCTGGTGCTGTATTTTTTGCCGAATATGCGGGTGACCAGAATGCATGGATCTATTCCATCATCTACAATGGTACATATATGCTACCAGCAACCATTTTAACGGCTGTCGTTGGTGTTCTTTTATTCACAGCCGCTCCCCAATTAATGCAAAGAAAATTTTAACGCTAGTCCCTTCACATGAGTGGAGGGACTTTTTTGTCGTGAATAACTCTTTTAGCACTTTGCAAAGTAGGAAAGCATACAATATTTAAAGCGTTTATCGTTATACGCATAAAAAGTTATGTTATATTAAAGAATAGATATTAGATGAAAGGGACGTTATACATGATTGTAAAAACGCAAGAAGAGATTGAAGCTTTTAAAAAAATAGGACGCATTTGTGCTGAAATTCGCGAAGCAATGAAAGCTGCCACAAAACCAGGTGTTACAACACTTGAGCTTGATGAAATTGCTGGTCGCATGTTTGCAGAGGCTGGCGCTATTTCAGGACCAAAGGGAGAATATGATTTTCCAGGGTATACATGTATTAGCGTCAATGAAGAAGTAGCACATGGTATTCCAGGAAAGCGTGTTATTCAAGAGGGAGATATCGTAAATATTGATGTTTCAGGCTCTTTAAATGGCTATTTTGCTGACACAGGTATTTCATTTGTTGTGGGTGATGGCTATGAGGACAAAGAAAAGCTTTGCCGTGTTGCTAAAAGTGCCTTTGATCGAGCAATGACAAAGGTAAAGGCTGGATCTAAATTAAATCAAATTGGTAAAGCTGTTGAACGCGAGGCAAATGCTAATGGGTTAACTGTTATTATGAATTTAACAGGTCATGGCTTAGGTCAATCTTTACATGATGAACCAAACCATATTTTAAATTATTACGATGCATGGGATACTACTATTATGAAAGAAGGTATGGTCCTTGCGGTTGAGCCATTTATCTCAGCAAATGCAGAACATATCGTAGAAGCAGGTGATGGCTGGACATTCGTGACGCCTGATAAATCACTTGTAGCACAAATCGAACATTCAGTCATTGTAACAAAAGATAAACCAATTATCTTAACGTCATTAGACGAAGAATAGGATGTAATGAAAAAATCCTGCTAACCAATTTATTTTTGGTAGGCAGGATTTTTTTTAATAAATAAAATGCCAACAAAGAGAACACCGCATAAAAATAAAGCAGCTGTAGTGACAAGTAGCTCATCAAAACCATTATGTATGGCGATTCCAATATAAGCCCAAATAAAAACACTTGGATACATAACATCAAAGTGATGGAAACGGATATGTAGCGCAATGGCTCCTCCTAAAGTAAGTAAAATCACTGCCCAAAGAGGCGTACTAAGACCAAAGCCGTTCCAACCATAAGCCGTTAACGTAAAGCTTGTATTTGTGATAAAAATAAATGTCATCCATGCTAAATAAATAGAGAAAGGAATACGACCAAACAAGGATTTGTCCTGAAGAGGGTACGTATTATACAACATAAACAAATACAAGACTAAGAGTAATGTAATGCCAAGAGAAACAATAAATAACTCATGGTGCCAGACATATATCGTCAATGCTTGTAATATATTTATGCAACTAAAAAGCGCAGACTGTTTCAAAGTTGTCTTTTTCATGTTCATAACTAACCAATAACCGAGTAAAAAATAAATGATAATCCAAATTACATGACTTACACTAACTGGTGCAAATACAACAGAAAAACGATTAGCGATTTCTAGCGAAGATTGACCGTTGATGTTCACGAAAAAGGATGAAAAGGTTAGGATGATTGAGACAAGATAAGAGATTGTCATCAAGATAAACCGAGGCATGTTTTCCTCTCCCTTCGTGTTAGATTGTATAGGGAAAAGACAAATAAGTATAGTACTGTCACTTTTTTTATTATAACGGAAATTTCCAACAATGTATCGTGTTGTTTTACTATTAATACCTACAATTTACCATGTCTGATAGGCATCCATATATTTCTTTAGTACAATAAGAATAGCCAAATAAAAGGAGTGAAGTTTCATGACACAAAATTTGAAAAATCTAGATCTAACTGTTGAACTAGACAAAAAGATGTATAAAAAGAAATTAAAAGTACTCCAATATGAAATGTTGAACGCACAACAATTTTTATTAAAAAACAAGATTGGCTTGATCTTGGTATTTGAAGGAATGGATGCAGCTGGTAAAGGTGGCGCTATTAAACGATTAATCGAACGTGTCGATCCCCGCGGTTATGTTGTACATCCTATTTCTGCTCCTCAAGCTCATGAATTACGCTACAATTATTTACAACGATTTTGGAGAAAATTGCCTCAACATGGGCAAATCGCTATTTTTGATCGCTCGTGGTATGGCCGCGTACTAGTAGAACGCATCGAAGGATTCGCAACAAAGGATGAATGGTCTCGTGCTTATGAAGAAATTAATAATTTCGAGAAGATTTTAACTGCAGGAGATTACATAATTATTAAGTTCTGGCTTCATGTTTCAGATGAGGAGCAATTAAAACGCTTTAAAGAACGTGAACAAAACCCTTATAAATCTTGGAAGTTAACAGCCGAGGATTGGCGCAATCGAGATAAAACACCTCAGTATATTGAAGCAGCAAATGCGATGTTTGAAAAGACAGATAAAAAAGATGCACCATGGGTCTTAGTCGCTGGAGATGACAAAAAGTATGCACGTGTTCAGGTGCTACAGGAAACTATTGCACACATTGAACGAGAGGCTCAAAGGCGTGGTCTTCATTTAACAAATGTGTTAGACAATACTCAACTAGAGGATGCTGATTCCTCCAGCTTAGAAATAGTAAACGAGAAAAAGAAAGAACAAAAAACTAAATAATTGAATTGTGCTGCTATGACAATAAGACATAAGCTGTTTTGGTTGTAGCAGCCTGTTTTTTTACATACAATGAAATATAAATAGGGTTTGCAATTATGGCTTGTAGCCAATGAAACAAAGAGAAATGTATTGATTTTTATTGGAAGGCTAGTGTGGAGAAATGGTGCTTAAAATTTGGAATCTATTAAGAAAAAAGGGTGGGAATGTGGTAACAATAAAGGGGGAAAAATGCTACATCCGCACATTCCAAGAAAAAGATGCACGAAGTTTAACGGGTCTCGTAAGCCGTAATAAATACTTTTGGTCTATATACGAGCCACTGCAAAGACCTGAATACTATACAGTCGATGCTCAATACAAAAAAATTCAAGAAAGTCTCTATTTAATGGAGTCTAAGCGTGAATTTACTTTTGGTATTTTTGAGCATAGTACAAATAATCTAATAGGGCATATTGCACTTTATGCTGTCAAACGCTTACCGTACTCGAGTGCATTTGTTGGCTATGCGATGGATGAGATTTATGTTGGAAAGGGCATTGTCACAGAAGCTGTGAATATGGTGGTCCGATTTGCATTTGAACAAATTGGTCTACATCGTGTAGAGGCCTACGTATCGACACAAAATAATGCCTCCATGCGTGTATTAGAGAAGGCTGGATTTCAGCAGGAGGGTCTGCTAAGAAAGCTACTGTATATCAATGGTCATTGGGTAGATCACTATATGTATGCACGTTTAGAGGATGAATAGAAAAATAAGTGCCTATCTTCCACATAGAGAGGATAGGCACTTGCTCTTTTATTAATGTATGAAGAAATAATTTTATTGTTTATTTCCATCTTCAATTAAATCTAGATGACCTGTATTTGGATCAATTATTAAACCATGAACAGGTACGTCTTTTACCATTAATGGATGATTACGAATTGTATCGACACTTTTCTTAACACTTGTTGCTACATCACCGAAACCTCGTAAAAATTCTTTCAAATCAAAACCAGAATATTCCAACATTTTGATTGTTTCTGGATCGATGCCTCGTTGTACCATTTCGCTAAGCATGGCGTCAGGATCAACCGCACTCATACCACAGTCATAATGTCCAACAACATACACTTCATCAGCTTGTAGGCCGTAGACAGCAACTAATAAACTACGCATAACTGCACCGAAAGGATGGCTCACTAACGCACCAGCACTTTTCACTATTTTTACATCGCCATTACGCAAATTCATCGCTTTTGGTAAAAGCTCTACAAGACGAGTATCCATACAAGATAAAACAACAATACGTTTATCAGGATATTTCGTAGTGATGAATGGCTCATATTTTTTTTCTTGTACAAACTCTTTGTTAAATTCTAGAATATCTTGTAACATTGTCATGAATATTGCTCCCTTCCTTACAAAAAATATTGTAGAGCAAAATTTTCAATATGCAAACAATAAAGACTTTATTCAGATAATTTTTACAATAAAGGAGCAGTTTCATACGCTTTAGTAGATGAAATAACTTGTAAGCTATAAAAAAACAGCTACCTATAAATAGTAGCTGTTTTTTACACATTAAAATTTTTCGTTTGGCTTTGGATCTACAGTTACTGAAGACTTGCTATCTAAACCAACTTGTAGGTAGTGGATGAAGAATCCCGTTGAAATTAATAAAACTGCTGAAAAGCCAAGAACAGTTGTAATGAACATTATTAGAGCTCCTCTCTACTTAAATGATCTACTAAAATTCCCTAAAACAATTATACAATAGGTTACTAGGAAAATCTAAGGATAATTTATGACAACCTTAACATACTTAGCCTAGAATACTATTAGTAGGAATGGATTATTTAGAATGCCCAATTTCCATCACGGAATATTGGGTCTATTTGATCATCATGTGTTATTCCATCTATATTCATTTTGGTAGAGCCAATCATAAAGTCTACATGTGTCAAGCTTTGATTAAGACCATGCGCGCTTAGTTCCTCAGAAGTCATTTCTTTGCCGCCCTCAATGCAAAAAGCATATGCACTACCAATGGCAAAATGATTGGATGCATTTTCATCAAACAATGTATTGTAAAATAATAGGTCGGATTGTGAAATAGGTGATTGATGTGGTACTAATGCTATTTCACCAAGGTAATGAGCACCTTCATCTGTTTCAATAAGAGAAGCTAAAATTTCTTGGCCTTGCTCTGCCTTGACGTCAATGATTCGACCATCTTTAAATGTTAGTGTGAAATTATCTATAATATTGCCGCCATAGCTTAAAGGCTTAGTGCTTGATACATAACCATTAACACCTGTTTTTAACGGTGCTGTAAAAATCTCTTCAGTAGGCATATTGGCCATAAATGTTTGGCCTTGTGTACTTATACTACTACCCCCTGTCCACACATGGTGTGGAGGCAGCTCAATTGTTAGATCTGTGCCTGGTGCAGTATAGTGCAGTGACTTAAATTGCTTTGCATTTAAATAATCAGCTTTGCTATGTAATTCCTGATCATGTGTATGCCAAGCTTCAACAGGATTTTCAACGTCTATACGTGTGGCTGCAAAGATAGCTTCCCATAATGCATCCATTTGCTGTTCTTCTGGAAGGTGAGGAAAGACCTTTGCTGCCCAAGCTTTAGATGGAGCAGCAATAACAGACCAGCTAAACTTATCTGCTTGTAACCATTGATAATAGTTGGCAAGTGCTTGGCCAGATGCTTTTTGGAATGCCATGATTCTATCACGCTCAATACCTTTTAATAAATCGGGATTTTGTGAGCTAATGCTTAAGAAAGCAGCACCATGTTCAGCTAACCATTCACGTTCCTTCACTTTCCAAGGTGGGAAGAAATCAAATGAGTCTTTTGGTGCCCCTTCATAGCGAGCACGTACAAGTTCATCATCGGATATATCGACAAAAACTTGTTTAGCACCATTTTTATAGGCAATTTTAGTAATTATTTGTGCGAGTTTTAGGTTATCAGTCGAACAGCTTATATAAAGATACTGATCTTTTTGGATATTTACTCCTACTTTCACCGCTAACTCGGCATATTTTAGTAATTTTGTGTCAAACGATAATAACAAAATCATATCCCCTTTCAATTTAAGACAGTTAAGTGTAATATTCTTAATTCAATATAATCAAAAATGGTCGAAATGTGAATAAAAAGCATTAATTACATCGAAAAATATATGAAATACATTTATACTAGGAATATATATATTTAAAATATGGAAAAAAAGACGAAATAACATTAGATAGTAGATTTGGAGGTTCTAGAATGGATAAGTCGTCGATTATAGGGTTAATACTTGCTTTAGTAGCACTATTAACAGGGATGGTAATGAAGGGTGTAAGTTTATCTGCATTTTATAACCCTGCAGCTATCCTAATTATCATTTTTGGTACTATTTCCGCAGTAACAATTGCCTTTCCTATGCAGGAGTTAAAGCGTGTGCCGAAGCTATTTAAGATTCTTTTTAAAGAAACAAAATTAGCAAATGATATAGAGATTATTAAAATGTTTTCACAATGGGCTGACTTAGCTCGTCGCGAAGGGCTATTAGCACTTGAAAGTAAGGCCTCAGAGATTGAAGATCCATTTTTAAAAAATGGCCTTACATTAGCAATTGATGGTCAAAATGCTGACTACATACGTGATGTCTTAACAGAAGAAGTAGAAGCGATGGAAGAGCGACATACTAGTGGAGCAGCTATTTTTACACAAGCAGGTACATATGCACCTACTTTAGGGGTTCTTGGTGCAGTAGTAGGGTTAATCGCCGCATTGGCTGATATGAATGATATCGAAAAGCTAGGACATGCTATCTCAGCTGCCTTCATGGCTACATTACTCGGTATCTTTACAGGGTATGTTTTATGGCATCCATTTGCGAACAAGCTAAAACGTAAATCTGCTTTAGAGGTAAAACAAAAGAGAATGATGATTGAGGGTATCCTTTCAGTATTAGAAGGGGAGGCTCCACGTGTAATTGAACAAAAACTATCATCATACTTAACGATGGAAGAACGTCGTCAAATTTCTGGTGAAAGCGGGGCGGGTGGCCTTGGCAAAGAAAGCTAAGAAGAAAAAGCATGATGAACATATTGATGAATCTTGGTTAGTGCCATACGCAGATATTTTAACTTTGCTGCTAGCCGTGTTCATTATTTTGTTTGCCTCAAGTTCAGTCGATCAAGAAAAGCTAGAAAGAATGTCGGCAGTTTTTAGTCAAGTCTTTGATGGTGGAACTAGTTTTCTAGAGCAACCTGCACCAGTCCCTACTCCGAATGCGGATAGCGACCAAACGCCACAGCAAAACTCTGCCTATTTAAAGGATCAACAGGAGTTAGCTGAAATAAAAGATAGTGTGGATAATTTTATTGCAGTCAATGAAATGGAAGATCAGTTTGCCACAGAAATGACGGATGAAGGATTACTAGTGACAATCCGCGATAGTATTTTATTTGACCCAGGGCAGGCAAAAGTTAAACCTGAGTATGTCCCTATTGCCAAAGAGCTATCAACTATGTTGGTATCTGATCCAGCTCGAAATATTGTCATCACAGGTCATACAGATAATGTACCAGCAGGTCCGAATTTCTCATCAAACTTTGAACTATCTGTTTTGCGTGCAACGAATTTTTTAAATCTTCTTATTGAAAGTAATGACCAGTTAGATCCTACGCGCTTTAGTGCAAAAGGAAACGGTGAGTATCGTGCAATTGCACCAAATGACACAGCCGAAGGACGCGCAAAGAATCGTCGTGTAGAAGTTTTAATTCAACCATTAGTTACAGAGGATGGTTCAGAAACAAAGAGTACACCGTAATAAAAGAGCTATTAGCAGCAGACAAAGGTCTTGAGCTAATAGCTTTTGTTTTACCTATTTACGTAAAGATCCTAATTCAGCAACAATCGCTTGCATTTCGCTTGGACTAAAAGTTTCTCTCTTCATAACCATTTCATATAGATAAACTAAATCTTCATAATTTGCTTCATCGAAGTTTTCTGATTTCATTGCATCGACATTCACCATACGAAGCTTGTCCTTCATTTGATCAACCATATACATAACGTTTTCTTTAGATGGAACTGATAAATCCATTTTTTACCCTACCTTTCGTCATCCTCGCACATATCATTTCATTGAATAAAAAAAATGTCAACTCCGTATTTGGGCATTGCTTTAAAAATAGACTGTTATTGGGTAGAATAAGTGCAGAAGACTGTTTATTTATGAAATAATAGGGAATATGCAACTATACAAGCAGGGGGTTTTAATATGGGTCAAAGTAAATTATTAGCATCTATTGTAGCAGGAGCAGCAGTAGGAGCAGCATTAAGTATGTTAGATCGGGCTACACGAGAAAAAACAATTGCCTCAACAAAAAAGATGAAGGAAGCCATCTCATACTATGCAGCAAATCGAGAAGAATTGCAGGTTTTGGTAGAGGAAAAAGTACTCGCGGCAAAGGTGCTTTGTGAAAGTGTGTCAGATAATGTCAACACAATTGCTGAAAAGGTGGATGAATTTAAGGATTTACCTTCCACGATACAGGGAATGATTGAAGATACGAAATCAGCCTTTACTTTACCTCATAAGGAGTAAAGGTCGTTTTAGGAGGAATTGTATGGAAAAGAATAAAGCAACATTGCATAACGCTTTTGGGTTTGTAAAATCGTTTGTTTCTCCAGAGGAGGGAGCGATTGATATTATGACATCCAAAGGCTTTATCCAAGATTTAATAGGTCGGCTCAAGCGAGTTGAAATATCTGCGCTTGCTGCACAATTGGCTTATTTCTTTTTACTATCGTTCTTCCCCTTACTTATTTTCTTGGTGACACTATTACCATATCTTAACTTAGAAACCACTCAGGTCTATTCATTTTTAGTGAATATCTTACCTGATGAAGTGTATAAGCTGATTGAAAATACACTGAATGAGATTTTAACAAATCGCAACAGTAGTTTACTGTCCATTGGGGTTTTAGGTACTATTTGGTCTGCATCTAAAGGCATTAATGCATTACTTCGTGCTTTAAATAAAGCCTACGATACAGAAGGGAGAGCAGGCATATTAGATAGGGGTTTATCACTTGTTTTTACAATCGCTCTCGTTATTGTTATTGCCGTTGCGCTCTTATTACCGGTCTTTGGTCAGCAAATTGGACATTTCCTATTCTCAATCGTCGGAATAGAGGAGCAATTTGAATCAGTTTGGCATAGATTAAGATGGTCAATCCCGCCATTATTGATTTTCATCGTATTAATGGGCATCTACTGGTTTGTGCCAAATACAAGTCCTCGTTTGAAAATAATGGGCGTATGGCCAGGAGCGTTATTTGCCACGCTTGCTTGGTTAGCAGTCACATACGGTTTCTCTTTTTATATTAATAATTTTGCAAATTATTCTGCTACATACGGTAGTATTGGTGGCGTCATTATTTTAATGCTCTGGTTATATTTTACGGGAATCATTTTAATCTTTGGTGGCGTATTAAATGCTACAATGCAGAAAAGAGCACTTCAAAAGGAAATTCGTCGATAAGGAAATGATCATTCATTAACAAGAGCCTCGCTAAACTCCTAAAGAGTAGCGAGGCTATTTTACTTGATTTTACCTGATTAAATGCATCAATTATTCAATGAAAGCCTCAGCGCATGTCACAGGAAGAGTAGCTTCAAGCAAGCTGGACTCAATTATGCTAAGGCTTACTTGATGTTAAACATTTTTATTGAGCATACGTAAACCATTTAGAATAACTAGAATTGTACTACCTTCATGCCCGATTACGCCTAATGGCAAGTCGACAACTTGTAAAAAGTTAGAGGCGATTAAAAAGATAATAACCCCGATAGAAAAGAAAATATTTTGTTTCACAATACGTTGCATTTTACGTGATAAACGAACAGCATAGGCGATTTTTGATAAGTCATTTTTCATTAGCACGACATCCGCTGTTTCAAGTGCCACGTCTGTGCCTTCACCCATAGCGATGCCAGTAGTTGCGGTAGCCAATGCAGGTGCATCATTAATACCGTCGCCGACCATGCCAACAAATTGATGTTGTGTAAGTAGGCGTTTCATTTCAGTTACCTTCGTTTCTGGCAGACATTCTGCGACGTATTCAGTAACGCCAGCCTCCTTCGCGATAACTTTCGCTGTTTTTTCATTGTCACCTGTAAGCATCACCACTTGAATACCAAGCTCTTTTAATAATGTAACAGCTTTCTTAGCTTCAGAGCGCACAGTATCTTTTAATGCTGTTAATGCAACAATACCATGTTGATCGCGAATGAAAATAACTGTTTTTCCCTCTTCTGTAAGTTTAGTTACAGCAGCATTTGCAAAACTGTTAGCAAGTTGTACATCAACAAACTCTGGTTTGCCTACTTGATACTCCTCGTTTTGAATCGTTCCTTTAATACCCCAGCCAGGAATATCTTCAATTGTTGCTTGTGGCAGTATGTCGATTCCTTCAGCCTTAGCATAGGAGGTAATCGCTTGGGCAAGGGGATGATTGGATTGAGATTCAATTCCTGCAAGAATTGCTAGAGCCGTCTCACGTTCTACTCCATCACGGACAATAAAATCTGTAACAACTGGTTTTCCTTGCGTTAAAGTACCTGTTTTATCGACCGCCAATGCACGTAACACACTAAGATGCTCTAAATGTAAACCACCTTTAAATAGCACACCATTTTTTGCACCATTTGATATAGTAGCGAGTGTTGCAGGCATAATGGAGGCAACGAGTGCACAAGGTGAAGCAACCACTAATAACACCATTGCTCGGTAAAAGGTTGTTGTCCAGTCCCAGCCGAGTAAGAAGTGGGGAAGAACCATCATAATGGCAACACCAAGTAAAACAAATTTTACATAAGTCCCTTCAAACTTTTCGATGAATTGTTGAGAGGGAGATTTTTCACTTTGGGCACTTTGAACGAGCTGTATAATTTTTTGGAAAAGGGTCTCTGAATTCGCCTTTGTCATTTCCATAGTAATAGCACCATTTAAGTTGACCGTGCCTGCAAAAACTTCGTCTCCTTCACTTTTTGAGATTGGCAGTGGCTCACCGCTAATAGCTGACTCATCAATAGAAGATTGGCCTTTAAAAATAATGCCGTCTGCTGGAATTCGTTCGCCCGGTTTAATCAATAAATGATCCCCGATTTGTAATGTGGAAACTGATACTTTCATAGGCTCAAATCCGCCACGCACTAACCAAGCTTCTTCTGGCTGTAAATTCATAAGTGCAGATATTTCGCGATGACTTTTATTCATCGCATAAGTTTCAAGTGCACCACTTACTGCAAAAATAAATATTAGGATGGCCCCCTCTGTCCAATAGCCAATTGCAGCTGAGCCAATTGCAGCTAATACCATCAACAGCTCAACATTTAGCTTTCGCTCTTCTATGGTTTCTTCAATGCCTTCTTTTGCTTTCGCGAAACCACCTACACAAAAGGCAATTAAATATAGTAGAACAGAAGCTGTTGTTTGTCCACTTGTGTCTAAACGCCATGCTAGTAAGATGAAAATTCCAGCCATTAATGCAGCAATTAATTCTGCATGTTCTTTTATTTTCTCAATTATGTTTATGTTTTCTCGATTAGAGTATTCCATCTTTATCCCTCCTGATAATGAAAATCAATATCAAAACCTTTATAAATTAGCGTTGTTTTGAGCTATTCAATTGAAAATGGATTTCAATTACCATCTCTTTTGTTTAGAATTATTATAACAAAGGAATTTATAAAAATAAAGTAGGAAGTTTGATGGAGATTTTTAAACAATATGCGAAAGGATTGAAAAAGGCACAGTCTATTCACTAGGAATATTCTGTGCCTTACAAAATTGTGCAATAAAATGAGTTACTACTGCTATCTATTATTTAATTAGAAGACTCTTTCTGCATGCAGAGCAAGTTTTTCTAATGATGATTTATCCACATCTGCATGTAGTGAGTTACCATGTGAATCCATTGTTACAACTGCTGTAAATTTTTCTACATTTAAGTGCCACATAGCTTCAGGAATACCGAATTCCATTAAATCAACACCATCAACGCCTTTAATACAGTCCGCATAGTATTGTGCTGCTCCACCAATTGCATTCAAGTAAACGCCACCATGCTCATTAAGCGCTTTTAATGTTTTTGGTCCCATTCCACCTTTACCAATAACAGCACGGATACCGAATTTTTTCATGATATCGCCTTGATAAGGCTCCTCACGAATTGAAGTAGTTGGGCCAGCAGCTTTCACTGTCCAATTGCCTTCTTCATCCTTAGCCATTACAGGTCCGCAGTGATAAATAACTTGTCCATTTAAATCAACTGGTGCATCGTGGCTCATTAAATGATGGTGGATTGCGTCACGGCCAGTATACATACGACCAGTAATAGAAACGACATCTCCAACTTTTAATGAACGAATTTGTTCTTCAGTAATTGGCGCAGTAAGTTCTACTACATCTGTAGTTGTATCTTCTGTTGTAGCAGCTACTTCATTCTCTTTGAAGGTAATTTTTTCACCTTCTTGATAGTGCCAATTCAAAATTTCGCCAGTTTGAGGATCGATGTCCACAGCCATACGTCGGTAAGCCCAACAATTATATGCTACTGATACATAGAAAGAGGCAGGTATACGATGCATTACGCCAATTTTACAGCCTAATAATGTTGCTTCACCACCAAAGCCCATTGTACCGATACCAAATGTGTTAGCCGTTTTAACAACATACTCTTCTAACTTAGCAAGATCTGCATTTGGATTTGTATCTTCAACATGGCGGAATAATTGCTCTTTTGCTAAATCATAGCCCGAAGAACGGTCTCCACCAATACCTACACCAATGAAACCAGCAGAACACCCTTGACCTTGTGCTTGGTATACAGAGTGTAAAATACATTTACGAATACCATCTAAGTCACGCCCTGCACGACCAAGACCTTCTAGTTCACATGGTAGACTGTATTGAATGTTTTTATTTTCACAGCCGCCACCTTTGAGAATTAACTTGATTGTAATGTAATCTTTTTCCCATTGCTCAAATTTCATTACTGGCAAACCATCACCAAGATTATTACCACTGTTTGCACCAGATAATGAATCCACCGCATTAGGACGTAATTTAGCATCTGCAGTTGTATCGTTGATTGCTTTTTTGATTGCAGCTTTAATTTCTAATTGGTTTACGCCAACAGGAGTATAAATTTTGAAAGTTGGTAGCCCTGTATCCTGACAAATTGGTGACACGTTATCTTCTGCCATAATAATATTATTTGCAATTGTGTCTAAGCTCATTGCTGCACGAGTACCAGCATTCTCAGCTTCTTTTGCTTTTTTAATAGCACGACGTACATCCTTAGGTAAATTCGTAGATGTTTCAGTAATTAAATCGTAAAGACTCTTCTCCAAATTTTGTAGATTCATTGGTATTGCCCCCCATAGAAAAATTGATTATTTCCACGTTACATTATACTCTTTTCAACTAATGAAAAAAAGAGTCCTTATCTGAGACCGCTAAATTAAAACATATTTTAATAATATAGAAGGAGAGTATTGATTTTATAGAACGTTTGTTCTAAAATAGAATAAATCCAATATTAGGAGGAACTTGCATGACTGCTAAAACTTTACTTGAATTACCCGAAGCATTTGAGCAATATAGACCATTAATAGAAGGGACAATGAAGCCTGTTGTATTGGTTAATACGGAAATAAGTAAAACAACTTTATTTCAAAGTAAGTTTGCAGGAGATCCTTATTTCCCATTGGGAATGGACTATCCAAAAAACATGAAGGGACAACCGTTAAAGCTATTAGCTCAAATTAACTTTGCAGAGGTTCCTATGCATTTACCCAATTTCCCAGAAGAGGGAATATTGCAGTTTTATATTGATGGTTATGACGATGTTTTAGGAATGGATTTTGATAATGGACAAAATCAAGAAGGCTTTCGTGTAATATTTCATGAACAAGTTATGCAAGATGAAGCACAGCTTATTCAAGACTTTTCTTTTATAGAAATAGATGATGAGGAATTATATTTTCCTGTCGAGCGTGAAATGGCATTATCCTTTATTACAGGCGTTGAGCCGATGTCGATTGATGATTTTAGAAGCAATGAAAAGTATGCTAGCATCTTAACAGCTTTGGAGGATGACGAAG
Organism: Lysinibacillus sp. UBA5994; assembly: GCF_002429725.1. NCBI lineage: Bacteria > Bacillati > Bacillota > Bacilli > Caryophanales > Bacillaceae > Lysinibacillus > Lysinibacillus sp. UBA5994. The sequence continues at coordinate 18,406 of NZ_DJAU01000035.1, read as the reverse complement.
CATTAGAAGACAGCTTCTATGATGCTATGACTGGTGATGGTCATAAAATTGGAGGGTATCCATTCTTTACGCAAGAGGATCCTCGAGCATATGGTGATTATAAAGATTCAATCATTTTGCTGTTACAGATTGATAGTGTCGGCGACAATATTCTTTGGGGCGATTGTGGCGTTGGCAATTTCTTTATCACAGAGGAAGAGTTAATGAATAAAGATTTTAGCAAGGTACTTTATAATTGGGATTGCCATTAAAAAACAAGCGAGCACACGATGCTCGCTTGTTTTTTATTCATTATTGTTCACGAGCATGAAATTGCTCCATTTTGTCCTCTAAATCATCCATCATTTGGATTAAGCGATCAATATCTTCTAACTCAGCTGTTTCAGGATCAAGGGCATCTAATACTTCTAAAAACATCTCCAGACGCTCTTTTAAATAGGTTACTTGTTGCTCTTTATCAGTGATTGGCTTTGACATTCGTACACCTCATTTCATCCCTTTCATCGTAGCCGATTTGAGCTTAAATTTCAATGTTTAGGGAAACACCTAGGACTAAGAGATTAATTTTAAAAAACAATAAACAGAATATTTACAATATTGAGGATGTATGTTAAAGTTGTTTTAAGATAAAGTAAAGGAGCTGATTGGAAAAAGTCATCTGCAACGCTAACTCGAAAAGGAGGGAGTTTAAACAAGTAATCGGTAATATTCAAAAGCCGAAAATCGTGTTTATACAATTAAATGAGGATAAGTATTAGTTAAGCCTTAGCGTAAAATCACATGTGGTGAGCGCTAAGGCTTTTTGGTATGCTGTTCTTTGGAAGAATGACTAGATAGTGGAGGGAAAAATGACGTACTTCTCAGATTACAGCAAAAAAAGATTTACCATTTTAGTAGTAATTGTATCCATATCAGGCTTTTCACAAGGGATGCTATTACCGCTTATTTCGATAATATTTGAACGTGATGGGGTATCCTCTGCATTGAATGGTTTGAATGCAACAGGCTTATACATAGGAACATTACTGATTTCACCATTTATCGAGCAGCCCTTACGCAGGTGGGGCTATAAACCGATTATTTTAATTGGTGGAGCACTAGTTTTTGCGTCTTTACTTGCATTTCCTCTATGGAAAAGTGTGACCTTTTGGTTTGTCCTTCGTTTATTAATTGGCGTAGGCGATCATGCCTTGCATTATGCCACACAAACATGGATTACTAGTACTGCAGATCATAAAAGCTTAGGGAAGGGGATGGCCATTTATGGCTTATCATTTAGCATAGGTTTTGCTGTTGGGCCACTTATGGTGAAGCTCATTGAAATTGCTGAAGCGCTACCGTTTATCGTATCTTCAATAATGTGCCTCTTTGCATGGTCCTTTGTATTTCTCTTACAAAATGAAAAGCCTGAGCGTTTAACAGGTGATTTAAATGCCAGAGGATGGCAACGGTATAAAATGGCTATTGTATTTGGGTGGATTGCCTTTTTAGGTCCATTTGTTTATGGTTTTCTGGAGTCTTCACTAAATGCCTTGTTTCCTGTCTATGCACTACGCAAGGGCTTTGAAGTCGGCATGATTCCTATCATTTTATCTGTGTTTACATTTGGTGGTATTTTAACGCAAGTACCGCTTGGTGCACTAGGAGATAAAGTAGGGAGAAGGAATATTTTGATGATTGGGTCATTTGGTAGCGCAATTATTTTTGCAATTGCAAGCTTTTTAGAGCATTCACAATTCGCTGTGGCTGTCGCATTTTTCTTAACGGGTACGCTGGTTGGCTCGATGTTTTCTTTAGGGATTACATTTATGGCTGATTTGACACCAAAGGAGCTACTGCCTACGGGGAATTTACTTTGCGGAATTGCTTTAAGTATTGGTAGCTTAACAGGTCCATTTTTAGGTGGAGTTTATTTAGAATATGTAAAAAATTATAGCTTTCTTTTACTTGTGGCTTTGCTTTTGCTAGCCGTTGCAATCGTTTTATTTATATTTGGACGCCGCAAGCATCAACAACCAACGATGGCAAAATAAAAAGAGCGGGGCTCATCTCCCGCTCAAAAAACAAAAAACGCCCAGCAAATCCGTGCTGTTATGGCGTTTTTTGCGTAACAAGGATGTTCCGTCCAAGTTACATAGGTTTGGCACCTAGAAAATTATTATACAGACATGTTCTAATGAAAGCAATAAAAAAGAAAATGGGTATTTTTGGACATTATCCATCTTTCTATTTATAATAAAAGAACACTTGCTTAAAAAGGAGGTTTTTACATGGCAGAAATGAAAAAACTATCTATCCACCGTGCTTTAACAGAATTAAAAATGCTGACTCTGCGAATTGAAGCAGCAACAAATGAGGTTAGTGCAGTCGTAGCTAATCGAAAAAGCAATCGTAAAATTAATGGTGTAGACATTCCTGAATATGAAAAACAAATGCAAGCATCCTATGATAAAGTGCTAGGTTTAATTTCCTATCGAAATAAAATAAAAGCACTAGTTGTGCAGTCCAATGCAAACACAAAGGTGTTGGTGGGCAAAGAGGAAATGACTGTAGCGGAGGCAATTGAACGGAAACAATCCATTCAATACGAAAAGAATTTGCTAGAAGTTATACAGCATCAGCATCGTTCAGCTATCAATACGGTTGCCAAAGAAAATGATGCATTACCTGCAAAGCTGGAAACCTATTTAATTAACATATTGGGCAATAAAGATAAACAATCACCAGAGGAAGTCAAATTACATACCGAAACATTTATGAAAAGAAATGAGTTTGAAATCATTGATCCCCTAAATGTTAAACAACAAATTGAGAAATTGAGCAATCGGATTGAAGAATTTGAATCAGAGGTGGACGCTGTCTTATCAGAGTCGAATGCCACAACCTTCATTGAAGTACAAGTTTAAAAAGATTTGCATGTCCTAGCGAAAATGGAAAACGAAAAGTCGCTCGCGCTTCAAGGCATGTGTGCGAGTTAAAACGTAAAACATGCCTTACTCCAATGGTAATTTTCAACTAAACTGATTTGAAAGCTCAAAGGTAAAAGGTGAAAGTACAAATCTTACGTTTTAAAGTTCTTTGAATAAAAGCTGAAAATTTAACATTTAATAATCATTTAAATCCTGGGTTATTGGTTAAGGTATCGACTTTTCTGGACCATCCATCATCCACCAGGCAGCTTGTGCTGTGCATTAGAAAAAGGACGTCTCCTAGGGAAACGTCCTTTTCATACTATTTGTTTTTTAAAACAAGTTTTGCAACGCATTCCACCTGCGCCGTTTGTGCGAACATATCGACAGGCTGAATATACTCAACATGATAAAGCTTAGATAATTGTTGTAAGTCCTTTGCCAAAGTGGATGGGTTACAGGAGGTATAAACAAAACGTTTAGGTTTTAGTTTAAGGACTGTTCGAATAAATTCAGGTGCTAGTCCTGTACGTGGTGGATCTACCGTAATCACATCAGGAGTAAATCCTTCCTTGCGCCATTTCGCTAGGACACTTTCCGCTGTACCGACTGCATATTTCGTATGCTTGAAGCCGTGATTTCGAGCATTTTTACGAGCATCCTGAATGCTTTCAGGAATGACATCCATTCCTCGAACTTCCTTCGCTTTATCCGCTAACCATAATCCAATTGTGCCAACGCCACAGTATGCATCAACCACTGTTTCTTTTCCCGTTAAAGCAGCAGCCTTTTTAATTTCATCATAAAGATGAACTGTTTGCTTTGGATTTAGTTGGAAGAAGGCGCGGGCAGATAAATCAAAAGCCAATTCGCCAAGCTCTTCATGAATAGTTTCTTTGCCATCAAGTACAACAGTTTCATCACCGAAGATTAACGATGTTTTTTCACGGTTAATATTTTGTGCAATGGATACAATACTCGGATCAATTTTTTTAATACGTGTAATCAATTCAGCTAAATGAGGGATTTCTTTCCTTGTTGTGACAAGAACGACTTGTGTCTCCCCGGTACGAATACCTGTACGTACAACAATCGTACGCACTAAACCATCTAGCGTACGACCATCGTAAATAGTGATATTTAGCTTTTGCAAAATTTTTCGAGTGGCAACGGTTATTTTGGAAGTAATTGGGTGCTGAACAAGGCAATCATTAATGTTTAACAGCTTATTACTTCCTTCAGCAAATAAACCTGCGTAAACACGCTTGCCTTCTTTACGTACTTGGAATTGGCTTTTATTACGATAATGCCAAGGATCATCCATGCCAAGTGTTTTTCGCACTTCAATAGTTTCGAGTAAAGGTTTAGCATAACGCTCTAATGCTTGTATAACAATGTCTCGCTTTTCTATTAGCTGTTTTTCATAGGTCATATGCTGAAGCTGGCAGCCCCCGCACTCATTGTACACTGGGCAAGGTGCTTCCTGACGATGTTTTGAAGCTTTACGAATGGCTAATATCTCTGCTTCAGCAAAATTACGTTGTGTTTTTGTTACTTGAGCTGTGATCTCTTCACCAGGAATGGCTCCTTTTACAAATATCACATTACGTTTATAAAAGCCTACACCTTCACCATTAATGCCTAGCCTTTTTATTGTTAGTGGGAATTTTTGTCCCACGATCATTGTTGTTTGCTGCGTCAAACGTTCCACGTCCCTGCTCTATATTGTCATCTCCCCATTATAGCGAAGGAGCAGGCGATTGCAAAGCAACAGGGAAATCTTCATATTCTAATACTAAATCGTCAAGCGATAAGAACGTATAACCTTGCTTTTTAGCTTCTGCAATAAACATTGGTAATGCTTCCGCATTATCCTGTGCTACTGTATGCATTAAAATAACGGCACCAGGATGCAGTTGTTCCATAAGTGCATTATAAGCATAATCTGCACCACGACGCTCATCCTTCATCCAATCCTTAAAGGCCACAGACCAGAAAATATGACGATAACCTTCTGCATTACCCACCTCTAGCACTTTTGCATTAAAAATTCCTTCAGGTGGACGAGCATATGTTGTACGATCGATGCCTGTCAATTCACGTAACTTGCCATCGAACTTTTGCCATTCTGCACGCATGCCATCTGGTGAAAGTCGAGCCATATTTGGGTGACCATATGAGTGATTCCCGATAGTATGACCATCCTTCACCATGCGTTTCACTAAGTCGCTTGCACTGTCTAAGTAATGGCCTGTTAAAAAGAAAGTAGCAGGTACATTTTCTTTTTTCAATGTATCCAAAATACTTTCAGTAAAGCCGTTTTCATAGCCATTATCAAATGTTAAATAGGCAATTTTTTTATCTGCCTTCCCTTTATAAATCGCACCATATTTGTCAAGTAACTGATCGAGCTGTGCTCCTGCCTCTGCCTGCTCACCGTTTTTAGCACGTTTAAAGCCCCAATGGTGTTCATCAGAACCAGCAGCAAAAAATGGATTAAAGCTAATTCCTGCGGCAATAATAAAAGTAGCAATTACCGCACCAACAATATGTTGTTTCCACATAAAAACGCATCCTTTCTTTTTCATTAGAATGCGTAATTACTAAAAAAATTATCCAACTTAATTTTTTCTAATTTTGAGCCTTTAACAAATTTTCAAGTGCTTGCTTTAAATAAGGGTATTTAAATATAAAATGTTGTTGTTCTAATAGGGTTGGTAGCACTTGTTGTCCTTCTAAAACAAGTGTGCTTTGTTCGCCGAGAGCTAAACGCATCGCAAAGCTAGGAACAGGCAGCCAATGACGTCTGCCCATGACTTCGGCAATCGTTTGACCAAATTCCTTCATTCTCATAGGATGCGGGGCTGTTATATTAAATGGTCCATGAATATTTTCATTTGTAATAGCGAAATAAATAGCACGTGCTACATCTTCAATATGTACCCATGAAAGCCATTGCTCTCCAGAGCCAATCGTTCCACCTATATGCATTTGATAGGGCAATAGCATTGGTGGAAGTGCGCCACTATTTCTACCTAAAATGACACCAAAGCGTGCAAGAGCCACACGAATACCTAATGCTTCTGCTCGTTTCGCATGTCGCTCCCAATCGTGGACTGTAGTGCCTAAAAAATCAGTTGCGTAATCCGTAAAATCTTCATCATAGATGGCTTGTGTGGAAGTTGGGTATATACCAACCGCACTAGCATTGACAAGGACTTTTGGTTTTATCGTGAGCATGTCCATTATACGTATAATCTCTAATGTGGCATTCATTCTGCTCCAATAGATAGCTTTCTTTTGCTTTTTTGTCCAACGACCATTATTTAATGAAACACCTGCTAAATTCACAAAGGCATCTACACCTTCAAAGATTTCCAAAGCTTGCTCCTGCTGATGTAGCCATTGAACATAGTGAACGCCATTTTCTAGCTTTGACTCATGACGCGTTAAGACAAAAATGTCGTGTCCGTTGTGCTGCAATAGCTGTATAAGAGCATTTCCAACAAAGCCAGTGCCACCTGCAATCACTATTTTCATAACAAGCACCTCTTTTCTCGAATAAAACGCTTACTTTTAAGTTTATCATGTAACCAAAAAGTAAACATCTTTAGGCATTAATTGCAGAGAAGAAAGTTTACCCGTGGAAGGGAAGAGAATGCCCGCGAACATAGGGAAATTAACCGTGCTAATTGTCAGATCCCTCCTAAAGAAATGCTATAATGATAATAGTGAGGTGTTTGCTATGCGTATGATTACAAAAATTGCACGTCAAAAAAACAATCCTGAACGCTATAATATCTATTTAAATGAAGAGTATGCTTTTCCGGTTGATGAAGCCATTCTCATTCAATTTGGTTTAACAAAGGGAAAGGTGCTCGATGAATTCGAAATTCAAGAGATTGCCTATGAAGATGAGATACGTAAGGCATTTAATAAGGGGTTAAACTTCCTTTCATATCAAATGCGAAGTGAGCATGAGGTTAAGAAAAAACTGCTCAACTTAGAATTTGGAGAAGCTGTAGTGTTAGAGGCAATCCAAAAGTTAAAATCCTATGGCTTTATTAATGATGAAAACTATTCAAAGGCTCTGCTTGATACAAAGAAAGCTACTATGAAAAAAGGACCAAGAGCCATTAGACAAGACATGATCAAAAAAGGCATTGAGAAAAACTTGCAGGATGAGGTGCTTGCTACATATAGTTTTGAGGAACAAGTAAAACTGGCGAAGCAACTGGCAGAGAAAATTGTTCGAGCGGAGAGCAAGAAGACCCCAACACAGATTAAGACCAAAATTCAGGATTACTTATTAAGAAAAGGGTATGCTTTCTCGATTGTAGAAGAGGTGCTTAGCCAAGTTGAGATAGGGCAGGATGATGACAACTGGCAGCAGCTACTTGATGCTCAAGGCGAAAAAGTTTGGAAAAAGTACGTATCGAAGTATACTGGTTATGAGCTAAAAATGAAGGTTAAACAGGCGCTCTATCAAAAGGGTTTTCCTATAGAAGTAATAGATCGTTTTATAGAAGAGAAGGAGAATGAAGAATGAGTGAAAAAAATTATGCAGCTATGTCTGAACATGAATTGCGAGAGGAAATTGCTTTTCTAAAAGAGAAAGCTCGAAAGGCAGAACAGCTAGGGATCATCAATGAGTTTGCTGTTTATGAACGCAAAGCTTTAATGGCTGCGGCTTATTTAGTGGATCTTGATACAATCGTTCCAGGAGAAATGTATCGTATTGATGGTTCAGATAATGAGTTTTTCCAAGTAGATTATTTGAAGGGACGCTTTGCTTGGGGTCATCGTTTAGGCGGAGACAAGTACCAAGAGGCACTACCAGTATCTATCCTTTCACCAGTAAAGGTGGGCAAATAAATGGATGAAAAAATTGAGAAACTAACACAAGAGTTACTTGCAAAGAATCCTCAGATGTCTGTTGGACGGGCACAGGTTTGGGTGGAGTTGTTATGGAGTGACTTTGAATCAACTGCCGCGAAAGCAGGGTATGATTATCGTGGGGCAGAGTATACAGAAAATCTTGTTCGTCAATTAATTGCTAGCTATGGTGATAAACTACATGCTTTTGCAGGGCGCAATCCGAAGTATATACATTTACTAGATGCTAGTGATGATATGGTACAATAATAAAAACCCTGACCAATATTGGTCAGGGTTTACTGCTTAATTACTCGCACCAATTTGTAGTTTTTTCTGTAGCTTATCTTCTGTAAAGATCCAGCCTGTGTAAGACGTAATAATGTCATTCGCATCATTTAAATGTGCTACGGCAACGAAAGGATAGCGATTGTCACTACGGTAACGCAAATCGATTAACCTTACTTCTATTAAGCCGTTTTCAAGCTCGGAAATCTCCCATCGATACATAGGAGAGAAAGACACAAATGCAGCTAAGTTAGGATCTTTCATTGCAGCATCTACAAGCGCAGTTTTAGGCAAAGGCTTAATTTCGAATTTATCGTAAATATTAACAGTCCTTCCATAAGCACGGCCAACATAATAATGAGTTTTGGACTTTGCTGCGATTCGCCAGTGGAAGAAGCGCATAGTAGGTGCTACAATGACATATTCTTCATCTTGAATAGTATGATGCACCGCGTTTTTTACTGCTTTTTGCACAGCAAAACGCAAAATATAGTAAATCACGATAACCACGTACATGATACTGAATGTCCATACTGGATTTGTGCCAAATGCCCATAACACAATACCTACACAATGTAAGGTAAAAATGATGGGATCGAAGGTATTAATGACACCTAACGCAACCCATTTTCGAGAGAAAGGTCGAATTGCTTGTGTACCATACGCGTTAAAAATATCGACAAAAACATGAAGTGCAACAGCTAAAAATGTCCAAAGCCATAAATGTAACACATTCACATCTTGCAAAATCAGTGATAAAACAATTGTAATTAAAATAGGCCATATAGCTACAGCTGGTAGTGAGTGTGTAATTCCTCGATGATGTCTGATATAGATGGCGTTATTACGTAGTTTTAACACAGTGTCGACATCTGGAGCTTGTGAGCCAATAATTGTACCTGCCATTACTGCTGTAAAAGTCATTGAATGATTGGCTACTACAGGGTCAGCTAATGCAAGACCGCCAAGGGCAATACCCATAACGAAATGTGTACCTGAATCCAAAAATATCCACTCCTAGTATGCATTAAAATCGAGTACAATGTGCATACAACTTTATTTCGAACATAATAAAAGGTATATTGAAATATTCTGACACTCGTGCGAAAGCGACGCTTATTGTCGATCTTCCACGAATATTCTTTTCTTCATTGTATACCCTTTTCATCATAAATTAAATCGTAAAAACAACGGAGGTCACTGTGAATTACCCATATGTAACAGAATTTCGACAATCATTAGTTGACTGGTTTAACACAGAGAAGCGTGATTTACCGTGGAGACACACAACAGATCCTTATAAAATTTGGGTATCTGAAGTGATGCTACAACAGACACGTGTCGACACAGTTATTCCTTATTACAATCGCTTTATGGAAAGTTTTCCAACATTAGATTTGCTTGCGGAAGCACCCCAAGAATACTTATTAAAGCATTGGGAAGGTCTTGGCTATTATTCTCGTGCTCGCAATTTACAAGCAGGTGCTCGTGAGGTTATAGAAAATTACGGTGGTATAGTACCTGACAATCGCCATGAAATATCTAAATTAAAAGGAGTTGGTCCCTATACTGCAGGTGCTATTTTAAGTATTGCCTATAATAAGCCTGAACATGCAGTTGACGGTAATGTTATGCGGGTTCTAAGTAGAGTGCTTGATATACATGAAGATATAGCTATTCCCAAAACGAAGAAAATTTTCGAAAGTGCGGTTGAGGAACTAATTGATCCTGATCATGCTTCATCGTTTAACCAGGGCTTAATGGAGCTGGGTGCACTTATTTGTACACCTACCTCTCCAAAATGTTTATTATGCCCAGTCAGAGAGTATTGCACAGCTTTTAATGAGGGAGAACCAGAAAAATTACCTGTCAAATCAAAAAAGATAAAAATGAAGCATCTCACATATGATGTTCTCGTATATGAAAATGACAAAGGACAATTTTTAATGCAACAACGTCCTGAGCAAGGCCTGCTAGCTAATCTATGGCAATTTCCAATGATTGATACAAGCCAATCTTCGGTAGAAAACTTTACAATGGAATATAAAGTAATTGTCCAAGCCAAACATGAATTACTTACATTTAAACATGTTTTTTCACATTTAACTTGGCATTTAAATAGCTATTATATAAAATGCGAATCGACTGAGCTAGGTGATTGGCTAAATCGTGAGCAAATAGAACTTTTACCGATGCCTGTGCCTATGCTAAAAATTTGGGATGAAGTAAAAAAGCAAACGGCAGGAAAATAAAACCTTCTTAAAATCATTGATACATGAGCATAAAAGTCATCACCTCCGTACACAATAACTAGCGTGGAGGTGAATGAATGATGAAAAAACAAAACAACCAAAATTTCCAACCGAATAAAAACATGCAACGTCAAAGTGAAGAGTTTGGTTATGAAACGGACGTAAATGAAGTGCAAAAGCAAAATGCGAAAGCAGAGCAAAAGAAAGCTCCAGCTTCTGGCCGTTTCTCAAAAACTAACCAAGATTTAGGTGAGTAACACTTTGTAATTGCATAATTGCATTTACCTCTAAGGGGCTGTCTTAAATCCGAAAAGATGAAAAAGACAGCCCCTTTTAAATTGTTTAGGTAAGTAAATCGTCAGCTTAAAAGGAAATTCTCTATGGCATTAACTAAAAAATCCCATCAAAGCTGACATTATAATAAAATTCGCTTATAATTGACTAAATTTTATACAAATTCAAAATAGCGTAGTGAAATTTGTGGTTTTCTAACTACACCTTTCGCGTACACATTGCTATAATATACTAGAGACTGCTAGATTTAGGTAGCATAGACGAAAAGGTGGGCTAACAAAATGGCATTACCGGTAGAAGGAGAAACGATACAAATACATAGTTATAAGCACAATGGCCGTATCCACCGTGTTTGGCAAGAAACGATGGTTTTAAAAGGAACGAAAAATATCGTAATCGGTGCGAATGAACGGACACTTGTGACAGAATCCGATGGTCGTACATGGCTAACGAGAGAGCCCTCTATTTGCTACTTCCATGCGGAACACTGGTTTAACATCATCTGTATGCTACGTGAAGACGGTGTGTATTATTATTGCAATCTAAGCTCACCATTTGTTTTCGATAATAATGCCATTAAATATATCGACTATGATTTAGATATTAAAGTTTTTCCTGACATGTCTTATACCCTTTTAGACGAGGATGAATATGAGCTCCATCGTAAGGAAATGTCTTATCCTGATGTCATAGATAAGATTTTAAAGCGCAATGTCGATAAATTAATAAGCTGGATTCAACAAAAAAGAGGACCATTTGCACCCGATTTCATCGATGTCTGGACAAATCGTTACAAGTTCCAGCTTGATATGCAGTCAGATGATCAATCATGACACCTATTAGTTTAACTAATAGGTGTTTTTTTATTGGAGGGGACAGAGTGTTGTTAAGGTAAAGGTAAAATAGTTCGCTATAAAGTCATCATAACTGTATTTTAATCAAAATATTGCTATAATACTTAGGGCATTCATCTTCGGATGTCTGTTTCTTTTTGTAAGGATGTGATGATAAATTGGGAAGCATTAAGCGATATATGCGCTTTGTTAAACCATATACATGGGAAATTATTTTAACGATTATCATTGGTATAGTAAAATTTGCTATTCCACTATTTATTCCACTGCTCATTAAGATTGTGCTAGACGATATTATTGCAGCAGATGACTTAACAGATGTAGAAAAAACAAAAGAACTATTTTATTGGCTAGGTGGAACTATTATTGTGTTCTTTATTATCCGTCCACCTATTGAGTATTATCGACAATATTTTGCACAACACGTAAGCAACAAGGTACTATTTGATATTCGTAAGGAAATTTATGCACATTTACAGCGTTTAAGCTTAAGGTATTATGCCAATACACGGGCAGGGGATGTTATTTCAAGGGTAATTAATGACGTTGAACAAACAAAAACCTTTGTCATGACGGGGTTAATGAATGTTTGGTTAGATTTGGCGACGATTGTAATTGCGATTGCCATTATGCTAACCATGGATGTGAAGCTAACACTAGTAGCGTTGGTCGCATTTCCATTTTATGCTTTCAGTGTGAAATACTTCTTTGGCAAATTGAGAGATTTGACACGGAAACGTTCTCAAGCACTTGCAGGTGTACAAAGCTATTTACATGAACGTGTAGCTGGTATGAGCATTATTAAAAGCTTTACTTTAGAAAAGCATGAACAAAAATTGTTCGATTCAGCAAACGGTGAGTTTTTAGAAAAAGCGCTTGATCAAACAAAGTGGAACGCAAAATCATTTGCTGTCGTGAATACCATTACAGATGTAGCACCATTACTAGTTATAGCCTATGCGGGCTATCAAGTAATAAATGGGTCACTTTCAGTTGGAACAATGGTTGCTTTTATTGCTTATATTGAACGTTTATATGGCCCACTTCGTCGACTTGTTAGCTCGTCCACAACTTTAACACAGTCAATCGCTTCAATGGATCGAATGTTCGATTTAATAGATGAGCCTTATGAAGTCAAGGATAAGGACTATGCTGGTGAACTACCACATGCAAATGGGCAGGTTCGCTTTCACAATGTATCCTTCCAATATGAAGAAACTGGCTCACCTATTATAGATGCTATCGATTTAACGATAAATCCTGGGGAGACTGTTGCCTTTGTAGGGATGAGTGGTGGTGGTAAGTCAACGATTATCAGTTTAATTCCTCGCTTTTATGATACAACAAGCGGGAAAGTGACCATTGATGGAAAAGATGTACGGGATGTTACTTTACATTCTTTACGATCTCAAATTGGTATTGTCCTGCAAGACAATATACTTTTTAGTGACTCTGTCAAAGAGAATATATTAATGGGGAAACCAGATGCAACAGATGCACAGGTCATCGAAGCAGCCAAAGCGGCAAATGCCCATGACTTTATTATGAGTCTGCCTAATGGTTATGACACAAAGGTTGGGGAAAGAGGAGTAAAGCTCTCTGGCGGACAAAAACAACGAGTTGCCATTGCGCGTGTGTTTTTAAAAAATCCACCAATTCTAATCCTGGATGAGGCTACTTCTGCATTAGATTTGGAAAGTGAGGCACTGATTCAAGAATCATTAGACAAGCTTGCTCATGAACGAACAACTATTATTATTGCGCACCGTCTTTCTACAATTACCCATGCTGACAAGATTTTCGTCATCGATCATGGTCAATTAATCGAAAGTGGAACACATGAACAGTTAATGGACAGTCAAGGAACATATTATAATTTATTCCAAGTACAGCACTTAGATTAAAATTTCCCGAAAATTACACGGTTTAAGAAATTTTTTCAAAAAAGGTCTTTCATTTATTCGAAAATGGAAGGCTATTTTTTTTTGAAAAATGTAAAAAATTATCTCTTTATAAGATTTTATTATTATGGAAGGCGATTATTGTAGAAATTCTATGTAATTTGCAGAATATTAATGATTGAAAGAGTAAGGATTTTTAGTTAGAATTATCTGAAAATAAGGAATTTAACGAAAGTTATAGTATTCTATTAATATTATTATACATTTAAGTAAAATATAGGTAGGGTGGGGCGTTACACATGAGGAAAAAACTACTAGAAATAAAAGGTTTGAAAACAACCTTTTTCACAGATAATGGGCAAATTCCTGCTGTAGACGATATCGATTTTTCTGTCCATGAAGGAGAAATTTTAGGGATTGTAGGAGAATCGGGAAGTGGTAAAAGTGTTACGTCGCTGTCCATCATGGGATTAATTCCATCACCACCAGGTAAAATAACGGGTGGAGAAATTTTGCTAGATGGCAAAAATATTGCTAAATGTACGGATAAGCAAATGCAAAAAATACGTGGAAAAGACATTGCAATGATTTTCCAAGAGCCAATGACTTCGCTAAACCCTTTGTTCACGATTGGTGACCAGTTAAAGGAAGCTATATTAATCCATAATCCAAAATGGTCGAAAAAGGAAGCGTTTGCAAGAGCGGTTGAAATTATGAAATTGGTGGGTCTACCACGTGCTGAGGAATTGCTAAAGGACTACCCACATCAGCTGTCTGGCGGTATGCGTCAACGTGTGATGATTGCCATGGCACTTGTCTGTGATCCTCAAGTATTAATTGCAGATGAGCCTACAACTGCATTGGATGTTACAATACAAGCCCAAATTTTACAGCTTATGAAAGACTTAAATAAACGATTGAATACAGCTGTGTTGTTAATTACACATGATCTGGGGGTTGTCGCGGAAACCTGTGAGCGAGTGATTGTTATGTATGCAGGACAAATAGTGGAAGAGGCGCCGATTCATGAAATTTTCACTAATCCTAAACATCCCTATACACAAGGACTCATTCAATCAGTACCTGACATGCGTTATAAAAAGGAAAATTTATACTCCATTCCTGGAAGTGTACCGAAACCAGGAAATATTCAAGTAGGCTGTCGTTTTGCAGCACGATGTCAATATGCAATGGAACGTTGTTTACAGGAAACACCACCTTTATTTGAAGCAGCAGAGAATCATAAATCGAGATGTTTTTTACTAGAAAAACAGGAGGTGGAGCAACGTGTCGAAAGCGTTATTAAAGGTTGAGGGGTTAAAAAAATATTTTCCGATTCGAAAAGGAGTCCTTAATTCACATGCCGGGGATGTAAAGGCTGTAGATGATGTTTCCTTTGAAGTATTTGAAGGAGAAACATTAGGAATTGTTGGCGAATCAGGCTGTGGTAAATCCACAACGGGTCGCTTATTAATGCGTTTACTAGAGCCCACTGGAGGTAAGATAGAATTCGCAGGTAAAATGATTTCAGAATTATCCAACAACGAAATGAGGAAGGCACGTAGAGATATTCAAATGATTTTTCAGGATCCCTATGCCTCACTAAATCCTCGCCATAACATCGGCAAAATTTTAGAGGAGCCTCTTATTGTTCATGGGATAGGTAATGCCAAAGAGCGAAAACAAAAAGTGTTGGAGCTACTTGAGATTGTTGGATTGAATGAATATCATATCAAACGCTATCCGCATCAATTTAGTGGAGGGCAAAGGCAACGTATTGGCATTGCTAGAGCCCTGATGACCAATCCACGCTTAATTATTGCGGACGAGCCAGTATCTGCACTTGATGTATCCATCCAGGCACAGGTTTTGAATTTATTGCAAAAGCTGCAAAAGGATTTAAGGCTAACTTATATTTTTATTTCCCATGATTTAGGGGTTGTGCGTCATATTAGTAATCGAGTTGGCGTTATGTATTTAGGTAAATTAGTTGAGCTGACAGCGAGTGAGGATTTATATGCTGAACCGCTTCATCCATATACACAAGCACTTTTATCTTCGGTTCCTGTTCCAGATCCTACGTTTGAACGGGAACAGATCATCATTTCTGGAGATATTCCAAGTGCATCAAATCCGCCAAGCGGTTGTACTTTCCATACGAGATGTCCGTTTAAAAAGGATCAATGCTCACAGGTAGTACCTAAAATGCAAGAAGTGAAACCAGGTCATTATGTTGCTTGCCATCTTTACGAGGCACTCCAACATTAAATGATATAAAAACTCATAGGGGGAAATTCGATGAAGAAAAAGAAGTTTTGGACTTTAGGTGTAATGCTACTCCTTATTCTCTCGACAATCTTAGCAGCTTGTGGCGGCTCAGATACTAAGGATACGGGTAGTAAAGATACTTCAACTGGTGGCGATACAGCTAGCAGTGGAGAACCAAAAATTTTAGTGTATGGTCGTGGTGGAGATTCTGTAGCACTTGACCCTGCTGTTGTTACAGACGGTGAATCCTTCACGGTGACAGCTAATATTTATGAAACACTTGTAAACTTCGGAGAGCAAGATGTAACAATTCAACCAGGCTTAGCCAAATCATGGGAGGCATCAGAGGATGGTTTAACGTATACTTTCCAGCTACAAGAAGGTGTGAAATTCCATGATGGCACAGATTTCAATGCTGAGGCTGTTGTTAAAAATATTGAACGTTGGAAAACAGGTGCAGATAAACACCCTTACTTTAGTTCGCAATTTGTCGTTGGTGATAAGCAAGTAATTGAATCAGTAACTGCAGAGGGAGACTACACAGTTGTCTTTAAGTTAAGTCAACCTCAAGCACCATTCCTGAAAAATTTAGCAATGTCACCATTTGCGATTGCTTCTCCAACAGCATTTGAAGCAGATGAAGAAGGTTTATCTGCAAATCCTGTAGGAACAGGTCCATTCAAATTTGTTAGCTGGGTACGTAATGATTCAATCACAATTGAGAAAAACCCGGACTACTATATTGATGGCTATCCTAAATTAGATAAAGTAATTTATCGTTCTATTCCAGAAAACTCAGCACGTTTAAATGATTTATTAGCAGGCAATATTGATGTAGCTGATGGCTTAAGCCCATCTGATAAAGCAACAATCGAAGGTGATGCTAATTTACAGTTAATCGAACGTCCATCTATGAACGTTGGTTACCTTGGTTTAACTGTTACACGTCCTCCTTTTGATAATGTAAAAGTGCGTCAAGCAGTCAACTATGCAATTGATAAACAAGCATTAGTAGATGCATTTTATGAAGGGCTAGCTGAGCCAGCGAAAAACCCAATGCCACCAGTAATTTCTGGTTATAACGATGAAGTGACAGGCTATACGTATGATCCTGAAAAAGCGAAAGCATTACTTGCTGAAGCAGGCTACGATGGCAAGGAAATTGAGCTATGGGCAATGCCAGTACCACGTCCATACATGCCAGACGGACAAAAAGTGGCTGAAGCGATTCAAAAGAACTTAGAAGACGTGGGTATTAAATCTAAAATTGTGTCATTTGAATGGGCTACGTATTTAGAAAAAGCTCAAAACGGTGAAGCGGATGCATTCCTACTTGGCTGGACAGGCGATAATGGGGATGCGGATAACTTCCTATACACGTTATTAGACGGCGATAATATTGGTTCTAATAACTATACGTTCTATGATAATCCAGAATTACACAAGATATTAACAGCTGCTCAAACTGAGATTGATGAAGACAAGCGTAATGAACTTTATAAGCAAGCTCAAGTAATTATTTCTGAAGATGCTCCATGGGTTCCACTTGCTCACTCTATTCCAATTTTAGCTGCTAACAAGAAAGTTACAAATTACATTGCGCATCCTACTGGTTCTGACCGTTTAGATGCAGTAGATATTCAATAGTAAATTTCATCATTTTTAATTGAACAAAGGAATGTGAAGAATCTGCTTGCTTTTCTGCGGGTAAGCCGTGGAAATCTCGCAGATTCTTTTCAAGTAAAGATAATGATTATTTCCTGTATGAAAGAATTCAACTAAACATTCAAAACCGTTTAGTGAAGGCTCAACCTTTCAACAGTATATAAAGACTTCACAGTAGATTATGAAAATCATAGAGAGGTGATGAAAATGCTTCACTATATGGGGAGACGTTTACTTCAACTAATCCCAGTTTTGCTTGGAATGACTTTTATCGTCTTTATGTTGATACGGGCAATTCCTGGAAATCCAGCACAAGTTATTTTAGGACAACAGGCAACAAAAGAGGCGGTCGAGGCGTTAAACGCAAGTTTAGGATTAGATAAGCCTTGGTATACACAATATTTTAGTTACTTAGCAGGTATTTTTCAGGGAGATTTAGGGGTTTCCCTACGTACGAAACTACCTGTATCAGAAGAAATTTTCCCATACTTTGCAGCAACGGCCGAACTTGCACTATTTGCGATGATCATTGCGATTGTTATTGGTGTGAATGCTGGCATTATTTCTGCGTGGTTCCAAAATTCTTGGTTTGATTATACAGCAATGATTATAGCGTTAATCGGTGTATCTGTACCCGTGTTCTGGCTTGGATTGATGGAGCAATGGACATTTAGTAGTAAGCTTGGATGGCTGCCTACATCTGGTCGAGAAGATGTGCGAAATCCAATTACCGCCATAACCCATTTCTATTTATTGGATACGCTTATTCAAGGCCGCTTTGATCAATTCATCGAAGTTATAAAACGATTAATATTACCAGGAGTAGCACTTGCAACGATTCCGATGGCTATCATTGCCAGAATCACAAGGTCCTCCATGCTGGAAGTTATGCGTTCAGATTATGTAAGGACTGCAAGAGCAAAAGGACAAAAAATGTTTATTGTTGTTTATAAGCATGCATTAAAGAATGCAGTTATTCCTGTGTTAACGGTAATTGGTCTACAAACTGGATTACTGCTAGGTGGTGCCATTTTAACAGAGACGATTTTTAGTTGGCCAGGAATTGGTCGTTATATTTATGATGCGATTGGCTTCAGGGA